>CAYSWZ010000113.1:0-47617 GCA_964434945.1 uncultured bacterium | reverse complement strand
TGAGGCCCGAGCTCCGCTCGCGCACGTCGGCCAGCGTCCTCGCGGCGCCCTCGGCGAGGGCTTCCAGCAGCGGCGCGAGCGCCTCGCCCAGCGCGGCGCGATCGGCCGGCCGCGCGTGCCGGGCGCACGCCGCGGCGATCGTCGCGGGCACGCGTGCGGCGCCGTCCTTCCCGAGCATGCGCGTGATGCCGTCGTATTCGTCGTAGCGCGCCGCGACGTGCGCGCGCCATGCCGCGGCATCGACCGCCGGGCCGAGCTGGGCCAGCACGAGGTCGTGGAACTCGTCCACGAGGTCGGCCGTCTCGTTCCCGCGTCCGCCGTCGGACACCACGCCACGGATGCACGCGTGGAGCGCCGCCGCATTCCACTCGCGCGCCGACACCCCCTCGTCCGCTCCCGCGAGCACGCCCGCGGCGCGGAGGTCGGCGAGCAGCGATTGCGACGTGTCGAGGAAGAAGGCGGCCAGCTCCGCCGCGGCGGTCGAGCGTGGACGCTCCGAACGGGTCATCGCTTCCTCGCGTGCTCGAATCGCTCTTGGGTCCCCGGCCCCGGGAGCGCGGTCCCGCCGGACCGTCTCACGAGGGCGGGTTGGTGCTCCAGTCGTAGAAGCCCTTGCCCGTCTTACGGCCGTGCAGTCCGGCGAGCACCATGCGCTTCAGGAGCGCCGGGGCCGCGAAGCGAGGCTCCTTGAACTCGTCGAACATGATCTCGCTGATGTAGTACGTGGTGTCGAGACCCACGTAGTCGGTGAGGAACAACGGGCCCATGGGGTAGCCGCAGCCGAGCTTCATGGCGTTGTCGATGTCGTTCCGGCTCGCGAGCCCCTGCTCGAACACCCGCACGGCGTCGAGCATGTAGGGCACGAGCAGGCGATTGACGACGAACCCGGTGGAGTCGCCGCAGTTGACCACGGTCTTGCCGATCGCCGTGCACCAGGCGTTCGCGTCCGCCACGGCCGCGGCGTCGGTGCGCACCGTGCGCACCACCTCGACCAGCTTCATGAGCGGGACCGGGTTGAAGAAGTGAAGCCCGATGAAGCGCTCCGGCCGCTTGCAGAAGTTGCTCATCTCGGTGATGGACAGGCTCGAGGTGTTGGAGGCGAAGATCGCCCCCGCCTTGGCGATCCCCTCGAGGGCGCCGAACAGCTCTTTCTTCAACCCGAGATTCTCGGGCGCCGCCTCGACGATGAGATCGCACTCGGCCAGGTCCTCGAGCTTCACCGTTCCGGTGAGGTTCTTCTTCACCTTGTCGAGCTCGTAGGGAGGCACCTTCCCCTTGTCCACGCCGGCCTGCAGGAACTTGTGGATCGAACCGATGCCCTTTTCGAGCGCGTTGGGCGAGACCTCGCGCACGATCGTGGGGAAGCCGGACTGCGCGCTGACCTGGGCGATGCCGCTGCCCATCAGACCGCAGCCGATCACACCGACCTTCTGGATCGCCATGGGGAGATTGCCTCCGGAAACCGAGGGGGGAGGTGCAGCCGGGAGTGTGAAGCGCGACGCAGGATAGGCGGCGCTCCCGGGGCACACAAGCGCGTGTGCACCCGTGCGCGTACGACCCGCCGCACGGGCGCCAGCCGCCGGCGAAGGCGCGCGGGCCCCGGAGCGTTCGCGGCGACGGACGAGGTGGACGGGTCGCCGAAGTTCTGGCTAGATTCGCCCGCCATGCCCCGAATGCCCCGACTCGCCGCGACGGCGTTGATGCTGATCCTGCCGTGGGGCGGATCCGCCTCCGCCGCCCCGCCCCCCGAGGCACCCCCCGCGAGCCCGCAGCCCGAGCCCGTTCGCTATCAGCTCGGGCTGCTGACGCGCGGCAGCGCCTGGACTCCCGAGGCCTCGCCGCACGCCGACAGCATCCAGGCGGGTCACCTCGCGAACATCGGCCGCATGTCGCAGCTCGGCGCGCTCGCCGCGGCGGGCCCGTTCGCGAACGGCGGCGACTTGCGCGGGGTGTTCGTGTTCTCGCCGGGAGCCGGGGCGCTCGATTCGCTCCTCGCGGGCGATCCGGCCATCGTGTCGCGGCGGCTCGAGTGCCGGCTCTATCCGTTTCTCGCGCCGCCCGGGCTCGGGGACGACTACAAGCGGCGCACCGAGGCGCTCGACCGCACGGTGCAGGGCGAGCCCGATTCGATGGTGTCGTTCGGCTGGGTCATGCTCCGGCGTGGGCCGCACTACGACTCGAACCCGACGCCCGAGGTCCTGAAACTCCTCGCGCGGCACGGCGACTACATGCGGCAGCTGCGCGAGAGCGGACAGCTCGTTTACGCGGGGGACATCGAAGGCACGGGTGAGCTGCGCGGCGTGCTGGTGATGCAGGGTGACAGCGCGCACGTCGCCCGCGCGGTGAGCGCCGACCCCGCGGTCAAGGCCAAGCGCTTCGTGCCGCAGATCCTCCGCTGGTGGACCGCCTGGGGCACCATCCCCGGGCACTGACCCCGCATCGCGCGTGGAGCGCGGCCCCTCGCCGGGGAGAAGGTGAACGCCCATGATGTCGTCCCAGATGTCGTCCCAGATGTCGTCCCGCACGTCGTCTCCCGCCGTCATCGGCTCCTTGATCGAATCGCTCGTCCTGGACCAGTCCACGAAGATCGTGCTGCTGGTATTGGATGGACTTGGCGACCTGCCGAACCCCGCCCAGGGCGGGCGCACGCCGCTCGAGGCGGCGCGGACGCCGAATCTCGACGCGCTGAGCCCGACCAGCGCGCTCGGCCGGCTGGTGCCGGTCGCACCCGGGATCACGCCGGGCAGCGGCCCCGGTCATCTCGGGCTCTTCGGCTACGACCCGCTCGAATACCAGGTGGGCCGCGGCGTGCTCGAGGCGCTCGGTGCGGGCATCGACCTCCAGCACGGCGACGTGGCGGCGCGCGCCAACTTCTGCACGGTGGGCGCGACCGGCTCCGACGCGGGCGTCGTGACCGACCGGCGCGCGGGGCGCATCCCGACCGCGACCTGCGTGCGGCTCGTGGAGCTGCTCCAGCGTTCGATCGGCCGCATCGAGGACGTGGACATCCTGCTGCAGGCGGGGAAGGGCCATCGCTTCGTGGCGGTGCTGCGCGGTCCGGGCCTGGGCGGCGCGGTGAGCGACGCCGACCCCCACCGGGAGGGCAAGCCGGTGCCGCCGGCGCACGCGCTCGAAGCGGGGGAGGGAAACGAGAAGTCCGCGCGCATCGTGAACGCGTTCATCGCCCGCGCGACCGAGGTGCTGCGCGCGGAGACGCCCGCCACCGGCGTGTTGCTGCGCGGGCTCGCCGAGCGGCCGCGGTTCGCCGGCTACCGCGAGCGCTTCCGCCTCCGTGCCGCCGCGATCGCGGCCTATCCCATGTACCGCGGGGTCGCGAGCCTGGCCGGCATGAGCCTGTTCGTGCCCGCCGGCGAGACCGCGGCCGACGCGATCGCGGTGGCGGCGCGCGAGTGGGCGGCGCACGACTACCTGTTTCTGCACGTCAAGGGCACCGACATGGCCGGCGAGGACGGCGACTTCGCCGCCAAGGTGGCCGTGATCGAGTCCGTGGATGCGGCGCTGCCGGCGCTCCTCGCGCTCCGCCCCGATGTCCTGTGCGTGACCGGGGACCATTCGACCCCGGTCCCGATGAAGGGCCACTCGTGGCATCCGGTGCCCGCGCTCCTCCGGTCGGCCGTCTGCTTCGCGGACGGGCACGCGCGGTTCCACGAGAAGAACTGCCGGGCGGGCTCGCTGGGAGACCTTGCCAGCAAGGACCTCATCGGAGTATTGCTTGCGAACGCCGGGCGTCTCGACAAGTACGGAGCCTGAATGCTTGCACGACGCCTCATCCTGCCGAGCGTGGCCGCGCTGATGTCCGGCGCCCTCGCGGTCGTTCCCGCTGCCCACGCCGAGGCTCCGCCCCCGCTCGAGAATCCCGCGTACGGCTTTCCGCTCCCCGGCGATTTCGTGTCGCCGGCCAATGCCGCCTCGGCCGGGCTCGCGCTCTCCGATCGCTGGCTCGGCCAGTCGCCCTACGAGAATCCCGCCGCCAGGGTGGCCCAGGGCGTGGAGATCTCGCCCGTCTACCAGCACGTGAGCCGCCAGGACCTGGCGTCGCAGAACCGCAACATCGAGCAGACGTCGGGCTACTTCGACGTGGCGGGCGCTTCGCTCTCGCTGCCGGTCCGGAGCTGGGGGATCGTGCTCTATGGCTGGCAGCCGGTGCTCCGCCTCGAGCAGCAGAGCTACTCCGCCGGCCCGCTCGGTTCGCCCGCCGCGGTGCAGCAACAGGCGACGCAGCGCGAGATCCGCGGCGGCCTCGCCGTGTCCCATCCCGTGCAGAGTGCGCGTGTCGGCGTGGCGGGAGAGTGGGTGCACCGTGACGACCGGTACGAGACGCACGAGCAGTCGGGCTCCCCGTTCGCCGGCGACCGCACGCTCGACTGGAAGGGCGACGCCTGGGGCGGGAGCGCGGGCATGACGTGGTCGCAGGATCCCGACAAGCCGTGGGGGACCTGGCTCGGCGCCGCGCTCCACTACAGCTCCGACCTCGCGGTGACCGGCACGTCCGATTCGCAGCTCCTCGCCGGCGACACCACGTTCGCGGTCACCGCGACGCACGCGGCGGAGTGGTCGGGTGGCGTGTCGGCCCGTGTGACCGTCGCGCCGTCGACACACGTGCTGGCGGCCCTGTCCGGGCGCTCGGGCGCCGACTGGCAGGGATTCGACTTCGGCACCTCGGCGGGCGCCGGCTGGAGCCTGGGCCTCGACTGGAAGGATCCCGAGCTTCCGTGGGGCGCGCGCTTCGGCGTCGGGCAGGAGTCCAATCCGGGAGCGGTCGAACCCAGGGCGGGGCTTCTCTCCGCCGGGTTCACGTGGGTGTCGGGCGACATTGTCCTCGACGTCGGTCTGCTGCACCGGAACCTGAGACGCGAGGGTTCGCCCAACTCCTCGGACGACCGCGCGGTGGCGTCGGTGAAGGTGGCGTTCTAGCGCCTCGCGTGACGGGCGGGCGGGAGTCCGGGCGCTCCTGACGGCGGGAGGCGCTGTGTTATGCTCGCGCCCTCTTGCGCATCCCCGCCGAGCCCGTGGTGGGCCGCCTTGCCGGGATACCCGGGCAGAGCCCGGGCCCACGACACCCGCCACCCCCGCCACGGGGTCCGTCCCGAGCACCCTGCGCCGAGCGGTCCGCGTGCGAGAGTGGCGAAACTGGCAGACGCGCCGGATTTAGGTTCCGGTGGGGAAACTCATGGGGGTTCGAATCCCCCCTCTCGCACCACATCCGTAGCCCGCAAACCCGGCCGGGAACCGGGCCTGTGCCCGAACAGTCCCCGGCGACCCTTTCACGAGGAAGCTCCCAACGATGACGCACACGGTCCGCGAAACCGGGCAGTCACAACGCACTCTGGCGATCGAAGTGCCTCCGGACGAGGTCGAGCGACGCCTCGCCGAAGTCTCCCGGCGCTTCCAGCAGCAGGTCTCGATCCCCGGCTTTCGCAAGGGCAAGGTGCCGCTCGAGAGGGTGCGCCAGGACTACGCCGCAGAGATCGAGCGGGAGTTCCTCGAGCGCTTCATCCCCGAGGTGACGCAGCGCGCCATCCAGGAGTCGGCGCTCCACGCGGTGGTGCCACCGGCCGTCCAGAACCTGCGCTTCACGCCCGGCCAGCCGCTGCTGTTCGACGCGGTGGTGGACGTGGTGCCCGACCTCACGGTGCAGGACTGGAAGGGCTACCTGCTCACGCGCCGGGTCCACCCGGTGGACGAGGCGGCCGTCGACGCGATGGTGGAGCAGATGCGCGAGGAGTCGGCCGTGTTCACCGACCTCGACCGCGCGGCGGGCCCCGGGGACGTGGTCCTCATGGATTCGCAGCGCCTCGACGCGAACGGCCGCCGGCTCGCCGGCACGCGCAGCAAGGGCGCGCGCATCCTGCTCGGGGCGCCGGAGCTGCTGCCCGCGCTCGAGGCGGGGCTGACCGGCGCGGAAGCCGGGCAGGAGCGGACGCTCTCGGTGACCTACCCGGCCGACTTCCGCCAGGCCGAACTCGCCGGCCAGACGGTGCGCTACGTCGTGAACATCAAGAAAATCCAGGAAAAGAAACTCCGGGCGCTGGACGATACCTTTGCAAGGGACGTGTTCGGGCTGGACTCCTACGCCAGCCTGCGCGACCGCGTGCGGCGAAACCTCGAGGCCGAGGACGCCCAGCGCTCGCGCCGGGAGCTGGAGACCCAGGCCATCGATGAGCTGGTGCGGCGGAATGCCGTCGACTTGTCCCCGCGGCTGGTGAGCTACATGCTGGACCAGGTCGTCCACGAGCAGTCGGGAGGCCGCGAGCTCTCGGAGGACCTGCACAAGCAGCTCGAAGAGCATTACCGTCCCGGTGTGGAACGCTCGCTCAGGCGGGAGCTCCTGCTCGGCGCGATCGCGAAGCAGGAGGGGCTCGGCGTCTCGAACGACGAGATCGGCCAGCAGATCCAGCGGCTGGTCGAATCGGATCCGAGGAACGCCTCCCGCGTGCGCCAGCATTATGCATCGCCCGAGCGCCGAAAGGCGTTGGGGGAGAGTATGCTCGAGAAGAAGGCGCTGGACCTTGTGATCGGGGCGGCGCGGGTGACGGACGAAACGTTGGGCGCTGCGGTGGAACTTCCGGCGGGTCGATGAATCCAAGCACAAGAAGCAGGCTGCCGATGCCGATGACCTTTGCGACCGAAACAGAAAGGATCCCCGGGATGGCTTCCGTTCCGTTCGTGGTAGAGCAGACCGGCCGTGGTGAACGGGCTTACGACATCTACTCGCGGCTGCTCAAGGACCGCATCATCTTCATTGGCACGCCGATCGACGATTACATCGCCAACCTGGTGGTCGCCCAGATGATCTTCCTCGAGGGCGAGGACCCGGACCGCGACATCAATCTCTACATCCAGAGCCCGGGCGGGGTGGTCTCGGCCGGGCTCGCGATCTACGACACCATGCAGTTCGTGAAGTGCCCGGTCAGCACGCTGTGCCTGGGCCTCGCGGCGAGCATGGGCGCGGTGCTGCTCACCGCGGGCGCCACCGGCAAGCGCTACTGCCTGCCGAACGCCAAGGTGATGATCCACCAGCCGCTGGGCGGCGCCCAGGGCCAGGCCACCGACATCGAGATCGCGACGCGCGAGATGATGAAGACGCGCGACCAGCTCAACGTGATCCTCGCCAAGCACACGGGCAAACCCATCGACCAGATCGTGAAGGACACCGACCGCAACCACTGGATGACGGCCGAGGAGGCCAAGTCGTACGGTCTGGTGGACGAGATCATCGAGAAGCGACGCTGAGCGCCGTGGCCCGAGGACAGGCTCCCGAGTGGCCACGACGCCGTCCCCCGCACTGAGGGCAGACACCGCATGAAGAAGCGCATCGCGACGCCGCACCCGATCCGCTGCTCGTTCTGTGGCCGTGGCCAGGACGAGGTGGCCCGGCTCGTCTCCGGGCCGTCGGTGTACATCTGCAGCGAGTGCGTCAAGCTTTGCAACGACATCCTCGAGGGGGAGAGCGAGCGCGAGGCGCCGACCGCCAGCGGGTCGCTGCCCAAGCCGGCGGAGATCAAGCGCATCCTCGACGACTACGTGGTCGGCCAGCACCGCGCCAAGAAGACGCTCGCGGTCTCGGTCTACAACCACTACAAGCGGATCTACTCGCCGCCCTCCGCGGGCGAGATCGAGCTGGAGAAGTCGAACATCCTGCTCATCGGCCCCACCGGCACCGGCAAGACGCTGCTGGCGCGGACGCTGGCCCGCTTCCTCAAGGTGCCGTTCGCGATCGTGGACGCCACCAGCCTGACCGAGGCCGGCTACGTCGGCGAGGACGTCGAGAACATCCTCGTCCGGCTGCTGCAGTCGGCGGACTTCAACCTGGTGAACGCCGAGCACGGGATCGTGTACATCGACGAGATCGACAAGATCTCGCGCAAGAGCGAGAACCCCAGCATCACGCGCGACGTCTCGGGAGAGGGCGTGCAGCAGGCGCTGCTCAAGATCCTCGAGGGCACGGTCGCGAACGTGCCGCCGCAGGGCGGCCGCAAGCACCCGCAGCAGAAGTACATCGAGGTGAACACGAAGGACATCCTGTTCATCTGCGGTGGCGCGTTCGAGGGCCTCGACAAGGTCATCGAGAAGCGCGTCGGCCAGAAGGTGCTCGGCTTCGGCGCGGACGTGAAGACCCGGAAGGAGCGCAACACCGGCGAGATGATGGCGCTGGTGGAACCGGACGACCTGCTGCGCTACGGGCTGATCCCCGAGCTGGTCGGCCGCCTGCCGGTCGTCGGCACGCTCGATTCGCTCGACGAGGATTCGCTCATCCGCATCCTGACCGAGCCGAAGAACGCCATCACCAAGCAGTACGGCCGCTTCATGGAGATGGAGGGCGTGAAGCTCGACTTCACCGAGGAGGCGCTGCGTGCGATCGCGAAGCTGGCGATCCACCGCGGCACCGGCGCGCGCGGCTTGCGCGCGGTGATCGAAGAGGCGATGCTGGAGGTGATGTACGAGATCCCGTCGCGCTCCGACGTCATCGGCTGCACGATCTCCAAGGAGAGCATCGAGAGTGGCGCGCCGCCGCTGCTGACGTTCCGCGGCGAGCGCGAGAAGCGGCGCAAGGAAGCCTGATCCGGCACGGCTCACGCCAGAAGGCATGACCGGACGGGCGGCGCCCCTGCGCCGCCCGTTTCGCGTGGTTCCAGCCCCGCTTTTCCTCCGTCCCGCAAGGAGTGTCGACCGTGTCCACGAAGCCCCGCCGCCCGGCCGCGCCGAAACGCGCGCCCCGCACGCGAGCCACCCCGCCCGCGCCCGCCCGCAAGCGGCCGGCCGCCCCGGCCGAGCCGCCCGCCTCCGAGGCGACCGGCGCGCGGCTCGAGTTCCGCCGCGGCGACGAGACGCTCCGCGTCTCCGACCGGCTGCCGCTGCTGCCGTTGCGCGACGTGGTGGTGTTCCCGTACATGACGATTCCGCTGCTCGTCGGCCGGCTGCCGTCGGTGAACGCCATCGAGAAGGCCATGGCGCGCGACCGCATGCTGTTCGTGACCGCCCAGAAGCGCAGCGAGGTCGCCGACCCCCAGCACGACGAGCTCCACCGCACCGGCACCATCGTGCGCGTGCTCCAGCTCTTCCGCCTGCCCGACGGAACGCTGCGCGTGCTCGTGGAGGGCCTGATCCGCGCCGAGGTCAAGCGCTTCCAGTGGTCCAACGACTACTACGCCGTGCACGTCGCGGCCTCGCCCGACGCCGACGTGCCCGGGCCCGAGCACGAGGCGCTCACGCGTCACGCGCTGCAGCTGTTCCAGGACTACGTGCACCTCAATCGCCGCATCCCCGACGAGGTCGTCCCGACCACCACGGCGATCACCGATCCGGTGCAGCTGTCGCACACCATCGCCGCGAACCTGCTGGTGAAGGTGCCGGGAAAGCAGCGGCTGCTCGAGGCGCCGGATGCGGCGACCCGCCTGCGCCTGCTCGCCGAGACGCTCGCGGCCGAACTCGAGATCGTGCGCCTCGAGCGCAAGATCGAGGGCCAGGTGCGCACGCAGGTGCACAAGAACCAGAAGGAGTTCTATCTCAACGAGCAGTTGAAGGCGATCCGCAAGGAGCTCGGCCACCAGAACGAGTTCTCCAACGAGCTCGACGAGCTGAACGAGTCCATCCGCAAGGCGAAGATGCCGCGCGAGGTGCGCGCCAAGGCGATGAAGGAGCTCGAGCGACTGACGCGGATGAGCTTCATGTCGCCCGAGGCGACCGTCGTGCGCAGCTACATCGACTGGCTGTCGGCGCTGCCGTGGCGCACGGTGACGCGCGACAACCTCGACATCGCGAACGTGCAGCAGGTCCTCGACGAGGACCACTTCGGCCTGAAGAAGGTGAAGGAGCGCCTGGTCGAGTACCTGTCGGTGCTGAAGCTGACCGGAAAGAACAAGGCTCCCATCCTCTGCTTCGTGGGCCCGCCCGGCGTGGGCAAGACCTCGCTCGGCAAGTCGATCGCGCGCGCGCTGGGCCGGCGCTTCGTCCGCGTGGCGCTCGGCGGCGTGCGCGACGAGGCCGAGATCCGCGGCCACCGCCGCACCTACATCGGTTCCATGCCGGGACGCGTGATCCAGAGCCTGCGCCGCGCCGGTACGCGGAACCCCGTGTTCCTGCTCGACGAGATCGACAAGCTGGGCGCCGACTGGCGCGGCGACCCGTCCAGCGCCCTGCTCGAAGTGCTGGACCCCGAGCAGAACCACACGTTCAACGACCACTACCTCGAGGTGGATTTCGACCTGTCGCAGGTCATGTTCATCTGCACCGCGAACTCGCTCGGCTCGATCCCGCCCGCGCTCGCGGATCGCATGGAGGTGATCCGGCTCCCCGGCTATCTCGAGACCGAGAAGGTGGAGATCGCGAAGCGCTTCCTGCTCCCGAAGCAGCGCGCCGCGGCGGGGCTCGAGCCGGGCGACATCGAGGTCACCGACGAGGCGCTGCGCGACCTCGTGCACGGCTGGACCCGCGAGGCCGGCGTGCGCAACCTCGAGCGCGAGCTGGCGGGTCTCTGCCGCAAGGTGGCGAAGCGCAAGGCGGAAGGCACGCTCGCCGGCACGGCGGTGATCGCGACCCCGGAGCTGGCCGCGTCGCTCGGACCGCAGCGCTACACCGATTCGGCGCTCGAGCACCGCTCGCGCGTCGGCGTTGCGAACGGGCTGGCATGGACCGAGACCGGCGGCGAGCTGCTCACCATCGAGGTGAGCGTGCTCCCGGGCAAGGGCGAGCTGCAGCTCACGGGCAAGCTCGGCGACGTGATGCGCGAATCGGGCCAGGCCGCGCTGTCGTACGCGCGCGCACGCGCCACGGCGCTCGGCCTCGACCGCTGGTTCCACCGCGACATCGACGTGCACGTGCACGTCCCCGAGGGCGCCATGCCGAAGGACGGCCCCTCGGCGGGCATCACCATGGCGACGGCGCTCATCTCGGCGCTCACCGGCATCCCGACGCGCTCCGACGTGGCGATGACCGGCGAGATCACGCTGCGCGGGGCGGTGCTGCCGATCGGCGGACTCACCGAGAAGCTGGTGGCCGCGCGCCGCGCCGGCGTTCGCACCGTGCTGCTGCCACGCGCCAACGAGAAGGACCTGAGCGAGGTGCCCGAGGAGGTGCGCGCCGACCTGGCGTTCGTGAGCGTCGAGACCATGGACCAGGTGCTGGAGCACGCGCTCGACCGGAATCCGCAGGAGCCCCTGACCGTCGTTTCCGCGAGCGTGCCGCCGCCGGATGAGGCGCCGGGCCGCTACGCCCACTAGGAAGGGAGACACCCGACCATGTCCGTCACGCCCCCCGTGACCGCCCAGCCGAAGTCGCAGGTCACCCGGACGTTCACGCGCCCGCGCCTGTTCACGCCCGGGCCCGTCGAGATCCCGGTGCGCATCCTGCGTGCGCTGTCGCAGGTGCCGCCGCATCACCGGACCGACGCGTTCCGCGAGGTGTACAAGCGCGTCTCGGACGACCTCCAGTGGCTGCACCAGACGCAGGGCGAGGTGCTGATGCTCGCCGCCTCGGGCAGCGGCGCGATGGAGGCGGCGGTCGTCAACCTGATGGCCCCGGGCCGGAAGGCGCTCTGCCTCGTGGCGGGCAAGTTCGGCGAGCGGTGGGCGAACCTCTGCAAGGCGTACGCCATCCCGTACGAGACGCTCGAGGCGCCGTGGGGGCACGCGATCCCGGTGGCCGAGGTCGAGAAGAAGCTCGACGCCGACACCGGCATCAGCGCCGTGTTCGGCACGCACTCCGAGACCAGCACCGCGACGCTGCACGACGCGCAGGCGATCGCCCGCGCGACGCGCGCGCGCAAGCGGCTGCTCGTGCTGGACGCGATCACCAGCCTCGGCGTCCACCCGCTGCCGCAGGACGAGTGGGGCGTGGACGTGGTGGTGACGGGCTCGCAGAAGGGCCTCATGTCGCCGCCCGGCATCGCCACGGTCAGCCTCGCGCCGTGGGCGCTCGACGCGATCGAGGGCGAGCGTGCGCCGCGCTTCTACTGGGACCTGCGCAAGGCCCGCAAGAGCCTGCCGCTCGGCGAGAGCGCGTTCACGCCCGCGGTGAGCCTGGTGTTCGCCGTGGGCGAGGCGCTCGTCATGATGAAGGAGGAGGGGCTCGCGAACGTCCACATGCGCCACCGGCGGCTCGGCGCCGCGGTGCGCGCCGGCGCGCAGGCGCTCGGCTGGACGCTGTTCTCGAGGAGCCCGGCCGATTCGGTCACGGCGCTCGAGCCGCCGCCCGGCGTGGACGCGAGCGCGGTGGTCAAGCGCCTGCGCGAGGCGCACGGCATCACGGTGGCGGGCGGCCAGGACCACACCAAGGGCAAGATGCTGCGCATCGGCCACATGGGCGCCTACGATCTCTCGGACGTGTACGTCGTCCTCGGAGCGCTCGAGGAGTGCACCCAGGCGCTCGGCCGGCCCGGCTCGGGGGCGGTCGAGTCCGCGCGCCGGGCGTGGGAGAGCGCATGAAGGTGCTGGCCTGCGACGGCATCGACCCGGCCGCGGTGCAGCGCATCCGCGACGCGGGGCACCACGTGGTCGAGGCCAAGGGCCTGGCCGCCCCCGACCTGCTCACCGCATTGAAGGGCGTGCAGGGCCTGCTCGTCCGCAGTGCCACGAAGGTCACGGCCGAGGTGCTGGCGGGCGCCCCCGACCTGAAGGTCGTGGTCCGCGCCGGCACCGGGCTCGACAACGTGGACCGCGCCGCCGCCGAGGCGCGCGGCGTGCTCGTGCGCAACACGCCGAACGCGAACAGCGTGTCGGTGGCGGAGATCACGTTCGCCATGCTGCTCGGGCTCGAGCGGCACATCGCGGACGCCGCGGCGGCGCTGCGCGCGGGCCGCTGGGAGAAGAGCCGGTACCAGGGCCGCGAGCTTTACGGCCGCACGCTCGGCATCATCGGCTTCGGTCGCATCGGGCAGGAAGTGGCGAAGCGGGCGCACGCGTTCGGCATGCGGGTGCTCGCGTACGACCCCGTGGTGACGAGCGGGCCGGCGGGCTTCGAATGGACGCGCCATGCCGACCGCGAGACCGTGCTGCGCGAGGCCGACGTGCTCACGCTGCACGTGCCGTTCACCGACGACACCCGCCACTCGCTGTCGAACGCCGAGTTCGCGCTCATGAAACCCGACGCCGTGCTGGTGAACGCATCGCGCGGCGGCGTGGTGGACGAGGCGGCGCTCGCCGAGGCGCTGGCGGGAGGCCGGCTCCGCGCGGCGGCGATCGACGTGTTCGAGCGCGAGCCCGCGCCGGCCGACCATCCGCTGCTGTCGCTGCCGAACGTGCTCCCGCTCCCGCACCTCGGCGCGTCCACGTCCGAGGCGCAGCGCCGCGCCGGGATGGATGCGGCGGACACGCTGCTCGAGGCGCTGGCGGCGATCACCGCGCGCTGAACCGGGCGGGCCCGGCAGCGTTGGACACCCCCCGGCACAACGCGTAAGGTGCCGCGTCCGTTTCAGCAGGGGGTCGCGCGGTGCCGTGCACGGTCGTGGTGGGCGCCCAGTGGGGCGACGAGGGCAAGGGGAAGATCGTCGACGCGCTGTCCGAGGCGGCCGACCTGGTCGCCCGCTACCAGGGCGGGCCCAACGCCGGGCACAGCGTCATCCATCGAGGCGAGACCCTGGTGCTGCACCTCGTTCCCTCCGGCATCCTGCACGCCGGCCGCCGCTGCCTGATCGGCAACGGCGTGGTGATCGACCTCGCCCGCCTGCGCGACGAGGTCGTACAACTCGAGTCGCGCGGGGTGCCGGCTTCGCAGCAGCTCGGCGTGAGCGCCGCGGCGCACCTCATCCTGCCGTACCACCGTGCGGTCGAGGCCTCGTCGGAACGCGGGCCGGGCGCGATCGGGACCACGGGCCGGGGCATCGGCTACGCCTACCGTGACAAGGCCGCGCGCGTCGGGCTCCGCGTCGCCGACCTGTTCGACCGCGAGCATTTCGTGGCGCAGGCCGATCGCAATCTCCGGCGCCTGGCACTCGAATACCCCGAGGTCGCCGGCGAACTCGCCGGCATGAGCGGCGCCGCGCTGCACGACGACCTGCGCGAAGTCGCCACCTGGCTCCGACCGCTCGTCACCGACGTGGGCGACGAGTTGCACGCGGCCCTCGCCGCCGGCCGGCGCGTGCTGCTCGAGGGGGCGCAGGGCACGCTGCTCGACCTCGACCACGGCACCTACCCCTACGTGACGAGTTCCCCCGCGAGCGCGGCCGGCGCGCCGCTCGGCGTCGGGCTCGGACCGCGCGCCGTGGACGAGGTGATCGGCGTCACCAAGGCCTACGCGACGCGCGTCGGGCACGGACCCTTCCCGAGCGAGATGCCCGGGGCCGAGGCGACGCGGTTGCGCGAGGCGGGCGAGGAGTACGGCGCGACGACCGGGCGGCCGCGCCGCTGCGGCTGGCTCGACCTGCCGGCGCTCCGCTACGCGGCTCGCGTGAACGGATTGTCGAAGCTGGTGGTGACGAAGCTCGACGTGCTCGACGATTTCGCCGAGGTCCGCGTGGCGGTGGCGTACGAGCGCGGCGGCCGGCAGGTGCGGGGCTTCCCGTCGACGGCTCGCGAACTCGAAGAGTGCGTGCCGGTGTGGCGCGCGTTCCCGGGCTGGAACACGCCCACGACGGAGGCGCGGCGCTGGCGCGACCTGCCGCGGGCGGCGCGCGACTACCTCGAGTGGCTCGAGCGCGAAGTCGGGGTCCCGATCGGCTCGGTTTCCGTCGGCGCCGAGCGCAGCGCCGAGGTCCCGAGGGGCTGATCCGGGCCCGGCGTGGACCTCCTGGAGTGCTTCAATTCAGCGCGTCATCCGATTGCCGGTGTTGGTGTTGACCGACCCGGTAAGCGGCGCTCGGGAGCGCCAGCCGTCAGCCTCTCAGGCGGCGAGCCTTTTCCGCGGCGGTTCGGTCGGCTCGGCCAGGAAGAACCCCGCGCGCACGCCCTGCTCACGGCTCACGAGATAGGCGGCGGTCCACATGCCGAAGAACTGCCAGACCTGGAACTGGTAGATGGAGTTCCGCAGGTAGTCGATCTTCACTTCGTTGAGCATGAACACGATCAGCTGCGCTCGCGCGATGATCAGGTAGGCGTCCGCGTAGCTCTCGTGCCGCAGGTCGTCCACCACCGGTCGCAGCATCACGACCAGCCCGCCGAGCAGCATGAGATAGAGGAGCAACCCCGGGTAGCCGTACAGGTTCGCGACGAACAGGTACACGTTGTGCGGCCACCAGAACTCGTAACCGGGAATCTCGTCGTAGTACGGCCCCTGGCCGAGGATCGGGTGTACGAGCGAGCGCTTCCAGGCATTCGTCCAGGCGCCCGCGCGGGCCTCGGGGACGAAGCCGTGCACGACCTTGGTCTTGCCGAGGCGCTCGAGCATGTTGCCCGAGTTCGTGTAGTTGGCGACGAGGAAGTTCATACCGACCCCGAGCAGCAGGATCACGGCCACGGCGCTGACGAACCGGACCACGTTCATGCGGCGCCGGATGACGTAGAACACGTACGGCAACGCGACCATGAGCGCCACGATGACCCCGCGGGTCACGGTGGTGAACATGGTGTAGACGTTGAACAGGCAGAACAGGCCGATCAGCGCGCGGCGGGTCTGCGAGCGGGCCCGCACGAGCAGGAGCGGCGTGAACAGGAACATGATGCCGCAGTATTCGGACAGGAGCTCGTAGTCCCGGAAGCTGGCGCCGACGCGCACGTTGCGCGTGTTGAAGTCGTTTCCGAGCGTGCCGCTGAAATCGAGCAGGCCGGGGATCAGCACCCGGCCGGGGTTGTGCAGCTCCCACTGGGCGACGGAGAACACGCCCAGCGCGGTGACCAGCAGCGCCATGTGCATCCGCTGCAGGTCGACCTGGGTGCGCACGCAGTTGACGATCAGGTAGTAGAGCACGACGCAGGCCACGAACAACTCGAAGTTCTGCAGCGCCCGCTCGAGCGCGAAATCCGAACGTATGTTGTAGAACGACAGCACCGCCCACAGCAGCATGCCGAGGATCGGCAGGTCCACCGGGCTCGTGCGCGCGGGTGCCGTGGTGCGCAGCGAGATGCGCAGCAGCCAGATCACGAACACGATCATGATGAACGCGAGGTTGGTGCTGCCGAACACGGTGCCCTTGGGATAGGGCAGGATGAACACGAGTACGTTGACGGCCGCCGCCATGCTCAGGCGCCACGCCACGCCGAACACGAGCAGCACGGCGACCACCGGGATCACGCGCTTGTTCGGCGTCCAGTACTGGATCCCGAGCAGGGCGCCCGAGACCACGAGCAGGACGAGGCCGAGCGCGCGGCCGAGCGGGTCCTCGCGCCATGGCCTCGGAGCCGGCGTGATGGGCGCGTTCAGGAACCCCATCGCTCACCTTCCGCGGTTCGGGTGTGGTCGCGGCGTCGCATCAATCGGCCTCCGCGCCCGCGAGCGGCGACAGCCCCGCGGTGGACGTGAGCCCCTCCGAGATCCGCATGCGGTGCGTGACGTCGGGCAGCACGTAGATCGGGACGCCCTGCGACCGGGCGTCCGCCCGTTCGGCCGTCGAGTACCAGCGCGCAAACGGCGCCTCGCGGGGATCCACCGGGAACAGATAATACAGCATGGCGATCATGTTGCCCGCGGCGAGCCGGAAGCGTTCTGGACGTTGCGGCCACCACGCCACGAGCCGACGCTCCACGTCCAGCATGCGTTCGCGCTTGGCGAAGTCCCGCAGGAGCGCGCCCCGGAACGGCTCGATCACCACCGTCTCCCGCGCGACGGGGAGCCGGAGCGTCATCGGCGAGGGGTGCGCGGGGGTGAGGCCCTTCTTCGGCGGCGCCACGTCGACGCCGAACAGGAACGGGGACACGAGGAGGGCCAGGCACACGGCGCGGAAGCGGCCGGGCGTGAGCCACGAGGCGAGCGCCAGCATCACGAACGGCACCGCGGGGAGCAGGTAGCCCTCGTCGTGGGGGAGCCTCAGGTAGACGATGGTCTCCAGGACCACGATGCTCGCGACGGCGGCGCCCGCGGCCGGCCCGAGCCGCCCGGCACGTTCGCCCCCGCGCGGCTGCCACGCGATCGAGACCAGCGCCAGCGCGATCGCCACCGAGCCGACGACGCCCCAGAGCAGCACCGTGGCCTGCCCGGCGATGAGCGACGGCGCGATACCCGGGTCCCCCGGGTGCAGCATGCCGCCGAGGAAGTGGAGCGCCGAGGACTGCCCGCCCTTGATCTCCGAGTAGGTGAACAGGTTCCAGCCGTAGCGGAGGAAGCCGGGGACGTACCAGGCCGCCCCGAGCAGCGCGCCCACGGCGCCCACGGTCATCACCGCGCGCAGCCGCCGTTCGCCGCCCGCGTTCCAGGCCAGCCACGCGAGCGGCACGACGAACAGCGCGGAGGTGATGCGGGTGCCCACCGCACAGCCGAGCCACAGGCCGGCGCGGCCGGCGCGTCCCTCCTCGGCGTCGAGCCAGGCCGCGAGCGCGAACGCGATCGCCCACAGGTAGTCGATGCTCGACGTGCCCGCGATGTAGGCCGCCGGCACGAACACGAACGCCGCTCCCGCGAGCCACGGCTCGCGCACGCCGTGGCGCGCGAACAACCGGGCGGCGAGCCAGGCGCATGCCGCGGCTGCAACCGCCGAGAGGAGGTTCGGTGCCCAGGGACCGAGGTGGGCGAGCGGCACGCACAGCCACTCCATGAGCGGATATCCCGGCAGGCGGGAAGCGGTGTAGCGGCCGGTGTCGGCGATCTCGCGAACCGCCCACGCGAACTTCCACGTGTCGGAGTCGGTGCCGTAGCCGCACCGGATGAACGGCAATCGCGTGAGGAGGACCATCCCCGCGAGGAGGGCACCCGTGCGGGACGATACCCCGTGCGCGGACTCGGGTGTCGCGGGCGGGCTCATGCGCGGTCGCTTCTCCTGGGGGTCGGGGGTTCGGGCGGCCGGGGACCGCACCGGTATTATCGGCCATTCCGGCGCACCCCTTGCGCACCCCGTGCCCGCCGATCGGCGGCCCGGGGCGGCGGGCGTGCCGCATTCTGCTGGGCCCGGCGGACCCGGGCCCGACGGACGCGTCGGCGCGGGGGATTCGCGACAATGCCCGAGCCGCGCGCCAGCCGCCACCCGGCCGGGATCCGGGTGGACGGCCACACCCGGACTCGCTATAACGACGCGCACGCCGCGCCGTTCGGGACCCGTTAGCTCAGTCGGTAGAGCACCTGACTTTTAATCAGGGTGTCGTTGGTTCGATTCCAACACGGGTCACCAGTTCCCGGGGGCCCCGGCGCCCCCGAACGGGCTTGTCAGCGGGACCCCCGGGAGGGCATCCTGCTTCGCGGCCGAAGCCGCGGGCGTCATTTCGTCGGCACCCGAGGGCGGACGCCGTGCATCGAAGGCGGTGATCGGGAAAGGAGCGCATGGCGCCCGCCCGAGAGCCGCCCTGTGAACCCGACCCGGAGCCATGATCGAATGAGCATGGAAGCAGCGACCGAGCCACGCGGGAACCGCGCGCCGTGAAGAAGCTCTCGTGCCAGGAAGTCCTGGACCAGCTCGCCGAATACCTCGACGCCGACGCGCAGGCGGAACTGGTCGCCCAGGTCGATCTGCACGTCGGTTCGTGCGAGCACTGCCGCGTCGAGGTCGACACGCTGAAGCGGACGATCATGATCTACCGCTGTAACGAGCAGGTCGTCCTGCCGGTCGCGCTCGACGAGCGGCTGCGGGTGGCGCTCCAGCAGGTCTATCGCGAGCGGGGCCTGCCCGGGGATCCCGCCGACTCCGGCAAGGGCGAGGCCTGAGCGCTTCGCTCACCCGGCATCATCCCCGTCACTCCGCCCGAAGTGACGCGCCGCGCGGCCAGCGCACCAGCCAGAGCTCCGTGCCGCCATTCCGGCGCAGCGAACCCCGGTACACGATGTCGTCGGGACTCGCGACCAGCGTGTCGGTGGCACCGTAGAGCGTGCTCGCGATCTGCAGCACGATCGGCTCCCGCCCCGGCGGGCGCGGCGGCGAGACCGTGACGACCAGGTGGTCGACTCCCTCGCGCGCCAGGTAGGCCGAGAGCCGGCCGTCCCGGATCGCCTCCTGGTAGGCGCGGTCGTTCGCGACGCCGTCTCCGTTGACCCACGGGCGGTCCGCCGCGAACCCGATCAGCCCGTACGCGCCACCGTAGAGCACGTCGTGGGCGGAGACCGCGTCGTGCAGACCCCTGCTGAGCGCCCACTCGTCGCCGACTCCCGCGGCGATGGCGCGCGCCTCCGGGCCCACCGTCCTCCACTTGGCGCCCGCAAGCACGAGCGTCACGAGTGCGAGGCCGATCGCCGCCGCGCTCGCGATTCGCGAACCGCCCAGGCGGTGGGCGAGCACCATCGCGCTCAACACCACGAACGGATGCGCCAGCACGAAGTAGCTGCCCTGCACGTCGAGCCGGCTGAAGAGCAGCAGCCAGGCGATGCGCAGGAAGAGGTAGAGCGCCCACACGCCCATCGCCTCGCACGGCCCCGGGAATTCGTCGCGGATCGGATCGCGAGCGCCGCTCGCACGGGGAAGGGTCACGAGAAGCCAGCCGGCCGCCGCGGCGAGCGCCACGCACAGCGCCACCTGGTCCACGGGATTGAGCGACGAATGGAACACCGTGCCGAGGCTTTCCGCGAGGTGGATGTCGGGAAACGACGACTTGAGGCGCGCCGAGATCGGCAGCCAGTCGCCGAACCCGAGCCGGTTCCACGCGAGGTAGGGCGCGACGAGCGCGGTGAAGGCGGCGGCTCTCCCCGCGATCGCCGCGCCCGCCCCCGGGCGTCCGCGCGCGCCGGCGAGCATCCCCACGAAGGCCGCGGCCACGAACGGCAGCGAGTCGACACGCGCGAGGACGATCGCGCCGAGCAGCGCGCCCTCGCCGAGCGCGGGCGCCCGCCCGGGGAAGAGCAGCCCGTGCTGGGAGACGCGCTCGAGGTAGAGGAGCCCGAGGAGCGAGACGAGGAACGCGTCCATGCCGTAGAAGCCCTTCAACCCGACGAATCCGGCGTAGAAGAATCCCGTCGCGGCGACCGCGAGGGCGCGGGTCTCCGGCGGGAAGCCGTGTGCCTCGAACACGCGCCCGGCGAGCCGGAGGAGCGGCCACGCCCCGAGCACGACCGCGACCCAAGTGACGAGCGCGCCGATCCGGAAGCAGGTCACGAGATCGAGCCCGGGAGCGAGCACCCGGTCGAGCGGGATCAACAGCAGAGGCATCAACGGATTGAAGCCGTTGGTCGGGCGCAGTCGGTCGAAGCTGAACCCGTGCCCGAGGCAGAAGTTGCGGGCGATCGCGAGGTAGTAGCCGGCGTCGTCCCCGACCAGCGTCCCGAAGCAGAAGCGCGGATGGACGGTTGCGAGAACGATCCCCACGGCGGCGAGAATCGAGGCGGCGAGCGCGATGAGGACCCAGCGTAGGTTGCGAGTCACGGCGCCAGCAGAGTAGGGCCCGTGTCGGAGCCCGGCAACTTCGCGCGCGGGTTCGCGCCACCGGCATCGTCGCTCCGTCTCCGGCCGGGCGCGCGTCCGGCTGGCCGGCGACCACGCGCGGCCCGACGGAGCGCGCGTTGCGCACGCGGCAACCGCAGCCTAGACTGCGCGCGGCCTCGACGGCCGCAACGGTTGAACCGCACGCGCTGCGGCGAACTCGGGAGCGCCGCGGGCCGGCGCGCCAGTTCGCCGCGGATTCGGGCACCCGGAGCCCGGTCGCGGTGTAGGCACGCGGGGCGTGTCGCGTGGCGCCTGCCGGGCCGCCGGACGTGGCTGTCCCGGGGGAACATCGGAGCGGAATGCCTCGGGGCGGGTCGCAGCGCACGTTGTGGCGGAGGAGCACACACATGAGATTCGGACCGGCGCTCGCGCTGGCCGCTGCCGTCACGCTGTTCGCGCCCGGGGAAGCCGCGGCCGACATGCACCTCGCGGAGTGGCGCGGCCACCTGTCGGTCGGCTACGCGCACCTCTTCTCGGATTCGCTCGCGCCGGCCGGCTCGATCTCGGTGGCGGGCGGCGTGGACTACCCCCTGAACGCCTCGCTCCGCCTCGGGCCCGTGATCGGGATGGCGCTGCTCGGGACGCACGACGTGACGCGCGGCAGCGTCACCGCGGGGCTCGAGTACAGCCTGTTCGACGCCGCACTCCAGCTGCACTGGCTGCCCCGGAGCGGTCCGATCACGCGCGTCTCGTTGGGGCCCGGGCTCGCCATCGCGCGCTCTGCGTTGCAGGTGGGCGGCGGGGGCGCGGGATTCCTGGACCTCGCCGTGGACGAGACCGATCCCGAAGTGGCGCTCGACCTGAGCATGCTCCCGCGGCGGCAGAAGGTCGTGGCGGTGGGCATCGAGGCCGGTATGCGGTTCGTTCCGGTCCAGCGCGTGAACTGGTGGGTGAGCACGATCCGGCTCACCGTCCACTACTGATCGCCGCCCCCGCCCCCGATCAGTTCGGCGGCGTGAACACGAACGGCGCCTGGAACGTGGTCACCCCGGTCGCGATCGCGGGAAAGCGCCAGTCGCGGATCTGCGACAGTGCGCACGAGGCGAGCCGCGACGAGCCGAGCGTGTTCTGCACCACGCTCGCCTCGAGGACCTCGCCCGAAGCCGCGACGGTGATCGCCACGACGAGCTTGCCGCGCATCGAGGGATCGCGCTTCAGCTCGTTGCCGTAGCAGTACTGGATGCCGGCGGCGTAGCGCTGGATGACCGCGAGCAGCGAGGCATTGCTGCGGTAGACGCCGGGGCCCGCGCCACTGCCGCTCCCCACGCCCGTGCCGTATCCGCCGCCCGAGCCGCCGCCCGAGCCACCGCCCGATCCCGGTCCGAAGCCCGAGCCCGTGCCGGTCCCGGTCCCCGAGCCAATGCCGCCGCCCGAACCCGAGCCCGCGCCCGGACCGCTGCCGGTGCCCCATCCGGATCCCGCGGCCAGGTCGCCGATCGAGACGAGCGAGCCCGAGACGACCGAGCCGCCGAGGTCGCCGTGTGCGCCCGCGCCGCCCCCTCCGAGCGTCGTCGAGACGGCGCCCAGGTCGCCGGCGCCGCGCGCGTCGCGGATGCCGCGCGAACGGCCGCCGCGCGAGACGCTGCCACCGCTGGCACTGCTCGTGATCCCGAGCGAAGCGTTGAGGCCGGCGAGCGCGCTCTTCAGCGACGACGACGTGCTCGCCAGCTGCTGGCCCACCTCGGCCTCCGCGCGGGCACGGCCCGCGGCGCCGACCCCGTCCGCGATCGAGTGCATCGCCTCGACGTGCCGGTTGCCCGAAGGCAGGCCCGGAGCCGGCAGCGGCTTGTGCGTGGGCTCGGCCTTGCCGCCGCCTCCGCCCCCGCCCCCGCCGCCCCCGCCCGGATTCGCGACGCCGGCCCTCACCTTGTCGGCCGCCGGCAGCACCGGGGGCGGCACCAGCTTCTTCGGCTCGAGGATGAGCCTCGCGAAGCGCGGCGAGAGGTCCTCGACGTGCGTCATCGCCCGCGGCGGCGGCGCCGGGAGCAGGCGCACGATCACCACCAGCAGCACGGCCGCGAACGCGCTGCCGGCGAGGCAGCGCATGAACAGCTCGTCGTCCGGCTCGAACAGCGGCCTGCGATACAGGGTTGCCGTCGTGGTCGCCATGGTCAGGCCTTCTTGAGCACCGCGAGTGCGATGTCGGGGAAGCCGTTGCGATCGAGCGTGTACATGACCTTCTGCAGCAGGCGGAACTCGATCTGCGCGTCGCCCTGGATCGTGGCCAGGTGCGTCGCGGTCGGGGCCTTGCCCTTGCGGCGCTCGATGTCGTCCATCTGCGCGCGCACCTCGGTGAGCCGGGCGGCGAGCGGGGCGATCATCAGCTCGTGGCTCGCGACCGCCTCGGTCACGGTCGCGACGCGCTCCCCGCCGAGCATGATCGCGTCGTGATCGATGGCCACGACCACCGACGTGTGCATGCCGGTGTCCACGGACGAGCGCGGCAGCGTGACCCCGGGCGGAGGCGCGGTCACCTCGGCGCCGGAGATGTAGCTCTTCAGCACAAAGAACAGCAGCGTGGTGAGGATGTCCATCATGGACGTGAGGGTGAGCCCGCCGTCCGAGCTGTACTTCGCCATGAGCCCGGCTCCGCGACGCTTGCGTCGGCGCATGTCAGACGTCCTCCGGGGAAGACCCCTCGAGCGCGGGGTTCACCAGGCCGGCCGCTCGCGCGGCGTCCATGAGGCTGATGACCTCCTGGTAGTGCGTGTGGGCCTCGGCCACGATGCGCACGTCCGTGGTGCCGGGGTGCGCGGCGACGATGGACTGGAGCACGCGGGTCAGCTGCAGCGCCGTCAGAGAATCGGGCGCGGCGGTGCCCGGCTTGCGTGCGATCAGCAGCGGCTCGATCCCGTGCCCTTCGACGACGTACACGTCCGGCCGCACGTGCACCGCCAGGTCGAGCGGCGGCGTGGCCGGGGCCTGCGTCGCGGCGGTCGACGCCTCGGCGTCACGCGGCAGACTGGTCTCGATGATCTTCACCTCGATGAACACCGCCGACAGCAGCAGCATCGGGATGAGGGCGATGATGATGTTCATGAGCGGCATGAGCTTCAGGTCGGTGTTGACCTTCAGTTCCTTCCGCTGTTTCCGTCCGCGCGCGGACATGGTTCAGGGCTTCCCGCCCTGCGGACCGAACGTCGGGCGCGTGGGCGTCGGCGCGGGCGCTGCGGTGCGGGCCGGCATCGCCACGACCTGCCCGCGGGCCGCGGGCGAACCGAGCAGCGCGCGGGTGACGCGGATGCCGCTCTCCTCGACCTGCTCGGCGATGCCTTCCACCTGGCCGACGAGGAAGCCCTGCGTGAGCAGCGTCGGGATCGCGACGATCAGGCCGAACGCGGTGGCATTGAGCGCCATCGAGATGCCGCCGGCGAGGAACGCCGAGCGCTGCGACGGATCCGCGGCGCTCACGGCGGCGAACGCGGTGATGAGGCCGGTGATGGTGCCGAGCAGCCCGACGAGCGTGGCGATGTTCGCCATCACGTTCAGGTGCGCGAGCCGGCGCGTGAGCGGCGGCAGCGCGAGCGCCGCGGCATCCTCCGCCGCCGACTGCAGCTTGTTCTCGTCCAGCTCGGGGACCGAGAGCACCGCCTGCACCACCTGCGCCGCGGGCGCGTTCGACATGCGGCTCACATTGCGGGCCGAGGTCAGGTCGCCCCGGTTGATGTAGTTGAGCACGTCGTTCGTGAGCTTGCGGCCGTTCAACCGGGAGGCCCCCATGATGACGATGAAGCGCTCGAGGGCGATCCCCGCGGCCACGACGCCGACGCCGAGGATCCCGTACATGACCAGTCCGCCCGACTTGAAGAAGGACGCCAGTCCGGACAACTCGTTCATCGCTGATTCTCCTTTCGCTCCGCTGGCGCGGGCGCGGGGACCACGACCCGGGAAGGCGTCGCGGTCGCTCGGCCCAGCTCGACACTCGTCTGCTGGTAACGGTGGTGCTGGAACTCCATGAAGCGACGCTGGTCCCGCGCGGTGATGAACAGGACCTGCGGCACCGGGATCTCGCCCTCGATGTGGATGTCGTCCAGCATGCGCGTTCCCACACGAGGCCTGGCTCGCGCACTGGTATCGGCCGCGGACCGCGCGCGCGTGACCGCCGTCGTGCGCGGGGCGTGCCGGGCCGGGGAGGCGGCCGGCGCGGGCGCGGGCCCGGCCGCCTCCGCGGCGGGCGCGGGCGCGGCGGCGAGCAGCAGGACCAGGGCGATTGCCCGGGGGGTGCGGGTCGTCACTTGTGGCCCTCCTCGAGGGACGAGGTCGGGGGCTCGTGCCCCAGTTCCGTGTAGAGGCTGTCCGGGTCGGCATGCGAGAGCGCCCAATACTGCTGGAAGCGCTTCGCCGCCGCCGCGGGATCGAGCCGGTACCAGCGTTCGAGGATGGCCATGTTGTACCAGGGCCCCGGCAGCGACGGATCGAGCGCGATGGCGCGCTCGAACTCGCGCGTGGCGCCGTCCGGATCGGCCGTGCGCAGGAGTGCGATGCCGAGGTTGTTGTGGTTCGCGGCACTGCCCGGCACCTTCTTGACCGCCGCCTGCGTGAACTGGAGCGCCGAATCCGCGGACCGGCCGCGCACCGCGAGGTAGGCGGCCACGCCCGCCGCGTCGTCGCGGTCGGCGTGCCCGAGCATCTCCAGCGTCGCGCGCGCCTCGTCGTCGCGGCCGAGCGCGGCCTCGTGGAGCGCGAGCCCGGCCAGGACCGCGGCCCGATCGGCCGGGTCGAGCGACGTGCGGTGGTCGCGCACGGGTTCGAGCAGGCGCACGGCCTCGTCGTGCCGGCCCTGCTGGTAGAGCATGCGGGAGAGTCGCGTGAGCGCCGGCGCGTAGGCCGAGTCACGCATCAGCGCGGTGCGGAGCGAGTTCTCGGCCGCGGCGGTGTTCCCGGCCGCGGCCTCGAGTTCGGCCGCGCGCGTCGGCCACCACGGCTCGGCCGGCTCCTCGACCATGCGCTCGCGCGCCTCCCCGAGCGGATCGTTCGCGAACGAGGAGCTGGCGTTCGCGTCACCCTTGCGCTTCCCGGACCGCGACCTGTCACCCTTCCCGGACGGCTTCGCCGCGGCGTCACCCGGGACCGTCGCGGTCACGCTCGCGGGCCCGCCACGGTGGAGCAGTCGGATGCCGCAGCCCGTGGCCGAGCCGGCGAGACAGGCGAGCGCGAGCAGGAGCCGTAGCGGTGCCTGCAGGGGATCGCGCCGCATCACTCGTGCCCCTCACCCGCAACGGGCGTGGTCCGGGATCCGCCGGCGCGCTCGCTCGTGGGCGTCGTGTCGCGCGGGGACCTGGCCGCACGCGTGTGACCGGGACCGCCGCCCTCGACGACGGGGAAGTCGCGCTCGGGTTCGAACAGGAACCGGTCGCCGAGCCGCGACCACAGCGAGCCGCGCGCCCGCGTGGTCCACGCGTCCGCGACGGTGCCGCTGCTGCGCTGCAGGAGGTCGGTCCACACGGTCTCGCCGCGATCGCGGAAGGTCACGCTCTGCTCCATGAGCACGTTCTCGTAGGCCTTCAGGTCGTCCCCCTTGAGATCGGCCGGCCGCTCGCTCTTCTCCAGCGCCTCGCCGAAGCCGACCAGCGCCTCGCCGATCCGGTACGTGGCCGCGTGCGCCCATTCCGGCACGCCCATGTCCACCGTCCGGCGGTAGCGGACGAGCACGCTGTCCAACTGCTTCTGCTTGGCGGCGATGGACTTGGGCAACGGCTGCGTCAGCCGGACATCGCCATAGCGCTGGAACGCCTCCTCCGCGAACCGGAACCGGACCTCCGCGAGGAGCGGTTTGGAGGCCAGGGAGGGCTTTTGCGCGATTCGCCTCATGTACTGCGCGAGGTAGGAGGGCGGCCCAACCGGCGCCACCGCGGCGGCCTGCTTCGCCCCGCGCCTGCGGGCCGGCGGCGCCGGCGGGAGCAGCGTCGCGAGCGGCTTCTCCGGGCCGAGCGAGGCCAGCTCCTTGTGCGCGAGCGTCTCCAGGATCTCGATCGCAGACTCCTGGTCGTTGGGCCAGCGCTTGAGGTACTGCGCGCGCAGGTCGTCGGCTCGCGAGCCCATCCCCGCCGAGTCGCAGAGGTCGGCGGCCCTCAACCACGCCTTGTCGGCATCGGGATCGTCGGGATGTTTCTGCGAGAACTCGAGCCACGCGGTGGCCGCGGTGCCCTTGTCCCCGGCGGCCTCCAGCGCCTGCGCCGACTTCAGGTGCGCCTCGCGCGCGAGCGCGTGCTTCGGCCAGTGCTCGGCCACCACCCCGAGCGCGCGGACGCCGTCCTTCGTGCGCCCCGCCGCGAGCCAAGCGAGCCCGGCACGGTACTGGGCGACGGGAGCATATTCGTAATCGGGCCAGCGCTTCGCCACGTCTTCGAAGAGCTGCGCGTGTTTCTCGTACTGGGTCGAGTCGGCGCCGACCGCCGCTTCCGCACGGGCGAACGCGCACACGGGGAGCGCCTTCTCCGCGCGGCGCGCGAGCGAATCGGCGCCGGCGCGGCGCGCGATCACGAGCGCCTCCTCGAACGCGTCGCCGGCGGCTGCGAAATCCTTCGCCCGGAAGTACACCTCGGCGCGCTCACCCGCCGCCAGCGGCGCGCGCGGATCACCGGGGTAAGCGTGCGAGAAGCGCGCGAGCTCGAGGAGCGCCTGGTCGTTCCAGCCGTGCGCGAGCGTGAGCTGGCATTCCCGCCACACGAGGTCGGAGGCCTTGGGGTTCTTCGGCTCGCGCTCGAGCAGCCCGTCGGCCGCGGTGATCACCGCGCGCGCCAGCGAATCGCTGCCCGGGCCGCGCGGGGTGCCGCGCACCGCCGCAGGACGCGAGCTCTCGTACCAGCGGTCGGTCACCGCCACCTGCTGCCAGGCGGCGCGCGTCGCGACGCTGTCGCGGCCGTGGTCGGCCGCGACGCGATAGTGCGCGAGCGCGGCCGGGTAGTCGCCGAGTTCGGCGCAGGCTTCGCCCGCGTGCAGCTCGAACACCGCCGAGGCGGAGTCCGACGGCCAGCGCGCGAGCAGCGTCTCGTAGTTCCGGAGCGCCGCGCGCCATTCCTCTGACGAGCCTGTTTCGCGAGCACGTTTGTGGTGCTCGAACGCAACGGCCCGCCACGCATCGCGCGCGAACTCGGCGCCCGCGTTCCGGAGCGAGTCGCTCGACTGCGCCTTCGCCCACGCTCCGCCCGGCGCGAAATCCTCCGCCCAGCGGAGCCGCGTCGCACGCTCGTCGCCGGGGCGCTCCGCCTTCGCCTGCGTCTCGGCCAGCCGGCCGGCCACCTCGAGCGCGGCGGCGTCCGAGGGCCAGCGCTTGAGATAGAGTTCGTCCACCGCCACCGCGCGGCTCAGCTCGCCGTAGCGGCGGAAGTGCTGGCCCATGGCCCGCAGCACGCGCCGCGCGTAGGGCGGCTCCGCCGAACGCCCGCTGTCGCCCGCGGGGAACTGTCGCTCGTACGCCTCGGCGCCGCCGGCGGCCGCGAGCGAGAACACGAAGTACTGCTCGGCCTCCTGCTCGATGTCGGCCTGGATGGAGAGCCGCGCGTCGCTCGCGTAGAGGTCGAGCACGCCGCGGAACGCCTGCGCCGCCTCGTCGAACCGGTCGGCGTTGTAGTGCGCCCAGCCCGCCTTGTAGAGCGCGATCGCGCGCAGCGAGGGATCCGAGCCCGAGGCCGCGCGCTGGTAGTGGGTGACACCGTCCCCCAGCTGCCGGGAGTCCACCGCCAGGTCCCCGAGCCGAAGGCTCGCCTCCTGGACGTAGGTGGAGGCCGGGAAGTCGCGGATCAACTGCGTGAAGAACCCGCCCGCGGCGGGGTCCCCCGCATCGGCCAGCAGCATCCCTGCGTTGAAGAGCACCGCGTCGCGGTGGGGGAAGTCGGCATCCTCGTCGAGGATCCGCCGGTAGAGCGCGAGCGCCTGGGCGTGGTCCACGACCGGCACCGGGCCGGCGTGCCCCGCGGCCTGGGCCGCGACCCAGGCGGTCATGCGGTCGCGGAAGTCGGCACGCGCCGCGGTGATGAGCAGGTCCGCGAGGCGGAAGCGCATCTCGCCGCGGGCGGGAGAGCTCGGGTGATCGGCGAGGAAGATGCTGGCGCGCGAGATGGCCTCGTCGCGGTTCCGGCGCGAGGCCGAGTCGGCGGCCACGTCCTCGACGGCGGGCACACCGGGCTGGCCCGCCCGCACGCTGGCCGCGACCGTCAGCGTGTCGGCGGCGGAGAGCTTCACCGAGCGCGCATACGCCGCGGCGGCGAGTCCGTAGTCGATCCCCTCGCGCGCGTCCTGCAGCGTGTCCAGCGCGTGCGCGACGGCCGTGTACGCGATCCCGGCGCGCAGTCGCGCGTCGGCGTCGGCGAGCCGGCCCGCATCGCGCGCGAGCGATTCGGCGCGGGCGGCGAGCCGCGCCTCCTCCGCGCTCGTCCGCACCGTGGCGAGCGTCGAGTCCACGCTCCGGTCGAGGGCGCGCGACCACGCCAGCGCGTCGCGCGTGCCGAGGTCGAGCGCCGTCGCGCGGTCGATCAGGTGCGGACCCCACTGGTTCTCGTACGCTGCCGCGATGCGCTTGGGGCTCTCCGCGAGCAGGTGACCGGCGGAAAAGCGCAGCGACTGCGCCAGCTCCGCCTCCTGCTGGAGCACCACGTCGGGTCCCTTCCAGGTCGGGGGCGTCGCGGCCTGGTGCCGTCCGTCCGGACCGTCCAGGTAGAAGTGCTTCATCGCGCGGATCCAGGCCTCCTGGGCCGCGAGTCGCGAGAGCACGATCGCAGCGCGGCGCTGGAACCGGAGTGTGGCCGCGTCGCGGAGTGCGATCAGGCGCTGCGCGGTGTTGTCCATGAGCGCGCGCAGGGAATCGAGCGTCGTCAGCCGATGGGCGAGCGCACCGCCCTCGTCGCGCACCTCGCCGAGGCCGTACCCGAAGTAGTGACGCTGGTCGGCCAGCGACGCGCGCTCGAGCGCGAGCGAATCGCTCACGAGCACGAGCGCGCCGCGCGCCGACGCGAGCGCGCGAGCCGATGCGGCGGCCCGGTCCCAGTCCTCGGCCGGCGGCGGCGGCACGTGCGGCCCGGGCACCCCGAGCGCGCTCGGCAGCCCCAGCTCGGGCTCGCCGGCCACGGGCTGCGACGCGAGGTCCGCGGCATCCTCCGCCAGCCGTTCGGTGAGCGCCTCGGCCGGCAGGCCGTCGAGCACGAGCGCTTCTGCCGTGGAGTGGTCGTGCTCCCACGCCTGCCAGAGGCCGGCGGCGGAGTCCGGCGCCAGCCGCGCGCGCAGCAGGTCGCGCTCGCGCACCCAGTCGGAGTCGGCACGGGCGTACGCCGCGAGCGCGTCGTCCCAGCGGCCCTGATCGAGTGCCTGGCCTGCCAGCGCCTGCTCCGCGTCGCGACGGCCCGCGTAGGCCGAGTCCTCCGCGAGCAGCGACTCGAGCTGCGCGCGGCCCGCCGCGGCGTCACCGTGCTCCAGCGTGGCGAGCGCGCTCATGTGCCGCGCGCGGCCGGAGTAGCGGCTCCCGCCCGGGACGCGCGCGAGCAACGCGCGCGGATCACCGCCCTTCTCGTCCGCGCGCGTGGCCAGCCGCACGAGTGCGGCGCCCGCGAGGTCGCGACCGAGTGCGGTCGTGGTGTCGCCGGCCGCGAGCAGCTCCAGCTCGGGTCCGTCGTCGCGGCCGAGCTTCTCGAGCGCCGCGGCCCGCAGTTGAACGAGGAGCGGCTCGCGTGTGGCGCCGGCGGGCAGCAGCCGGAGCACGGCATCCGGATTCCCGTCGCGGAGCAACTGGCTCGCCGCGAGCGCATCCGCTGTCGTCTGGCCGGTGCGCACCACCTCCGCCGCGGCCGGAGCGCCGGCATCGCCCGAGAGCCGCAGCTCGAACGCGAGCCAGCGCGTGAACGCGCTCGGAGGCGCCCAGGTGGTGGTGGCGCGGGCGAGGGCGGCGAAACGCTCGCCCTGGCCGAGACGCAGCCACGCATGGCCGAGCAGGAACGCGGCGCGGTCGGCGTCCGGGAACGGGGGAGCGGGCCCGGGCTGGGACGCGAGCGCGAGCGGCTCGAGCGCGCGCACCACGCCGGCGTAGTCGCCGCGCGCGTGCGCGAAAGCCGCGCGCGTGAGCGCCAGGCGCCGAGCATCCTCGCGCTCGTGCGAGAGCGGGAGCGCCAGCGACGCCCCGACCACGGCCGGGTCGGGCGGCGGCGGCGCGGCGACGGCCTTCGCGCGACGCGCGGCCGCCCCGGGCGGGGCCACCACCGCAAGCGCCAGCGCGCATGCGACCGCGGCGCGGCCCATGCGGGGGTTGAGCCAGGTCACGGGCGGTTCCGGGTCGCGTCTGCGGTGGGAAGTTCGGGGTCGAGGAGCCACGTGCGCGCGGACACGCTGGTGATGCCGTGCGACGGCTGGGCCTGCGCGAGGTCGAGCTTCAGGAACGTGAGCCGGTCACGCGTCGGCTCGAGCATGATGAAGCCGTGGCCGACCGCGGACCAGCCCTCGCCGAGGAACGCGACTTCCAGGACCTGCTCGCGCGGCTCGACCAGGCCGCGGAACACTTCGTAGGCGCCGCCGTGCTTCAGGGACTGGCGCTGCGTCTCGTTCAACCCGGAGGTGACCCGGCTGCCGTCCTCGAGCGTCACCACGACGCTGTCGAGGCGCCCGGCCAGCGCGCCGCCCGTGACCAGCACGTCGAGTTCGGTGCGCTGGCGTCCGGCGAAGTCGGCCTGCAGCACGCCGAGCCGGGCGCGTTGTGCGTCGAGCAGGCGCTCCATCTGGTCGAGTTCGCGTTCGAGCTGGCCCAGGTCGTTGACGCTGGCGAAAAGCGTCGCCCGCTCGCGCGCATCGGCCGCGAGCGTCACAGAATCCTTCCCGGCCGCGACCGCCGCGAGAAGCTGGCGATACATGAGGAAGCGCGGCTCCAACTCGCCGGCGCCGGCGGCGGAGGCCTGCGAGTCCTGCCGCAGGCGGTCGAACCGGGCGCGGATGAAGTCGCGATTCGCCTTGAGGAAGCGGAGCGTCGGCAGCTTCTCGCGCACCGGTCGCTCGCGCTCGATCGTCACCGTGGTGACGGTCGTGTCGTCCGCCCGTGCGGGACGGGCCGCGGCGCCGGCGAGGAGCGTCAGGCCGAGCGCCACGCCGGCGAGCCGGCGGGCGCACGCCGCCCGGTGCGGGAATGCGCGGGGGTGCGGGACGCGCTCCATGGTCAGCCCCTCCACGTGCGCTGGACCTTGCCGTCCGTGGCGTCCACGACGACGAACAGGGAGGGGGCGCCGGGGGCGCTGTAGACGAGCGTCCACGTGGTGACGTCCGGATCCTTCTCGGAGAACGCGCCGCGCATGAGCAGCATGGTCACGAGCCTGCCCTTGAACTCCCTCCGGTAGCGTTCACCGCCGCCGTGCTCGGCGGACGCGAGCGCGGCGTCGCTGTCGAGCCAGTCGGCGGAGACCGGCGGCGCGTCGAAGCGCATGTCGAGGTTCTCGGCCTCGGCGATGCGGCCGGCGCGCACCGACCAGACGCGGGCGCGGCCCTGCGCCGCGGAGAAGAAGAGGTAGCCCCAGCGCGGGCTCGCGCCCGCGGGGTCGAGCGCCTCGTCGTTCTCGAGGTAGACGAGCACGGCGTCGGGCGACCACGCGCGGGCCGCCGCGGTCGCGAGCGAGAGGCCCTGGCGCGCGGCGCAGGGCGGCGCCTCCTTCGCCACGGCGATACCCGCCACGAGCAGCCCCGCGATTCCGAACCAGACGCTCCGAGACAGTCTCCGGGTGCGGTCGTCCATGTCGCTCTCCTGTCTTCGGTCCAGAAGGGTCCAGAAGGGCCCAGAAGGGTCTAGAACAGCACCAGCGAGCCGATGCTGAACTCGATGTTGTTGTGGGTCCTGCGGTCGATGCCGATGCCGGACTGGAACATGTAGTCGCGCGCCTCCCAGCGCATGCCGGTGCGCTTGGAGAGGAACATCGTGGTGCCGGCGCCGTAGTTGAAGCTCGTCTCGCTGCGGCCCTGCATGATCGAGGAGCCGACGCCGACGGTGGCGAACGGGACCATCTGGCGGCCGGGCAGGAACTCGTAGGTCGCGTTCAGGTGGTAGAACAGCATGTTGAAGTCCTCGGCCTCGAGCGACAGGCCGAACAGCGACTCCACGATCTCCGCCGGGCGGTGCACGTGCGTCCACCCGGCTCCGGTCTCGACCTGGATGCGGTCGAAGACGTAGTAGGCGAGACGCGCGCCGAGCGCGAGCGAGTTCGCCTTGCGGTCGAACGCATAGCCGCCGACGTAGCCCTCGGCGACGAAGCTGCCGGTGCGCGAGTAGAGCCGCGGGTTGGGCTTCATCTTGAGCCCGGACAGGTCGTCGTACTCCTCGCACAGCGAGGCGTGCACCCAGCCGGAGGCGGTGGGCGAGAGGCGCACGTTGATCCAGTCGCCGCTCCGCGCGAGGACGGGGAACGACTGGCCGGGCGGGTAGACGCCGGCGATGGCATCGGACTCGCTCGGGCCGGTGCGGAGCACGGTGCGCGGGCGACCGGTGAGGCGTGCCATGCGCTCGGACGTGAGCGGTGCGTTCGCCTGCACGCGCGGCGCGGGCGCGTGCGGTGCGGCGGCCGGCACCGGCGCCTCGCCCGACGCAGGGACCGCGGGGGCGAGCGAATCCGCCCGCGCCGCACCTCCGAGCGAATCGGCGGCTGCCCCGCGCGCCGGTTCGTCGGCGCGCGCGGGGAGCGTTGCGAGCGAGGCGGCGCATGCGACGACGGCCGCGGCCGCGAGCGACGCGAGCGCGCCCCGTTGCGTGCGGCGGGCGACCAGACGATCCATCGCGAGTTCCTCCCTCACCAGTTCCACGCCCGCGTCAGCGCGACGCGTGCATCCCAGTCCCCGAACGTCTCGCGCGCGAGCGTCACCGAGCTGCCGCTCCGGTGCGCCGTGTCGAGCGCGAAGACTCGACGTTCGGTTTCCACGCCCCAGCTCCAGCGACCCGCCAACGGCATCTGCAGCGCCACGCCGGCGCCGCCCACCCACTCGTGCACAGGCGCGAGCGCCACCTCGACCGGCGTTCCCCCCGTCGCGACCGTGAGCTGGTCCGGGTGGTACGTGATCGCCAGGCGCCCGCCCGACGCCATCGCCAGCAACTGCGCCTCCCGCCATCGCGCCACGCGCGCGCGCGCGGTCAGCTCGATGCTGCCCGTGTGCACCGCGGGGTCGGACACCCCGGGGAGGTTCACGCTCTGCGTCGTGCCGCCCCGCCACCAGCGGAGGCCGGCCGCGAGCGCTCCCGCCCCGGCCTGGAGCTCCGCGCCCCACGCGGCGTGAGGGCGGACGTCCCACTGGTAATCGGCCATCGTGGCGACGGGTTGAGCGCTTCCGGCGAGGAGGGAGGCCGAGATCCAGCGCCAGCCGGGTGCAGCCGCCGCGGCGCGCGCCGCGCCGGACGCCGTGCCCACGGCGAGCGCGACGGCGATCCCGAGGACCGGCGACAAGACCCCGGCCCGACCTCGCCCGACCCGTCGCGCCCGGCACCGCCTCGCATCCGTGCGGGGCGCGGTCATGGGGTCACCGTGAGCGGCAGGCCGATGGGGAGAATCTGGTTCGGGTTCGAGGGGAACGGCGTGACGATGATCGAGTCGGCGCCGCTCTGGAGCTCCAGTTTCACGCCGGAGCCGAGGTAGCAGACGAGGAACAGGCCGGCGACCGGGCCCGTGCCGGTGCTGTCGGTGACCGTGCTCGGCACGACCCCGCTGAACGAGAAGTCGATGTGCTGGATCAGGTGGTCCCAGCCGGTGATCGCGCGCGTCATGCGCCCCATGCTCACGGACGTGGCCAGGAGCTGGTCGATGTCGTTCGCCATCTTCAACCGGTCGGCATCCGGGCGGAGCTGCAGCATGCCCGGCGTGAACGTGGTGCTCGCACGCAGCTCCGCCACCGCATACCCGGTGACGATCCGGCGATAGGTGATGTCGCTGCTCACCTGCACCGGGATCGTGCTGCCCGCCGTGACCGCCTGGCCGACCGCGAGGTTCGCACCCTGCATGTCGACCCGTGTCCAGCGGTCCTCGAGCTTCGGTGCGTCGAGCCCGAGGCAGCCGCCGCTCGCGAGCGCGAGCAGCGCGAGCGGCAGCAGCGCGACCGGGCCGCGAATGTGCTTCGCGAGCGCGGGCGGCGTGCGCCACGGCCACCGGGCGTGCTTCGTGTTCACCGCACCACCACCAGGTGCTTCGACAGGCGGTTGCCAGCCACGTCGAGGCAGTAGAAGTAGAGCCCCGAGCGCACCGGGCGGCCCCGGTCGTCCCGCCCGTCCCACGCCACGTCATTGACGCCGGCGCTGAACGGCCCGGCGAACCGGCGCACGCGGCGGCCGCTCGCGTCGATCAGCGACAGCGCCGCGGAGCCGGCGGACGCAGCAGGCAGGGCGAAGCGCAGCCGCGTCCCGGGGCGCGCGGGATTGGGCCACGCGGGCATCAGCGAGGCCACGACCGGCGGGAGCACGCCGCCCCCGCCGGCGCTGAACTGGACGCGCGCGCTGGTCGGGACGCCGCCCGGGTATCCGGGCTTCGCGGTCACCACGAGTTCCAGGTCGGCGGAGCGTGGCGCGGACGCCAGGTCCGCGGCCGTGAACGGCACGCCCACCTGCCCCGCATCGAATACGCCCGCGTCGCGCCGGGAGACGACGCGTCCGCTCGCCACCTCGTGCAGCTCGAGCGTGACGTCGGCGCGATCGGTCAACGTGAAGCTCGCCTGCGGCGCGTCCGTGCCGGAGACGGCGAGGCCCTCGACCGAGACGCCGAGGTCCCAGCGCCGGAGCCCGCTCGTCTCGCCCCACGGCTCGAGCACGAGCGCGCAGGGTTGCCCGGTCCGGACGACGCGGCCATCGCGATGGTCGTTCACGGTGAAGAACGGGACGGTCAGCGCCCGCGGGCTCACGACGCCGTCGCGCAACTCGGCGAGCGGTTCGAGCGCGGCGTTGAACTTGAGCACGCTTCCCTGCTGCGGGGCGGCGGCGTACACGTTCCCCCACTCGTCGGATGCCAGCGAGGTGATCGCGTCCGCCTGCGACGGGGCGGACCCGAGCCAGCGGAGCGCGCCCCGTTCGTACGCGAGCCGCACGATGCGGCGCGTGTGCGAGTCCGCCACGTACACGACGTTCGTGTTCGCGCCGCTCTCGCGGCCCACCACGATCGCCATCGGGCCGGCGAAGTGGCCGTCGCCCGAGCCCAGCTCGCCGAGCGTGCCCATCAGCCGCGCCGACTGGCCCGTGAGCGCGTAGGCCGCGACCCGGTTCCGGCCCGTGTCGGTGACGAACAGCACGTCGTCGTCCGGCTGGAACGGCGTGCCCGCGTCGGACCAGGCCACGCCGTGCGGATCCGACAGCCCGGTGATGGCGTAGAGCGGCGCGAGCGTCAGGTCGCCATGATCGGTGCTCGCCTGGAGCACGAGCACGCGACCGTGGTCGGCGTCGGCCACGTACACGCGGTCCTGGTCGTCCACCGCCAGGCCGCGCGGCGCGGCGAGCGGACCGGTCGCGGTGCCCGCGCCGTCGTAGGCGTGCATGCTCTTCCCGACCTCGCCGTACACGAGCCGGTTCCACGCCGGGTCGGAGACGATGAGGAAGTGGCGGGACTCGACGTACGGGAAGCGGTCGTAGATGTCCACGTGCGACAGCGTCACCGTCGCCCACGGATCACCGAACAGCTGCTTGCCGAGTTGCTCGCGTGCGACGCGCTTCGTGAGGGCGTCGAGCCCGAGGTCCGGCGCGACCGGCGCGGGGGCGAACGTGCCCGCGCGCACGGGAACCACGAGGGCCACGATCAGGCCCAGCATGAGCAGGATGCGTCGTCGCACGTGAAGCTCCTCTCTGACCTGCCATCCGACACCCCGACCCCCGCGGGCTCCCGGCCCGCGGGGCGGCGGGGAACTACGGGAAACGGAAGTCCACGCCCGACTCGAGGACGTTCGCGGAGTAGTTGTTGCTGTTGAAGTAGCGCTCGAGGTCCAGCCACAGCGAGAGCCGGCGCACGAACGTCCGGTCCGGCGCGAACGCGTCGAGGTCCGCGCGCAGCGAGCCTCCGAACAGGTGGCTCGTCAGCTCGTTCATGCGGTAGTCGCCCGAGAGGTAGCCGTCGATGCCGTTCACGTCCGCGTACTCGGAGCGGTAGAACCAGGCGGCGGTCTGCGTGTACCAGCGGTACTCCCACCGCACGGAGAGCCCGCGCGTGATGTACTGGCTGAGCCGCGCACCGAGCTCATGAGAGAGAATGCCCCAGTCGTCGTCGTAGATGCGGTACGAGAACTTGAGGCTCGCGCGCGTCGGCAGCGCCTGGTTGACGCGCACGAACGCATCCCGGCGCTGGCGTTCCTCCGGGTGCCGCTCGGGCACGTGCGTGCCCCCGGCGTAGACGTTGCGATAGGGGTTGTGCTGCAGCCCGTTCACGAGGTTGTACTCGACGCCGTAGCGCACCAGCGTGGTCGGCGACAGGACCTCGGTCATGACCGCGTTCCAGTGGAGCGTCGTCTTGCGCGCCGGCCCCTGTGAGGTGTCGTTGTCGACGAGCGGCTCGATGTCGTCCCAGCCGTAACTGGTGCCGAGCGAGAGGTTGAGCGACTGCTGCCGGAAGTCGCGGTTCCAGCGGCCGCCCACCTGCTGGGCCAGGTAGTCGGCCTCGCTCGAGACGTAGTAGCTCACCGCCTCCGCGCCGTGCGCGTACTCGCCCTGCACCTCGTTGCGGACCTTCACGTAGTCCTGGTAGGCGTTGCCCGAGATGGGCCGGCTCGCGGTCGTGATCGCGTCCACCGCCTCCTGCGACCCCGGAGGCGCGGAGATGCCGGGAATCACCACCTGCTCGTTGTTGTAATGAATGCTCAGGTCTCCCGACGTCTTCATCGGCCACGTCATGTCGGTGGACAGCGAGCGCACGCGGACGCGGTCGCTGTCGGTGAACCAGCGCAGCAGCGTGCCCGCCGCGGGCTCGTCCTCGGTGAGCCCCTGCGAGCAGGCCGGCGCCGCGCACGCCACGGTGAGACCCGCGGCGAGCAGCGTGCACGCGATGCGCGGCGCTACTTGCACGCGCAGCCTCCGCCGGCGCCACCGATGCCGCCGGTGGATCCTTCACGGGCCTCGAACGTCTTGAGCTTGCGCGCGTCCTCGCGCGCCTCGGCGCGGAACGCGACGATCGGGTCCACCAGGCGCTCGCGCTGCCACGGCCGGACCGGCACCGTGGCGCAACCCGCGAGCGCGAGCGGCAGCATCAGCAGCGCGGCGGCGAGGCCGAGGCGCCGGCCGGCGCCCGCGGGCCGCGGGGTCCTGTCGTGGGGTCTCATCGTGCGGTTCCCTCCGTGGATTCGGTGGCGATCGCGTGCGCGGCGGTGAGGCGACGCGCCGTCGAGCCGATGTTCGCGAACGTGGCCTCGTCCGATCCGCCGCCGCTCCACACCACGGCGCCGTCGCGATCGAGCACCAGCGTGAACGGCAGCGCGGGGACGTCGAGCGCGCGCACGAGCCCGTCGGGTCCGTCGTGGTAGAGCGTCATGCCGGGGGCATGCCGGTTGGCGAACTCGGCGGCGTTCCGCGGGTCGGCGTCGATGGACACCGCGACCACACGGCCGCCGCTCTTCGCCAGTTCGGCGTCGAGCGCCGCCAGGCGCGGCAGCTCCTTCCGGCACGGTCCGCACCAGCTCGCCCAGAAGTTGAGCACCACCACCTGGCCGCGGAGCGACGACAGCGACAACGGGCTCCCGGCGAGGCTCCGAAGCGGATGCGACGCCATCGCGGCCGCCACGCGCGCCGGGGACGGCGCGGACGCCGCAGCGGCCGGAGCCGCTGGGGCGGGGACCGCGGCGAGCGCGAGGACGAGCACGACGAGCGGAGCGGTGCGCAGGACGGGACTCACCGGTACTGCGCTCCCAGCAGCACCCACAGGTTGAACTCGCGGCGTTCGGCCGCGGTCAGTGAATCGGGGCCCGCCGGGTGCGGCCCGAGGCCCGCGTGCGAGCCCGCGCCGAGCACGTAGTCGATGAGCTTCGAGCGGCGGGGGAACGCCGGGTCGACTTCCTGGGTGGTCATCGTCATCGACGCACCCGACAGGTTGACGTACGCGCGCGGGAAGATGCGATCCATGCGCACCGTGTCCGGCACGGTGGTCAGGTCGAGACCGCCCGCCGCGGGGGTCGTTCCCACCGGCGTGTGGCACGATTCGCACTTGGCCGCGACGATCGGACCGATCGTCTGCTGCCAGTTGATGATCATGAACTGCGACGCGGGGATGTTGAGGTCGTGCGCCGGGTAGAGCGCCGCCATGGGGTTCGGGTTCGTCGGCGTGGGACCGCCGGCCTTGCGATCCTCGTGACAGCCGAAGCAGTTCACGAACGACTCGCCCGGGCGCACGTACAGGTGCGTCCGCTTGTTGACGAACGCTCGGCCGAGCGTGTCGAGCGTCGCGAAGCTGATCGGTGTGTTCGCGGGCACGCGGATGCGGAACGAGCCGTCCGGGTAGACCGGCGCGAAGCCGATGAGCGCACGCTTCTCGAAATCGTTCGCGGACATGTCGTTCATCTCGCCCGGCACCGTCGGCCGCGCGACGGTCACCGCGATGCTGTCGATCGGGTCGACGCCCTTGATCGGGACCTCCTGGCCGTCGTTCGTGCCGCGATTGAAGACGTCCTGGGCCAGGAACTCCCCGTAGTTCAGGCTGCGGTTGATGAGCGAGGGGATGACCGGCGGCTTCGGGTGCGGCGCCAGCAACTGCGCGTCGTACTCGTTCGTGTTCGGGTCGTTGTACAGGAACGACATGTTCATCACGCTGAACGTGGCCGGGTCGCCGGGGTTGCCCGTGCCGCTCTGCGAGAGCGTGAACGTGTACAGGCCGTAGTCCGCGTCCGCCGGGGTCGCGGCCGGCAGCGAATAGGACACCACGTACTTGTTTCCGCCGATCGGCATCGGGTACTTGAACGACCCGTACGGCCACGGCGCGCCGTCCATGTTCACCTGCGGCGTCAGCACGTCCCAGTTCGTGCCGGGGGGACCCGACACCGGGTCCGCGGGGCCGGCTTCGAGCTTCAGGAACGCGACCGGGCCCGCGTCCACTTCGACCATGGTCGAGGCGATCGCGACGACGCGGCCGTCGGGCGTGGGCTGCGCGTGGAAGAAGTTGCGGTCGTGCGGGCCGTAGAAGTGGAACGTGCCGGTGCCGTCCGGGTTGGTCACGAACAGCGGGAAGCGGTTCATGGTGCCGAAGTGTTCCCAGCGCGTGTACATGACACGCCCGTTCGGCAGCAGCGTCGGGTCGAAGTCGCTGCTCTGGTTGTAGCTCACGCGCTCGATGTTGGAGCCGTCGGAATTGCACACGTAGAGGTGCGCCGAGAGCGAGTGGTTGTACTCGTCCATCTCGTTGTCGCGCGCGCTCGTGAACAGGATGCGGTCGTCCGGCAGGTAGAGCGGGTCGTAGTCCGGGCCCCCGCCGCTGGTAATCTGGTGGAGGCCGCTGCCGTCGGCGTTGATCTCGTACAGGTTGCGGTCGCCGCCGCCGACCGGCCGCATGCTGAACAGGATGCGCTGGCCGTCGTACGAGACGGTCGGATCCGAGATGCTGGCGCCGGTGAAGTTCGTGAGCGGCGTGACCACCCCGCTCGGCGAGATGGGCGAGAGCTTGTAGAGGTTCGAGTTGCCGTTCGTGCGGTTGAGCGTCTCTTCCGCGTCGGCCTTCACGAACACCAGCGCGTCGGTCGTCGAGGTCTGGAGGATCAGGTCGTCCGGCGCGCTCTGCTGGCAGCCGGTGAGCGACAACGCCCCGGCCAGGAAGGCGATCACGAGCGCGGGCCGGTCAAGGCGCGCGCGGTAGTGCGTTCGTTTCGGCATGGTGGTGCTGAACCTCCCGGCCGTAGCGCCCGTCATGGACGAATGGACCGATAGAACGCGAGCCCGATCGTCGCCTGCGTGTAGTCGTAGACGACGATGCCATCCCGCCCGCGCTGCTCCCCGAACACGGCCGCCTGCCGCCACTCGGTGCGCAGCGCCAGATCGTCACGAATGAACACATCCAGTCCCGCGCCACCCGAGAGCGCGTTCTTGGTGACGGGCTTCGCGTTGAGCGAAGGCCCGGGCTGCACCATCACCATCCCGTAGCCGGCCACCGCGTACGGCTGGAACCGGCCCGTGAACGGCCGCCGCAGCAGCACGCTGAACGTGTTGAGGAGCGCGTGAACCGCCTGGCCGGGGTTGTGGCCGAGCGTGGCCTCGTAGCCGAGCCACGACGCGGGGTAGTAGGCGGCGCGCAGCACGAACAGCCGGTCGCGGCCGAGGGCGCCGTAACCGGGACTCACCGCGAGGCGGTTGGCGAACGGTCGCACGCCCGGCTCGATCGCGAACGGCGCCTGCGCGGCCTCGGGGACCAGGGCCTCGAGCCCGTTCACGTAGACGACCGGGGCGGTGGTCGAGCCGGAATCGGCGACCACGTCGCCGGCGCGGGCGTGGCGCGGCGCGCCGAGCAGCGCGGCGGCGGCCAGCGCCGTCCACCATGTCGCGCGCGCGCTCAGGGCGTCACCCCGGCACGCACCCAGGCGCGCGTCGTGCGGTACTCGGTGTCGTTCGTGTCCGCCCAGACCTTGAGCGGGTGCGCGGTGCCGCCGTTCGCGTTCGCCAGCGGCCGGGTCAGGATCGGGCTCTGGTCGGGATTCCCCGACGTGACCTGGAGCGAGACCTGCTCGAAGTCGTAGTGCGTGTCCTTGGCGGTGGGCGGGGACAACTGCAGCGTCCCGCGGATGCCGCCGCCGTGACAGTCGCCCTCGGCGTCGCAGCCGTGGGTGACGAGGATCGGTTCAATCGCGTTCGCGAACGTCGTGTAGTCGAGATGCAGCGCCGTTCCGCCGCCGGGCGGGGCGGGCGGAGCCATCGGCGACGCGCAACCGAGCAGCGCGCCGGGCAAGACGAACCACGGCCAGTGCCGTGCGAACGTACTCCGTCTTCCTTCTCGCCTGATGGTCACGTTGGGCATGCCCCGCGTTCATGGCGACGGTGCTCCGTCCGGAGTTCCCGCGATCACGCCGCGGCTTCCCCCGGGCCGCGCCCGGGGGACTTCCATGCGCCCGAAGGGCATGGAGGCGGCTCCCGCTCGAACGAACGGGCCGCTCTCTCGGGGCAAGAGCCGGGCCACGCATGGGACCAAGGTCGCAGTTGCAAGCGGGCGGCTCAGCTAGCGACCGGTGGAGTCGGCCGTGCGGCCATCCGCACGACGCGCACCGGGTGCGCGATGCAATGCCGGTGCTGCGCATTGCATCCTGCCGGGCGAACACGGCCGCCGGGTGTGAGCCACCCGAGGACCGCCGGCCACCTCTAGAAGTAGCGGACGACGAACAGCGAGGCGGCGCTCGGCTCGAGCACGAACCGATCGCGCAGCGGCGTCTCGACCCAGACGGTGTCCACGCCGGCCCCGGGCGCGATGATGATCGCGGCGATGTCGCCGCGCTCGAGCGCCTTCTTCTTCGCCGCCTCGAGCCCGAGCACGTAGAGCGGCGTGTCCCATGCGTCCGTGGTGGTGGCGTCTGCGGCGATCAGCGTGACCGCGAGCAGCCCGCTCGCCGGCCGGCCCGTGCGCGGGTCGAGGATGTGGCCGTACGTCTTGCCGTCCTTGGCGATGAACTGCTCGTAGTTGGCCGAGGTGGAGATGGCGTCGCCATCGAGCCAGATGCGCGCGAAGTACGGCACGCGGTCGCGCGGATCGCGGAGCCCGATCCGCCAGTGCGGCGACGAGGGCGGGTGCCCGAGCGACATCATGTTGCCCGAGGCATCCACGAGCGCGTCGCGAACGCCGCGTTCGCGCAGCGCGTTCATCGCCATGTCCACGGCGTACCCCTTGGCGATGCCCCCGAGGTCGATGCGCATGCCGCGGCGCGCGAAGTGGATGACGCGCGTGCTGGAATCGAACGCCACGTCCTGCGCGCCGACGAGCGCCCACGCGGCGCGCGCCTCGGCGTCGCTCGGCACGCGGCGCGGCCCGCCGATGAATCCCCACGCGCGCACGAGCGGCTCGACCGTGATGTCGAACGTGTGCTCGCTCCCGCGCCACACCGCGAGCGAGCGGCCGATGACGTCCGCGACGTGCGGCTCGACCGGCGTCGCGACCGAGTCGGCGACGCGATTGATCCGCGCGACCTCCGACGTGGTGGTCCAGTTGCTCATGAGGGAGTCCGCCAGCCGGACCTGCGCCTGCGCCGCGCTCGCGTCGGCGAACGACGCGACGGAGTCGCTCGTCACGAGCGTGACGTTGACGTAGGTCCCCATGGCGTGCATCGGGTAGGTGACGGATCGCGGCGGGCCGGGGGCGGCAGCGCCGGTCAGCGCGAGTGCGGCGAGGATTCCCGCCACGGGCCGCATGCGGTGGATCAGGCTCGGGTGCATTCCATTGCCTCCTCGGCCCTCAGGACAGGGGTGGCCGCGAACTGCGGGCGGTCGCGGACCGGGCGCCTTCCCCGGGCGCGTTCCAAGGTTGTGTCGGCCGCGCGCGGGCCACACTCCAGCCCGGGGTGGCCGGCGGGGCGTTCGTCCCCGTTCCCGCACGCCTTCGCCATGAGAGCGACGGGTCGGTCCCGGCGCCGCGGGGTCGCGACGGCGAACCGCTCCACTCCACCCGCTGAATTCCGTTGCGGGCAGTTGGACGAGTCCATAACATACGCGTACCAGCCCGGATCCCCTCATCCTGGACCGGCCGCGACAGCCCCGACGCGACTCCCGTCTTCACCCGGTTCGACTCCGGGATGGAGCCGACACCTGGACGCCCTAGGCCGCTCATTCTCGTGCTCCGCAATCGCACTGTGTACAGCAGGTTCCGCGAATGCGATGAGGTTCGACTGGAACCTCGAGTCGGGGCTGACCGGCGACGGCGGGCGGGTGCCGGCACGCGCAAAGACTGGAGGGCGGGCGCGCAGGGGCGGTTGTGCGAGGACGATGTCTCCATGAGGCCGCGGCGGGGAACCGGCGCGGCATTCGCGTCCTCGAGAGATCACCCCATCCATCGAGTCCCCGATCGCTCGACGACTCCACGGTAGGAGGAACTGAACGATGTCCCTTGTGACCCCGGCCGTGCGTCGCACCCGAACGCGATTCCGGACACCTCCACTCGTCGCCCTGCTCCTGCTCCTCGCCTCGGGATCCGCCCGCGCTCAGACGATCCCGACCGCTCCCGACCCCACGGCCATCGTGGATGCGGGATCGCCGGGCACGTTCGTCACCACGGTCGCAACGGCTGCCGTTCCGGTCACGCTGTCGCGCGGCGGCACCACGCCGATCCTCGGCTACAGCATCAACCTCACGTTGTCCGGTCTCACCACGTCGGCCGGCGCCATCGCCGAGGGCGGCTTCCTCTCCGCGAGCGGTGGCACGACCAGCTTCCACATCACCGACAACGGCGGCGGCAACTTCACGGTGGACGCGGTCACGCTCGGCACCCCGTGCGGCTCCAGTGCGACGAGCGGGACGCTCTTCACGGTGAACGTGGGCAGCACGCAACTCGCCGGCACGGGCACGCTGACCATCAACTCGGTGACGCTGCGCGACTGCTCCAACGCGACGCTCCCGTCCTCCGCCGGGGCTTCCGCCTCGGTGGACGTCGACCGCTCGACTCCGGTCGTCGCGGTGACCTCGCCGAACGGCGGCGAGTCGTGGGCGCCGGGCTCGGTGCACGCCATCACCTGGACGGCGACGGACGCCGAGGGCATCGCGGCCAACGGCATCACGCTCGAATACTCGGTCGACAACGGCGCCCACTGGCTGCCGGTCGCGAGCGCGCTCGCGAACTCCGGCTCGTTCGACTGGACGGTGCCGAACACGCCGTCCACCACCGCGCTCGTGCGCGTCTCCGCGCTCGACGTGCACGCGAACCCGGCGAGCGACGCCAGCGATGCCGCGTTCACGATCCAGGCCGGCACGACCACGTCGCTCATGAGCGCGCCCAATCCATCGTCGTTCGGGGACGCGGTCGCGCTCACCGCGAGCGTGACCGTGAATCCACCCGGGGCCGGCACGCCGGGCGGCAGCGTCGAGTTCTTCGACGGGGTCGGCTCGCTCGGCAGCGCGCCGCTCTCGGGCGGGAGCGCCGTCCTCAACACCTCGTCGCTCGCCGCCGGCTCGCACTCGCTCACCGCGGTCTACTCGGGTGACGCGAGCTTCGCCGGCAGCGCGTCGGCCGCGCACACGCAGGTGGTGAACGCGCTGGGCACCTCGGTGAGCCTCGTCGCGAGCCCGAGCCCGGGCATCTCGCTCGATCCGGAGACGCTGACCGCCACGCTCACGCCCTCCGCCGCCACCGGCACGGTCGAGTTCTTCGACGGCAGCACGTCGCTCGGCACGTCGCCCGTCTCCGCGGGCTCGGCCCAGCTCGTCACCGCCGGCCTGTCGGTCGGGTCGCACTCGCTCACCGCGGTCTACTCGGGCGACCCGAACCATTCGGGCGCGAGCTCGAGCGCGGTCGCACTCGAGATCCGCGCGAAGATCGTGGCCACCGCGGGCGCGAACGGAAGCGTCACGCCGTCGGGCACCGTGCTCGTGAGCCTCGGCGCCACGCCGTCGTTCTCGTTCGCGGCGGACCCGGGCTACCACGTGGCGAGCGTCACGGTGGACGGCGGCGGCGTACCCCTCACCTCTCCCTACACGTTCGCGCCCGTCAGCTCGAATCACACGCTCGACGTTCAGTTCGCCCTCAATCCGGCGGTCCCGCCCATCACCACGCTGGCGTCGGTGCAGCAGCGCACCGGCAACGACGGCGACGGCACGACGAAGATCACGCTCACCTGGACGGCGGTGCCGGCGGGCTCGACGGTCGAGGTGTGGCGGAAGGGCTACGGCAATTATCCCGAATACAACGGCGGCGACACACCCGGCAGCGAGCCGGACCTCCCGGCGACCTACCCGCCGGCCGGCTGGACGCTCACCGCGGTCGCGAACCCCGGCGACAGCGACGAGCCCGCGACGCGCGACTTCTGGTACTACGTGGCCTACGTGCGCGACGGCTTCGGAACGCTGTCGCCGGTCTCCAACCGCACCGCCGGCGCGCTCGACTACCACCTCGGTGACATCTCCGACGGCACGACGGTGGGAGCGGGCGACAACCGCGTCACCACCACCGACGTCTCGGTGCTGGGCCTGCACTACGGCCTCAGCGGCGCGGCGATGGCCCCGTACGACTACCTCGACGTGGGCCCGACCACCGACCTGTCGGTGACCTCCCGCCCGGTGACGGACGACCGGATCAACTTCGAGGACCTGGTGATGTTCGCCATCAATTACTACCCGGTCGCGAGCGGGCCGCAGTCGCGCGCACGTCCCGCGGCGGCGAGCGCCGACGGGGTGACGCTGTCCGCCCCGACGCATGCTGCGGCCGGGGAGGACGTCGTGGTGCACGTGCTGTTCGCCGGCACCGGGCAGATGCTCGCGCTGTCGACCCGGCTGGCGTGGGATCCCGCCGTGGTCGCGCCGACGACCTGGAGCGCCGGCGACGCGGTCCTCGACCAGGGCGGGGTGGTGCTCTCGGCCGAGCCCGGGACCGTGGACGGCGCGTCGTTCGCGGGTGGCGGCCAGGGCCTCGTGGGCGAGGGAGAGTTCGCCACGCTCCACTTCCGCGTCGTCGCGGCCGGGGACCCGCGGTTCGGATTCGCGAAGGTGGACGCCCGCGATCACCAGAACCACGCGCTCCAGATCAGTTCGGGCGTGCTGGCCGTGGCGCCGAAGACGTTCGTCACCGCGTTCGCGCCGGCGATGCCGAACCCGTTCAACCGCACCACCTCTTTCCAGTTCTCGCTGGCGAGGGCGGGTCGCGCCGACCTCGAGCTCTACACGGTGGCGGGCCGCCGCGTACGGACGCTCGCGAGCGGCGCGCGCGACGCGGGCGAGTACCATCTCGAATGGGACGGCACCGACGACTCGGGCCGGCCGCTCGCGGCAGGCGTCTACTACGCGCGGCTCCTCACGCCGCAGGGCCGCTTCACGCGGGTGGTGACGTTCCTGAAATAGCCCGCAGAACGTGGCTGACAGAAATGTCGACAGGCCGGGCGGACGCCAGCAGCACGGCGCCCGCCCGGTGACGTTCCGGCCTACCGGAGCTTCACGACCGGCCGCGTGAACGAGGCACCGGCGACGCGCAGCCGCGCGAAGCAGAGCCCCGCTCCGGCCACGCCGCCGTCGTCGCGACGGCCATCCCACGCCGCGTGCTGGACGCCGGCCGGCCACACGCTTCCACGCGACACCACGCGCACCGCGCGCCCGAGCACGTCGAAGACCACCCACTCGACGCGCGAGGGTTGCGCGAGCGAGAACTCGAACTGCGTTCCGCCGCGGAACGGGTTCGGCAGCGCCGCGCGGAGGCCGGTGCCGGTCACACCCGGCACCGCGGCCGTGTTCGCGGGCGTCGAGGCGGGATTGCCGGGATCGCTGCCCGCGGCCAGCTCGTCGCCGTCCGGGTAGCCGTCGCGATCACGGTCGAGCCCCATGCGCGTGCCGCTGCCGAGCGGCACGCCGGTCACGGTGAGCTCGGTGCCCGCGGCCGCCAGCGCGCGAAGCTGAGCGCTCGTCAGGTCCGCGACGCCGGTGCGATCGGCGTGCCACGCCCCGGCGCCGTACTTCCAGCCGCGCGGCAGCCCGCCCACGCGGCCCCTGGCGATCACGTCGCAGTCGCCGGCGTCGGCGCGCGCGGTCAGCGTGTCCATGCGCGCCGCGCGCCCGGCGTCGGCGGCGCTGCCGTCGAACGTCACCTGCGCGCCCACCGCCGGCGCCATGCCGGTGTCGAACGAGAGGAGGTAGGCCTCGACGTCGCGGCGCTGCGCGTCACCCGCGGCGCCGGCGCCGAAGTTGAACCCGGGGAAGTGGAGGAAGTCGAACAGGTTGTCCACGGAGCCGTTGTGCGTGAAGCCGAAGCCGCGCTTGTTGGCGATTCCCGGCGCGTCGGTGAACCCGGTCTTCTGGTACAGGTTCCGGAGCTGCGGAACCTTGATGTCCTGGGCGGACTGGAGCGCGAACTTGTCGATCAGCTGCCCGTTCGTGCCGAGCGGCAGGCTGTGGCAGAACGAGCACGTCCGCCCGGCGTCCACCGGCGTGTTGGCGAAGAAGGCGCGGCCGCGCTCGGCGCTCGGCTGGCCGGGCGTCGCATCGCGGAACGTGCGATCGAGGTTCTGGTTGGGATTCGGCGGGTAGGCGAGCGCGAGCACGAACGCCGACATCGCCACCATCTCGCTGTCGGCGATGGGCGCCGACCGGCCGAGCAGCGTCTGGGTCGCGCCGCGAAA
>CAYSWZ010000112.1:0-59355 GCA_964434945.1 uncultured bacterium | reverse complement strand
TACCTCTTCAGCGATCGCGCGCGAATGCTTTCTCGACAACTTTCCAAGCGCACCGGGCTCGATGCCTGGGTCGAACCCGGCGAGGCCGGCGGGGCACGCAATTACAAGATCCTGCTCGGGGGATTCGCGACCCAGGACTCTGCGGAGCGGACGGCGGACACGCTGCTGAGCCGCGGCATCGTCTCCGAGGCGATGGTGGAACCGCTCCCGAAGGGACGGAAGCCGCACTAGGTTGTGGCGGGAGACGGCTCGCCGCTCCCCGGCCGCGCTTCCTCTTGGCGGCCCCTCCGGCGGTAATGCAGAATGCACGCATGGCCCTCGGGAACGCCATGCACGTCGTCTTCGGCGCAGGACAGATCGGCACGCCGCTCGCTCTCGAGCTGGTCCGCCGCGGACACGAGGTCCGCATGGTGCGCCGCTCGCCGGGTGTGCCGCCCGCCGGCGTGAGCCTGCGCATGGGCGACGCCGGTGACCCCGCGTTCGTGGCTGAGGTCACGCAGGGTGCGGCTGCGATCTATCACTGCATGAACCCGAGCTATTCCGCGAACCAGTGGGCGCAGGATCTACCGCGCTGGCGGAGCGCTTTGCTGGCCTCGGCCGCGAGGCAGAACGCGCGCGTGGTGCTGCTCGACAACCTCTACATGCTCGGCCGGCCGAACGGTGCCAAGCTGAGCGAAACCTCGCCCATCGCGCCGTGCAGCCGGAAGGGCGAGGTGCGCGCGCGCGAGTGGCAGGACTGGCTGGCCGCGCATCACCGCGGCGACGCGCGCGTGATCTGCGGTCGCGGCTCGGATTTCTACGGCCCGGGCGCCACCCAGACCTATTTCGGCGACGCGTTCATGCCCAAGGCGCTCAGCAGCGGCGTGGCGTTCACGCTGACGCGGCTCGACACGCCGCACACCTATCACTACACGCTCGACGTGGCAGCGGGGCTCGCCACGCTGGGCGAGGCTTCCGACGGCGACTACGGCCGCTGGTGGATGCTGCCCGCGGCCCCGGCCGAGCCCACGCAGGCGATGATCGACAGGCTCGGCGCGGCTCTCGGCCAGCAGTTGAAGGTCCAGGCCGTGCCCACGCTGGCGATGAAGGGACTCTCGCTGTTCATGCCCACGCTGCGCGAGCTGGGCGAGATGGGTTACCAGTGGAGCGAGCCGTTCGTGACCGACGACCGTGCATTCCGCGACCGCTTCGGGGGCCAGGCCACGCCGCTCGATGACGGCGCGCGCGCCATGGCGGACTGGGCGCGCCAGCACTACGCGGAGCAGCCCCAGGTTTAGTCGTGCCCCCGGCGCGCCGATAACGGGGACGGGGCACGGCTTGGCACCGCCGGGGGCCCCTGCCACGTCCTTTCGCCAGGAACCTGCTCGCGTGTCCGCAGAAGCCATCGAGCCCTTGAATCCTCAGCCGTCGTTCATTGCCACCGCGCCCGCGCGCGTCCTGCTCGCCACACTCGAGAAGGGCATCGGCGCGCGTGCCCCGTTCGTGCTGCTCACGGGCGAAAAGGGCACCGGCAAGTCCATGCTGGCCGCCGAAGCGCTCTACCGCTGGGGCGACCGAGTCTCGCCGGCCGAGCTGCCCGCGCCAGCGCCCGAGCCCGGGGCGCTCGCCGCCACGCTCCTGGAGCTGTTCGGCGGCACGGTCAAGTCCGGCGCGAACGCGTTCGCGGTGATGGATCGGTTGTTGAACGTGCTCGCGAACGTCACCGCCGGCGGGCGGGTGGCGGTGCTGGTGGGGGAAGACGCCCACACGCTGACCCCGGCGCACGTGCTGGAGCTGCAGCGGATCGCCGCCGCCGCGGCCAATCGCCAGTGTCCGCTCGAACTCCTTCTCGTGGGGCTCCCCGCGCTCGAGGCGATGTTCGATGCGCCCGAGCTGGCGGCGGTCGCTTCGCGCGTCTCCGTTCGCGCGCACCTCGCGCCACTGTCTCAGAACGAGACCCGCGAGTTCCTGCAGATGCGGCCCAACTCCGCGGGGGGGCCGAGCCTCGGACTCTTCTCACGCAAGGCCTGCCGCGACGTCTACCATGCTTCGCTGGGCGTGATCGCGACCATCGAGGTCCTGGCCGCCGAGGCCGCGCGACGGGCGCAGCGAGCGGGATCGTCCACCGTTTCGCCCGAGCACGTGCGCGCCGCCGCGAACTCGCTGCGCGCGGGCCGCGCCGAGGACGCGGCGCACACGCTGCCGCCGAGGCAGGCCCGCTCCACGCCGGCGGTGATCACGCCGCTCCCGAGGCCGGCGGCGGCTCCGGGTACGCGGGCTGACGCTCCCGCCGCAGCTCCGGTCGCAGCTCCCGCTGCGGGGCGGTCGTCGGGCGCGACCCCTGCTGCTGCCGCGTCGGATTTCCCCGGCTCGAGCGATGAGCGCGTGAAGGAGTGGGTGGCGCGTTTCGGCGGCTCGGGCGTGCGCATCGGAGCCCGGACGGCGCAGCGAACGTACGACGAGCCGCAGTCGTTCGAGGTGGCGTCGGTGGTCGTGACGAAACGCGGGAAGCAGATCGCGGACGCCACCGTGCCCGTCGAGCCGAGCGAGCCCGCCGCGGCCGAGGCGGAGCGCGAGACCCCGATCGAAGAGGCGGCGCAGCGGGTCAAGGACGCCGCACCCGCCAAGCCCCGGAAGCTCATCATCCTCGACGAATCGTCAGAGTCGGTGGATTGGAGTGCGGCGCGCCGCGTCGCACCGCCGGCAGCCGAGCGCAGGCCGGGGTTCAGGCCTCCCGCCCGGACGCTCCTCACGACGCTCGCGGTCGCCCTCCTCGCGCTCGCCCTGAGCCAGCACGAGAGAATCGGGCAGTTGATGAAGACCGTCGCCAATCACGCGCCCCGCACGAGTGTCGCACCCGCGCCAGCCCCCGCGCCGGCGCCGGCGCCAGCCGCGGTGGCGCCCGCAGTTCCCGTGGTGCCGCAGGCGACCGGTGCGATGCAGTACGCGATCTCGGTGGGCAGCTTCGCGACGCGTGACATGGCGCTCGCGGAGGCGGACTACATGGGCCGGTTGGTGCCGCTCCGGGTGAAGGTCGCGCCGGCCGGACCTGGCGCGCACGGTTACCGGCTGCTGCTCGGCAAGTTCGACACCGAGGACGCGGCTCAAGTGTCCATGCGAAAGCTCCAAGGGCGCGGGCTCATCCCCGACGCGAAAACGGTCGAGCTGCCCTCCTCCATGAACGGCACGCCCGCGAAGCCGGCGAAGCACGCTTCACGGCATCACCACGGCCGGCACCGCTAGCTCCTAGAGCCCGCCGCCCCGCTCCAGCGACACCAGCGAGCGGGACATCGCGTGCGTGGCGTAGAGGTGGAGCGCCAGGGGCACGAACCCGGCCTCCCGGAAGAGCCTGCGATACGCGGCGGGCGTGCGCTTCTGGAACGACGCGCGATCCCCCTCGATGGCATCGGCGCTGGTGAAGGCTTCAATGAACGCAACCCCGCCGCACAGGAGGTGCATCGCCTCGAGCCCCCGGCGCACGTCGGCGGTCGGCACGTAGTGAAGGACGTCGGCGCACACGACCAGGTCGTACGGCCCCACGAGGTCGGCCGTCTCCAGCTCGCCCACCCCGGCGCGGCGGATGTTGCGCGTGCGACCGTAGCGCCGAACGGCGTACTCGCTGCTGTCCACGCCCGTGTAGGCCACGCGCGGGCGTAGGCGCCGCAGGTGCGCCCGCCACGCACCCTCGCCGCAGCCGACGTCCAATACGTTCGCAAGCTCGCGCCCGAGCAGGTACTCGGTGGCGGCGACCGCCAGGCGCACCTTGCGGGCGACGAACTCACGCCCGCCGACGCCGACGCTCGAACGCCGGTACCAGCGCTCGAAGTAGCGTGCGTCGTAGCGCTTCACCCGGGCCATGGCGCCATCCTGCGCGACGGCCACCGGACTGTCCATTGTCGAGCCGCACGCTCGCAGCGCGAGCGACAGTACCGAGGCTCGAGCGCTTCGCTACTCCTGCACGCGCTGGACGCGCGCGCCGAGCTGCGTGAGCTTCTGGTCGAACGCCTCGTAGCCGCGGTCCAGGTGGTAGATGCGCGAGATGCGCGTCTCACCCTCCGCCACGAGCGCGCCGAGCGCCAGCGCCGCGCTCGCGCGCAGATCGGTGGCCATGACGGGCGCGCCCGAGAGTTTCTCCACGCCCTTCACGACCGCCACGTTGGCCTTGAGCTCGATGTTCGCCCCCAGCCGGCCCAGCTCCGCCACGTGCGAGAAGCGGTCGAGGTAGATGGTGTCTTCGATGACGCTCGTTCCACTCGCGATCGAGGCCACGGCCATGATCTGCGCCTGCATGTCGGTGGGGAATCCCGGGTAGACCTGCGTGGTCACGTCGCAGGCGTGCGGCCGGCCACGGCCCGAGACCGACACCTCGTCGTGCTCGCGCACGACGGTGGCACCGACCTCCTCGAGCTTCCGGAGCGAGGCCTCGAAGTGCTCGGGCACGACGCGCTCGAGCGTGATGTTGCCCCCGGTGATCACCGCGGCCGCCGCGAAGGTCGCAGCCTCGATGCGATCGGGGATGATCGTCGTGTCGATGGGCGACAGTCTGTCGACGCCGTGGATCACGAGGCGGCGGCTGCCGAGGCCCTCGATGCGCGCACCGCACTGCGCGAGCACCTCGCCCAGCACGGTGATGTCGGGCTCGATCGCGACGTTGTCGAGCACCGTGGTGCCCTTGGCGAGCGTCGCGGCCATCATGAGCTGCGCGGTGGCACCCACCGAGACCACGTCGAAGGTGAAGTGCGTGCCGTGCATGTGCACGTCGCGGCCGACGATGTAGCCGTGCTCGATGTCGAGGTTGGCGCCCATGGCGGACAGCCCGGTCAGGTGAAGGTTCACCGGGCGCGGACCCCAGGCGCAGCCGCCGGGCAGCGAAACCTTGGCGCCGCCGAAGCGGGCCAGCAGCGGCCCCAGCACGTAGATCGAGGCGCGCATGGTCTTCACCAGCTCGTAGGGGGCCTCGACCGAGTTCACGCTGGAGGTGTCGATCGTGCAGAGGTCGCCCTTGAACGCGATCCGGGCGCCGAGCACTTCGAGCACGCGGCCGAACGTGCGCGTGTCGAGCAGGTCGGGGACGTTGCGCAGGGTGTGCACGCCCGGGGCCAGCAGCGTCGCGGCCATGACGGGAAGTGCGGCGTTCTTCGCCCCGCTGATGACGACGCGGCCGGACAGGCGGCGGCCGCCCTGGATCACCAGAGCGTCCATGGGGGCTTTCTCGGTGGCCGTGTCGGCCGGCGGGTGCGGGGTGGCGACGTCCATGTGCCGGGCTCCCAGCAAGAAGTGTGACGTAAGGCGAACCGATCCGTGGCCCGCGAGAACTGGATGCGTAACTGGATGCGACAAGGTGCATTATGCCGTGCCCTCGCAGCAAGGGCAATCCGGCCACCGCGCTACGCGAGGATCGGCGTCACGCGAAACGCGTCAGTGGGACACACTCCTGTGTGCGCTTTGCCACACGGACCGTCATGCGCCGGGATTTCCGGGAACGGCGGGAAGCGAGATCGTGATCCGAGTCCCCTGCCCGCGGGCCGACTCGATCTCGATCACGCCGCCCAGGTCGTCGAGCAGTCGCTTCACGTTGTAGAGGCCGAGACCGCTGCCATCGGGTCGGGTCGTGAAGCCGGGCTCGAACGCCTGCCGGAGCACGTCGGGCTCCATCCCCGCGCCGGTATCCGAGACCTCGAGCCGCACGAACGCGCCATCACCGGACGCTGCGTGGCGCTCGAGCCACTCGGGCTCGGGCGAGAGCGCCGCGACGCTCAAGTGCAGCAACCCGCCCCCGGGCATGGCCTGGACGGCGTTCATCATGAGGTTCACGACCAGTTGCAGGAGCGCGGACTCGTCCGCCACGACGCTCGGGGTCACGGAATCGAGCGCGAGTTGCAGCCGCACGGCGGGCGGCAGCGTGGGGCGAAGGAGCTGCGCCGCCTCGCTCGCGACCGCCACCAGGTCCACCGCGCGGCGCTCGCGCTTCAGCCCGCGCACGAACCCGAGCAGCCGGTCCACCAGCTCGTAGGCGCGGGCCGCCGCGGCCTCGGCACGGCGGAGATCCTGCTTCGGCGTGTCGCCGAGGATCCTCCGCGCCATGGCGGTGTAGCCGCTGACCGCCAGCATCGTGTTGCCGAAGTCGTGCGCGATACCGGCGGCGAGCGTGCCCAGCTCCGCAGCGCGCCGCAGACGGCGGGCCGAGCGCTCGAGCGCACGCAACGGGCCCAGATCGGTGACGACGCCCACCAGGTGGAGACCCTCGGCGGACTCGACCAGATCGTGCGCGATCTCGACCGGGAACTCGCTGCCGTCGCGGTTCAACGCGAATAGCTCGGCGCCCTCTTCACGCGCGCGCGTGTAGTGCTCGCTGATCCGGACGGGATCGAACGGCGTGTAGGCGGCCCGGCGACGGTCCGGGACCAGCTCCGTCACGGCGGCGCCCACGAGCTCCTCCGGATCCCAGCCGAACATGCGGCCGGCATTCGGGCTCGCGAACCGGATCCGGCCGTCCGGCGCGACCACGAAGATCGCGCACGGATCGAGGAGGGCGATGGCCCTGCACAGTGGACTATCGAGGCTGGACAGTATCGACATGAGGACTCTTTCGTGAGGGTCGCGAGGACCACGGTCGGCTTCGCCACGGTGCGAAGCGGGAACCGGAGTTCGATGACGAGCCCAGCGTGCGGTCGCGGAGGTTTGACAAGCGCCGTGCGCAGTGGCTCGAGTCAATACCTACCCGGTTCCCCCGGCGATTCCGAGTGTCATGCCGATACGCGCGTTCTCGACCCACGAAGCCCCGACGCGTCACTTGCGGTGTAACGTTTCACGCCCGGTCCCGGCGTCTTCGCTCCCGCGGGCGTTTCGATCCGCTCCCGTGGCCGATGCTCAGGCTGCGCCGGGTCCGTTGCGCGTGGAGGACGCGGCGCTCACGGATGGCGAAGAGCCTCGCGAATCGCCTCGTCCAGCTCGCCGGAGGTATGCGGCTTCCGCAGCAGGACGCGGATGCCCATGCTGCCGAGGTCGAGGCCGTCCGAGCGCTCGGCGAGCCCGGACACCATGACCACGGGCAGGTTGCCTCGGATCCTGTGCAGCTCCTCGACGAGCTGGAGCCCGGTCAGCTTGGGCATGGTGTTGTCGGTCACGAGCAGGTCGAAGTCGTCGGGGTGAGCGCGGAAGTCCTCGAGCGCGGCGAGCGAGCCCGAGTGGAGCGTCACGCTGTAGCCCATGCCCTCGAGAAGACGCCGCTGCATCCGGCCGAGGTTCTCCTCGTCTTCCACCATCAGGACGCGGATGCGCTGCGCCTGTCTCCGGGTCGGATGCGGCACGGCCGTTTCGGCGGCAGCGGTGGTGACCGGCAGCGTGATCGTGAACGTCGTGCCGCGGCCCAGCTCCGATTCCAGCTCGATGACGCCGCCGTGGTCGCGCACGATGCCGTGCACCACCGACAGCCCGAGCCCCGTGCCCTGGCCGACCGACTTGGTGGTGAAGAACGGCTCGAACGCGCGCTCCGCGACCTCGGGCGGCATGCCGGTGCCCTGGTCGCTCACGACGATGCGCGCGAGCAGCGGCCCGGGGAGGCCGGCGTGCGCGGAGCGCCACGCGTCGTCGGCCGTGAACGCCCGGGTCTCGATCGTCAGGAGCCCGCCCGCCGGCATGGCGTGGGCCGCGTTGGTCGCGAGGTTCATCACCACCTGGTGCACCTCGATCTCGTCCGAGAGCACGTGCGGCGTGTCGGCTGCGAGCTGCAGGTTCATCTCGATCGTGGCAGGCAGTGACGAGCGAATCAGGTTGCAGGCTTCCCGCACCGACTGCGCGAGATCCACCGGGACCCTGGTCGTCGCTCGCGTGCGGCTGAACGCGAGGATCCGCTGCACGAGCTGGCGACCGCGCTCCGCGGCACTCAACACCTGGTCGAGATCAGGGTTCGCGGAATTGCCGAGCGAGCGCTGCGCCAGCTCCGTGTGCCCGACGATGGCGAGCAGGATGTTGTTGAAGTCGTGGGCGATGCCCCCCGCCAGCGTGCCGATGGCCTCGATCTTCTGCGTTTGGCGTGACGCGCGCTCGAGCTCCATGCGGGTGCTCACGTCGAGCACCGAGGCCAGCGTCACGACGCCGTTCGGCGTGGCCACGGGGTTCAACCCCACCTCGACCGGGAACTCGGTGCCGTCCTTCCGCACGCCACGCAGGTCGCGCCCCGCCCCCATGTGCCGGGCGCGCGGATCGGCGAAGAACGTGGAGCGGAGGCTCGAGTGGCCGCGGCGGAGGTTCATGGGCAGCAGCACTTCGACCGGCCGGCCCACGAGGTCCTCGCGCCTCCAGCCGAACAGTCGTTCGATCTCGCGATTGGCGAGCAGGATCGTCCCGTCGGCGCCCACGGCCAGGATGCCGGCCGGTGACATGTCGGTCGCAATGCGGAACAGGTCGACGTGATCGGAGAATGGGGGTGTCACGGGAGCGCCTCGGGGCACGTGGCGGGAGCGGTCTCGATCCCATATTGCGGTGCCCGCGAGCCGCCAGGCAAATGAATCTTGCCCCCGGCATGCGCGGCGGGCAGGCAATGTCCGGCGCCCGTGCGTCGCTGGACTTGCGCGCGGGTCACACACAGCGTAGAAACCTCTCCCGGGTTCACTCGGAGGTCATGCCATGCACTCGCGACACTCACGCGCGGTCACTTGCTGCGTCCAAATCTGCCTCGGGCTGACGCTCCTGCTCTCGCTCAGCGCGCTGGCGCCGCGACCGGCGGGCGCCGCCTCCCCCCGGGCCGCTGCACCCGTGCCGAGCGCCGCCGCGGCCGACTCGCTGCGCGCGGCCTACGCGAAGGATCGCGACGAGACCGAGCAGAACTTGAAGTCCGGTGCCACGTCCTACCTCGCCGCCGTGGCGCGCACGGACTTCGGCGAGCGCAACTCGCTCCGGGTCGGCCGCGCCACGGATTGCGACCTGCGTGTGGACGATCCGGAGTTCGCGGCACATCACCTGCGCGTCACCGTGCTCGGGGATTCCTTCCGGGTCGAGGCGCTGGACGACACCGCGCATTTCTTCACCAGCCACGACGGCCCGCTGCGTTCGGCGCTGCTGCCGCCGGGCTTCGTCAAGGTCGGTCGGTTCACGCTGCGGCTTTCGCACCAGCGCTTCCCCGCGCTCATCGTGTTCGATCCGCGGAGCCCGCATTTCGCCGAATACCACGGGCTGGCGTGGTATCCACCCGACCTCGACTACCGCTTCGCCGTACCGCTCACGCCGAATCCGCACGCCGACACCACCATCATCATGAGCACGCGCGGCAACGCCCGGCGCGCGGTGCTGGCCGGATGGTTCGACCTGAGCGTGAAGGGGAAGCCGGTTCGGCTGGAGGCGCACCGGCTGCTGGAGCCGGGTGTGGACGAGCGCAGCGTGAGCGTGTTCTTCCGCGACGCCACGACCGGGAACGAGACGTACGGCGTCGGCCGGTACGTGGACCCCGAGCGGCTGCCGAATGGCGACTGGCTGCTGGACTTCAACAACGCCTACAACCCGGCGTGCGCCACGAGTCCCTACTACAACTGCCCGATCCCTTCCAAGGCGAACACGCTCAAGATCGCGATCCGCGCGGGAGAGAAGGATTCGCACTACGCCCACTGAGGGCGCACCGCAGGCGAGGAGGTTCGATGCCTGACCCGCCGCACGCCGCTGCATCCTTCCTGAACCGGTTCGGTCCATCGCATCTCGCGGCGGCCGTCGTCGTCCTCCTCCTGTACGTCATCCAGGCCGAGCTGCGATTCGGCAGGACGGCGCGTGCCAGCAGGCCGGGCGCGGCGGACCGGGGAAGCACCTGGGCGATCTCGTATGCGGTGCTGGTCCCGATCCTCGGGCTCGTCTTCTCGGTCCAGTTCGCGAACTCGCCCGGCCTGCACGGGCTGGCGTTTTTCGGACCTGCGAGTCCCGCCGCGATGCCGGGCATGCCGGCGATCGCCTGGCTCGGGGTGGTCGCCGGCGCGCTCGGCCTGCTCCTACGCCTGTGGGCCGTCTTCACGCTGCGCGAACGGTACACACGCACGCTGCTCGTCCACGACGACCATGCGGTCGAACGTACCGGCCCTTACCGGTTCGTTCGACACCCGGGCTACCTCGGCTCGCTGCTCACCCTGAACGGCATCGCGCTCGCGACGGGCAACGCTGTGGTCTTCGCCGGCTCGCTCGTCGTCATCGGCGCCGCCTACGCGTACCGGATCCGCGTCGAAGACGCCATGCTGATCGCCGCGTTCGGAACCTCGTACGAGGACTATCGTCGAGCGGTCAGAGCGCTCATCCCGTTCGTATGGTGAGCCGGGCCCGTCTCGCTCTCGCGGGGGCAGCGGCCGATGCCTGACGAGGCAGGCGTGGACGCAAGCAGACGTCACGCGTGGGTCCTCGCGGCACTGCTCGCCGGCGTCGCCTACTTCGTCATCGGCAGGGTGTTCGCGCTGCCGAGGAGCCACGTCCAGGTGTGGCGGCTGGCGGCCTGGGCCGCCAGTGGTGCCGTGTACGCGGCGCACCTCGCGCACGAGCACGTCCGGCTGCGCGACCGGGGCCCGGTGGCGGCGCTGCGCGTGGCGTTGGGCGTCGCGCTGGGGGCACTCGCGCTCGCGGTCGTGGCGATGCTGCATTCGCTCTCGGCCGCGCCGACGACCCGGCGGCTGTGGTTCCTCGCGCTCGTGCTGTGGCCGGCCGTCACCGCTCTACCCGCGTTCCTCGTGGCGCGGGTCGTGACAGCGGTGCTGGCGCGCGTTCCGCGGCGCGGACACGCCGGGTAGAACGAAAGCGCCGGCCCATCCCTGGGCCAGCGCCTGTCACGACGTGTTCGCGCCCGCCTTCGCGGCTCAGGCGTGCGTGGGTGCCTGCTCGAGGAATCCCTTCAATGCGTCGCCGGCACCCAGTTGTCCGAAGCGGCGCAGCGCGGGCGGGCTCTGGGAGTGGATCACGCCCTGGTTCAGGGCGTCGATCATCTCGCGGAAGAGCTCGGCGATCCCCCGTCGCATGCCCATGGCGGTGAACGCGGGCACCACCGCATCGAGCGGAGCGAACTCCGGCGTGATCGCGCGTCCGAGCACGCGCGACAGCTCGCTCGCGACATCGTTCGGCGACCAGTCGCGCGTGGCCGTCAACTCCACGACGCGCGTGCCGCTCGCCGGTTCGAGCAGCAGCTCCGCGGCGACGCGGCCGATGTCCGCGGTGGCGATCATCGGGAGCGGATGGCCGGGCGTGAGGAACGTGGGCAGCGCGCCGCGCTGGGTGGCGGGCAACACCGGCGCCATGTTCTCGAAGAAGTATCCGCAGCGGAGGAACGTGATGTTCTTGGTCGCGGCACCGAGCGTGCGCTCGGCGTAGTGCAGGCTCAGGATGGGGCCCGTGCCCTCGCTCCGTTCGGCGCCGAGCGAAGACAGCAGCACCACGTGCGGCACGCCGCTCTTCCGCACCGCTTCGGCGAGGGCGGTGATGAGCAAGCGATGCGCCGCCAGCATGTCGTCCACGTCGTAGCGCGGAGGCACGAGCAGGTAGGCGCCCTTTGCACCCGCGAGTGCCCTGGCCATGGCGGCCGCATCGCCCAGCTCCGCCACGGCCACTTCGGCGCCCCGCTGCTTCCACGCCTCGCCCTGCTTCTCGTCGCGCACGATCACGCGAATGCTCTCGCCCTGCTTCAACAGCGTCTCGGCGACGCCCTTTCCGGTGCGACCGCTGACTCCCGCGACGACGTACATGGTTGGAACTCCCCCTGGGAACGGTTGCTGAACGGCCGCGCCTGATTCACGCGCCGACGTTCGCGACCACGCTCGAATGACAACGATCCAGATGCCTGCGCCGTGACGCCGGGTGCACGCCGAATCGAGGCCCGGCAAAGGCTTGACACCCTTCTCACCTGCCGGGGCCGTGCGGTCGCCGGCAGGGAACCGGGAGGTCAGCGGCCGAGGCCCTGTTCCGTCCGGCGACCTTCCTCGAGGCGCTTTCGGGCCTCGTGTTGCACCACCTCGAGCATCCCGATCAGGCCCTGGCCCTTCCCCATCGAGAGGTCGCGGCCGAAGATGCGGAAGATGACGTCCTGCGGAACGCGTGCGACGAGATCGAGCGGCTGTCCCGAGAGCGTGTTGTCGAGAATCACGGCCCACGCCCTGGCCGAGAGCCCCTGCGGATTCTCGACTGCGAACCACAGCTTGAGCGTCCCGTCCGGCCGATCCGTCGCGAACACGAACGCCTCCGACTCGCAGCGCGGGGCGCGGCTCTGCTCGGGGAACGGCCGGCTCGCCACAGCCGCCGGAACCTCCTCGAACCCGTCGGCGTACTCGATCAGCATCTCCGCGCGCATGGCGCGATCCACGGACTCGAACTCCGCGAGCACGTCCACGAGCGGCGCCGGGAGCGTCGGCTGCTCACTCATCGTGCGCCGTCCTCGGTGGTCGTCGTCGCGGCCGGCCGCGGGTGCGGGTTCGGGGCTCCGCCCGGAGCGTCGGTCAAGGCTTCTCGATCGGCATCCCGACCGCGTTGCCCCATTCGGTCCAGCTGCCGTCGTAGTTCCGCACGCGCTTGTAGCCGAGCAGGTAGGTCAGCACGAACCAGGTCAGACTGCTGCGCTCGCTGATGCGGCAGTAGGCGATGACGTCATCCTCGGACTTCAGGCCGATCTCGCCCTCGTAAATCGCCCGCAGAGCGGCCGCGTCCTTGAACGTGCCGTCCTCCGGGTTCGCGGCGCGTGCCCATGGCACGTTCTTCGCGCCGGGGATGTGCCCGCCGCGCAACACGCCTTCCTGGGGATACTCCGGCATGTGCGTGCGCTCGCCGCTGAATTCCTGCGGACTGCGCACGTCCACCATCTTCTTGTGCGCGCGCATGTGCGAGAGCACCTCGTCGCGGAACGCGCGGATGCGCGAGTCGTCACGCTCGAGCGCCACGTACGCCGTCGCGGGATAGCTCGGCACATCGCGCGTGAGCGGGCGCTTCTCCTTCTCCCACTTCAGGCGGCCGCCGTCCATGACCTTGGCGTTCGTGTGGCCGAAGAGCTGGAACACCCAGAACGCGTAGCACGCCCACCAGTTGTTCTTGTCGCCGTAGAACACGACCGTGGTGTCGCGCGTCACGCCGATGCGCGACATGAGCTTCTCGAACCCGCTGCGATCGAGGTAATCGCGCCGCACCTGGTCGTTGAGGTCGATGGCCCAGTCCACCTGCACCGCTCCCGGGACGTGGCCCGAGGGGTAGAGCAGCGAATCCTCGTTGGACTCGATGATGCGCAGGTTCGGCGACTTGAGGTTCTGCGACACCCACTCGGTGGTGACGAGCACCTCGGGATGGGCATAGCCACGTGCGGCGATGTCGGCGAGCAGGGCGGTATCGGACATGTGGGCCTCGGGGTTCGGGAGCACGGGATGGGGTGTGCTCGGCCAGTGTAACGCAGCCGGGAACGCGTGACAGGGGCAGAAAACCGGCCTGCGGCGGGCTTCGGATCCGCCCGCCCGTTGCCCGGCCGGACGCGCATCGGGTGACTCAGCGCTCCTCCCCCCACTGCGCCGGGGCGATCGCCGGGCCGTGTTCGCGGCGCGCCAGCAGCACGCGCGGCCGACCGGCGAGGTCGTCGCGCAGCTCCACACCACGCCAGTCGTGCGCACCCTCGAGCCAGCCGGCGACCTCCGCGGCGCGCATCTCGGCCAGCTCCATGGCCAGCAGGCCATCCGCCAGGAGGTGGCGCGGGGCGTCCTCCAGGATGGCGCGCACGTCGGCGAGGCCGTCGTCGTCCGCGTACAGCGCGGCGCGGGGTTCCCAGTCGCGCACGTCCGCGGGCAGCTCGGCCGCCTCCTCCGGCGAGATGTAGGGGGGATTCGACACGATGACGTCGTAGCGCTCGTCCGCGCCGATCGCGTCGAACCATTCCCCGCGCGCGAACGTCACGCGCGGGGCGAGCCCGAGCGCGTCGGCATTCGCGCGCGCGACGACGAGCGCATCCTCGCTCTCTTCCGTGGCGGTGAGCCGCGCGCTCGGGTGTTCGTGCGCGACCGCGAGTGCGATGCAGCCGGAGCCCGTCCCGAGGTCGAGCACGCGCGGCGGGCGTCTGGACCAGTCGCCCTCCGCGAGGTACTCCATGACCGCTTCCACCAGGATCTCGGTCTCGGACCGCGGAATCAGCACGCGGCGGTCCACCGCCAGGTCGATGTGACGGAACGCGGCGCGACCGGTGATGTATTGCACTGGCTCGCCGGCCTCGCGACGCGCGAGCTGGGCGCCCAGGCGTGCGGCCGTGACGGGCGTGATCGGGTCCGCCGCGATCAGCCGCAGCCTCGAGCGGCTGACGCCGAGGAGCCGCGACAGCAGCTCCTCGGCGTCGCTGCCAGGGTGGCCCGCGGCCGCAAGCCGCGCGGTCGCCGCGCGGAGCGCCTCACCCACCGTTTTCGCCCGTGATGTCACGCGATCGAGCATAGCGGGTGGGCGCCCGCGGGGCTACGGGTGACCGGAAGCCGGCGTCCCGCCCGGCGAGTCGTCGGACAGCGCGGCGTCGAGCATGCCGAACACACAGCTCAACACCGCGACGCCCGCCCACGGCACGGGCGCGGCGATCGCGGCCTTGGCGGAGAGTCCGCACATGACCATCAGCAGTACGCCCACGCGGGACTCCGGGGACGTGTCGCCGGTCGCCGCGCGCGCCGGCGCGAGCGGCGCCGCGAGCAACGCGGCGCAGAGTGCGAGTACCGCCCATCGACGTGCCGCCATCAGTGACCTCCACCGGGAGCGGGCGATTCCTCGAGGTAGAGACGCGTGCAGTCGCTGATCGCGATGACCCAGTCCGTGGGCGTCACCGCCGCGAACGTGAGGAACGCACAGCGCGCGTACGCGATCACCTTCTTCCAGCCATCGGTCCCATCACTCGGCGTGTCGGGATCGGCGGCGCGTGCAGCCGGTACGGCGACGAGCAACAGCAGCAGCGTGAACATGGCGAGCGCTCCGGGCGCGCCGCGGGTCCTGCGAGTGGTCATGAGCCACCCCTCTCGGTGGGTCCGGGGGGCGCGGACGGTTCACATCCGGGAGCCTGAACTGTCGGGGACCACTCCGGCCGGCGTCGAGGACAAGAGCCGGCCATTCGAATCGAACCGAAAGGTCTCCCCGTACACGCGGCGACCCCACTTCTCCCGCCAGACCTGGGCCCGGTCCCACCAGGCACCGCCGGCGAGCGGGACGCCGAGGTGGAGTGCCGTGGGCCGCGAGGGTTGATCCACGAGCAGCACCGCCAGCGCGGGCCGGCTGGGGCGCGCGGCCGTGCGCGCGGCGAGTGCTCGCAGGTGCGCCTGGCAGTGCGGGCAGTCGAGGTTCACCGCCACGAGCCAGCGTTCGCGGCCTGCGAGCGGCTCGGCCGGAGTCAGCTCCACGAACCGCAGCGCGTCGAAGCGCGGCGTCTCGTAATGCTGCGCGCGGTCGCGCCACCAGGCCAGGCCGAGCGCCACGAACAGCAGCAGCGCGAGGCCCAGTGCGACGGCGTTCAGGCGCTCGAAGCGCGGACCGGGCACCGGTCTACCCCCATGGTTGGAAGCTCCTCCCCTGCAGGAGGTCGAAACTCCACCACATCACGAGCCGCGTGGCGAGGTAGAGCGTGAGCACGACGACGAGCGCGCGGACGAAGGAGGCGCGCGCCACGGCCGCTTGCGCGTGTGCGGAGAGCAGCAGGCGCACCACGGTCAGGACGCCAAGTGCCGCGAACGCGAACGCGAGGCCGGAGCCGGGAGGGCCATCCCCCCGAGCACGCGCACCCGCCAGCCAGACCGCGAGCGTAACCGACACGGTCCGGTGCCCTGTCGCGATGGTCGCCGCGAGTGCCTCGACGCTCGAGACGGAGAGCAGTCGCGGAGCCAGCTCGCGCCAGCTCGCGGATGCGCCCGTGGCCCGCCAGGCGTGGGCCGCGAACCAGGACTCGCCTGCGGTGAAACCGAGCTGGGTGACGACCCCGGCCAGCGCGGCGAGCCATGGCGGGAGCGTCATGGCGCCGGCATGGAGCGCGGCCGAGTACAGCACGTCGAACCACATCGTCGCGACCAGCAGCGCGATGCCCCACGCGCTCGCCTCCCTGTGCCTTGCACGCGGGGGCGGAACGTCGACGACGCGCGGGACGGTCATGGTGCGGCTCTCCGGCCACGGGGTCACGCCCACGCATTGCACGGGATGTGCCGGGCGAACGTTCCAGCCCACCGCGGGGCCACCGCCCCGCGACGCGTCGACGAGGTGCGCGACGTGACGCCAGGGGCGACACCCGGACCGCCTCAGCTCCCCGCGCCCCCCGCCAGCTCCGCCAGCCGCTCCGCAGCGTCCGCTTCGAGCAGCGCCTCCCCCAGCTTCCCGATGTCGCCCGCCATGAACTCGGCGATCGAGTGGACCGTGAACCCGATGCGGTGGTCGGTCACGCGGCTCTGAGGGAAGTTGTAGGTCCGGATCTTGGCGCTCCGGTCGCCGCTCGACACCTGCGACTTCCGCGTGGCCGCCTGTTTCTGCTGCTGCTCCTGGAGCTTCTGGTCATAGAGCCGCGCGCGCAGCACCTTCATGGCCTTCGCGCGGTTCTTGATCTGCGAGCGCTCGTCCTGGCAGGTCACGACCAGTCCGGTCGGGAGGTGCGTGATGCGAACCGCGGAATCCGTGGTGTTGACGCCCTGCCCGCCCGGGCCGCCCGCCCGGTAGACATCGACGCGCAGATCTTTTTCGGCCACCTCGACATCGACTTCCTCCACCTCGGGCAGCACGGCAACCGTGGCGGCGGAAGTGTGGATGCGGCCCGATGCCTCGGTGGCGGGCACGCGCTGCACGCGGTGCACACCCGACTCGAACTTCATGTCGCGGTACACGCCGTCGCCCTCGAGCGTGAAGATGATCTCCTTGTAGCCGCCGGCCTCGGCCTCGGTGACCGACAGCACCTCCTGCTTCCAGCGCTTCGCCTCGGCGTACTTGCTGTACATGCGATACAGGTCGGCGGCGAACAGCGCGGCCTCCTCCCCGCCCACGCCGCCGCGGATCTCGACGATGACGTTCTTGTCGTCGTCGGGGTCGCGCGGCAGCAGAAGCTTCTTCAGTTCGGCGGCGAGCGCCGTTGCGCGCGCCTCGAGCGCCGGCAGCTCGGCCTGGGCCAGCTCCGACAGCTCGGGATCCCCGGTGGCGACGGCGGCATGATCGTCCGCGATGGTCTGCTGGGTCCGGCGGTACTCGCCCGCGGCGTCGACCGTTCGCGACAGCCGCGCGCGCTCGCGGGACAGGTCGCGCAGCTTCTTCGGGTCGCGCGCGACCTCCGGTCCGGCGAGCAGGCGATCGAGTTCGGCGAAGCGCTCCTCGACGCGCTTCAGCGCCAGTTGCAGGTTCTGCTCCATCACTGGACGAAGCTCACTTCCCGCGCGCCGCCCGCCCGCCGCGCGGCCTCGAGCGCCGGATCGCCCAGCACCTTCTCCACGGACGCAATCGCCACGGCGCACATCTCGAGGTCGGGCTCGCGCGTGGTGAGGTACTGGAACTGCATCCCGGGCCAGGTGAGCGCCCGGACGATCGGCCGGTCGAAGTGCTTGCCGGAGAGTCGGATGAACTCGAACGCCACGCCGGCGATCAACGGCATGCATGCCACGCGCAGCAGGTGGCCGGCGAGGTTCTCGGGCTTCCCGAGAAGGGTGAACACCACCACGCTCACCAGCACGACCAGGAACAGGAAGCTGGTGCCGCAGCGCGGGTGGAGCCGCGGGAACTTCTGCACGTTCTCCGGAGTGAGCGGGACGCCGGCCTCGACCGCGTGGATCGCCTTGTGCTCCGCGCCGTGGAAGCCGAGCACGCGCGCCATCTCCTTCCACTGGCTGATGAGCCACAGGTAGAGGATGAACGCCGTCAGCCGGAACGCCCCGTCCACGAGCCCGAAGCGCCAGCGATCGTGGAATCCGAGCCAGGCGGTGAGCCGCGCCGGCAGCACCACGAACAGCAGCACGCCGGCCGCGAGCGAGATCAGCACGGTCACGCCCTGCATCACCCCCATCCACGGGCTCGACTTCCCGTCGGCGGCGCCGGGGGCGCCGTCGCGCGAAGCCTCGTCGGCGCTGAAGTTCAACGCCGAGATCCCGAGCGCGAGCGTCTCGAACAGCGACACCGCGCCGCGCACGATCGGAAGCCCGAGGAGCTTGACGCGCCGGGTCACGGACTCGAACGAGCGCTCGAAGGTCGCGAGCGAGCCGTCCGGGCGGCGCACGGCCACCGCCACGCGCGCGGGCGAGCGCATCATGACGCCCTCGATCACGGCCTGGCCGCCGAGCGGCAGGAACGGCATGGAGCCTCCGGTGGAGAAAGCACACGGCTCCCGAGGTGGGCGCTTCTCACCCACGACAGGAGCCGGTGGAACGACGCTACTTGTCGGTGGCTTCGGCCGTCTCCGCCGACGCGGCAGGCGTGACCTTCGCGTACCGCTTGCGGAAGCGGTCCACGCGGCCGGCCTTGTCGAGCAGCTTCTGCTTGCCGGTGAAGAACGGGTGGCACTTGGAGCAGATGTCCAGGTGCACCTTGCCGTCCGAGGAGGTCGGCTTGAGTGTCGTGCGCGTGCTCCATTCCTCGCCACAACCGTAGCAATGGAACGTGCGGGTCTCGTACAGGGGATGGATTCCGGACTTCATGGTGCATCTCCGCCACGGCGGCGTTCCCCGGCGTCCGGGCCGTGAGGCCGCCCCGCGGCCCCAGGGACGCGGATGATGCCGAGCGCTCCGCCTGAGTGAAAGTGAGGGCGAAGAGTATGCCCGAGGGCGGGCGGGTTGAGCAAATCGGAAGCGGAAGACACAGGCGCGCAGGCCGTTGCGGTCGGGTGAATCGGCCGGAGCCCACGTTGTCGTCTCCGCGCGCCCGCCGCGATCTACTCCCTTGGTCCACCGCTACCTCCGGACCATTGAAGCGATTCGACCGCGGATTCAAATTCCGAATGAGGGTTCACTTTCCCTGCGCGCCCGTTCGGAGACGCCATGATCGGTCCGGTCGAATCGCACGATTCCTCGCCCCGCGTGCACGCGAAGCGCGAACGCCGCCGCGCCGAGATCCTGCGTGCCGCGCTGCACGCGTTCCGCGATCGCGGCTACCACGCCACCACGCTGGAGGCGATCGCGGAGCAGCTGGGGGTGCGGAAGACGGCGCTGTACCACTATTTCCCGGACAAGCAGGCGATCCTCCTCGCCTGCCACCGGGAATCCATCGCCGACCTCGAGCGCATCGTCGCCGAGTCGCGGAAACTGGGCACGACGCGCAGCCGCCTGCGCCACATCATCCTCGAGCACGTGCGCGTCATGACGGAGGCGTTCGGGGCCTCGCCGCTGGCATTCGAGGTGGGTGCGCTCTCTCCCGAGCGCCAGGCCGAGATCATCGCCGGCCGCGATCGCTACGAGCGCGAAGTACGCCAGCTGATCGAGCACGGCATGAGCACGGGAACGTTCCGGCACGGCGACGCCAAGGTGGCGGCGTTCACCATCCTCGGCGCCTTGAACGGCATCGCGCGCTGGTACCGCCCGGGCGGCTCGCTCGATGCACGGCAGCTCGGAGAGCAGTTCGCCTCGCAGCTCCTGGACGGGCTCGCCACGGGTGCGCGGTCATGAAGGCGCTGCGGCTCGTGACCGCCGGGGCACCGCTCGTGCTCGAGGAGCTGCCGCTGCCGGTGCCGGGCGACGGCCAGGTTCGCGTGCGGGTCGCGGGCTGCGGCGTGTGTCACACCGACATCGGGTTCTGGCGCGACGGCGTGCCGACGCGGCACGCGCTGCCGCTCACGCTCGGGCACGAGGTGAGCGGCGTGGTCGATGCCGCCGGCGACGCGTTCCGGCACCTGGTCGGACGCGAGGTCATCGTGCCGGCGGTGATTCCGTGCGGCGAGTGCGCGCTATGCCGCGCCGGCCGCGGCAATGCCTGCCGCGCGCAGGTCATGCCCGGGAACGATCTCGACGGCGGTTTCGCGGAAGCGCTGGTGGTCCCGGGCCGCGGCCTGTGCGTGGTGGAGGACCGCGGCGCGCACGATCTCGCGGAACTCTCCGTCATCGCGGATGCGGTGACCACGCCTTACCAGGCGGTCGTACGCAGCGGACTGGGCAAGGGCGGACTGGCGGTGGTGATCGGCGTGGGCGGTGTCGGCGGCTACGCGGTGCAGATCGCGGCGGCGTTCGGCGCGCGCGTGGTGGCCGTGGACGTGAGCGCCGACCGGCTCGCCGCCATCGCACCTCACGGCGCGAGTCTCACGCTCGATGCCGGCGCCATGGAGTTCAAGACGCTCAAGAAGGAGATCACGGGGCGTGCGAAGGAGTGGGGCTGCCCGGCGCACGGTTGGACGATCTTCGAGTGCTCGGGGACCACCGCCGGACAGGAGACCGCGTTCGGCCTCCTCGGCACGGCCGGCACGCTCATGGTGGTCGGGTTCACGCTCGGCAAGCTCGAGCTGCGCCTGAGCAACCTCATGGCGTTCGACGCGACCGTGCAGGGCACGTGGGGCTGCCGCCCCGAGCTCTATCCCGAGGCCCTGCGTCTCGTCACGAGCGGGCGCGTCCAGCTCAAGCCTTTCATCGAGTGCCATCCGCTCGCCTGCGGAGCCGAGATCGTGAAGCGGGTGGCCGACCACGAGATTCACCGGCGCGCGATCCTCGTGCCCGGGGATCACCGGTAGACGGGCGCGCGACCGCCCGGGAGGAACAAACGATGCTCAAGAGCCACACGCTGGTCCCGGACGTCGACTTCCGCTCCATCCGCTACGAGCTTCGCCCGGCGCTCTCGCCCGCCGGCCAGGCGGTCGCCGGTCTCTTCAACGCGTGGATCATCATCGACAATCCGGCGCAGTTGAACAGCTACACGACGGAGATCGCCAAGGAGATCGTGCTGGCATTCCGCCAGGCGAGCATGGATCGGCGGGTGGTGTGCGTGGTGTTCACCGCCACGGGCGACAAGGCGTTCTGCACCGGCGGCAACACCAAGGAGTACGCCGAGTACTACGCCGGCAACCCGCAGGAATACAAGCAGTACATGCGGCTCTTCAACGACATGATCGATTCCATCCTGCGCTGCGACAAGCCGGTCGTGAATCGCGTCAACGGCATGCGCATCGCCGGCGGACAGGAGATCGGCATGGCGTGCGATTTCAGCATCGCCGCCGACACCGCGCGCTTCGGCCAGGCGGGCCCGCGGCACGGGTCCGCGCCGGACGGCGGCTCGACGGACTTCCTGCCGTTGTACGTGGGCTTCGGGCACGCGATGGAGAGCGCGGTGCTGTGCGACATGTGGAGCGCGTACAAGGCCGCCCACCTCGGGCTCGTGAACCAGGTCGTGCCGGTGCTCAAGGTGGACGGCGAGTACGTTTCGAATCCGCTCGTGATCACCGACCGCATGCTCGATGCGTCCGGCCACGTGGTGTACGGGGACTCGAAGACCGGCGTCGAACTCGAGGCGGCCAAGGCGCTGCTCGCGCGCGCCCAGACCGACCTGTCGCGGCTCGACGCCGCGGTCGAGCGGCTGTGCACGCGCATGCTCATGCTCATGCCCGATTGCGTTTCGAAGACGGTGAACAGCGTGCGGAAGCACAAGCAGCGCCACTGGGACGCCAACAGCATCGGCAATCGCGAGTGGCTGGCGCTCAACATGATGACCGAGGGCCGCGCCGGCTTCCGCGCGTTCAACGAGGGGCCGCACGAACATCGCGAGGTGGACTTCATCAAGCTGCGCCAGCTCCTGGCCCAGGGGCACCCCTGGGACGACGAGCTGTTGCGCGCCATCTCGCCGCAGTTCCAGACCGAGGGCGTGTCGCGCTGAGGCGCGCGCATCCGCCATGGACTTCGGACTCGCGGGTCGCGCCGCGCTGGTGACGGGAGGCGGCTCCGGCATCGGGGCCGCCATCGCGCTCGAGCTGGCCGGCGAGGGCTGCGACGTGGCGATCGTGGACCGCGACCGCGCCGCGGCACAGGCGGTGGCCCGCCAGGTCGAAGGCCGCGGGCGGCGGGCGCTCGCGCGGGCGGCCGACGTCTCCGACTTCGCGCTCGCCGAGACCGTGGTCCGCGAGGTCGCCGGCGCGTTCGGGCGGTTGGACATCCTCGTCTGCTGCGCCGGCATCACCGACGATGCGCTGTCGTGGCGCATGGCGGAGGCGCAGTGGGACCGCGTCATGGACGTGAACCTGAAGGGCTGCTTCAATTACGCGCGCGCTGCGGGCGCATGGATGAAGGACCGGCGCGGCGGCCGCATCGTGAACATCGCTTCGATCAACGGGCTCCGCGGCAAGTTCGGCCAGGCCAACTACGCCGCGTCAAAGGGCGGGCTGGTGGCGCTCTCGAAGACGCTGGCGCGCGAGCTGGGCAAGTTCGACATCACGGTCAACGTGATCGCCCCCGGCATGGTGTGGACGCCGATGGCGGCCGCGCTGCCGGCGGGAGTAGTGGAGCGTGCGGTGGACGAGACGGTCTCCGGCAGGCTCGCGGAGCCGGCGGATTGCGCCGCGGCGGTCGCGTTCCTGTGCTCGGAGCGGGCGCGACACGTGACCGGGCAGGTCCTGAAGGTGGACAGCGGGCAGTACTTGTAGCGGAGCCGGGTGGAGAGTGCGCAGTGGAACGGGTGGGCATCGTCGGGATGGGGCACACGGTGTTCGGGCGGCGCGCCGACGCGAGCGTGCAGGAGCTGGCGTGCGCCGCGTTCCGTGACGCGCTCGCCGACGCGGGCCTCGAGCGCGATGCGATCGAGGCCACGGTCATCGGCTCGGTGCCCGAGTACCACAAGCAGCGGTCACTCGCCGGCGTGATCAACGAGGCGCTGGGGCTGGCCCCGCGGCCGACCTGGCTCACCGAGGGCGCGTGCGCCTCCGGCAGCGCCGCGATCCGCACCGCGTGGATGGCGATCCGCGCCGGGGTGCACGACGTGGTGGCGGTGATCGGCTGCCAGAAGATGACCGAGCTCACCACCGCCGAGATCCTCGCGCTCATGGGACGCGTGGGCGAAGTGCAGTGGGAGGCCTCGTTCGGGACCACGTTCCCCGCCTACTACGCGATGTTCGCCCGCCGGCACATGCACGAACACGGCACCACGCGCGCGCAACTCACGTCGGTGGCGGTGAAGAACCACCACTACGGCGCACTCAACCCGCTCGCCATGTTCCGGAAGCCGGTCACCGCCGAGAAGGCCGACACCTCGGACCCGGTGGCCTCGCCGCTCAACGTCTACGACTGCTGCGCGAACGCCGACGGCGCCGCGTGCGTGATCCTCGCCAGCGAGCGCCGCGCACGCGCCCTTCGCAAACCTCCCGTGTGGCTCATCGGAATGTCGTGCGCGTCGGCGAGCGCGTCGATCCTGGGCCGGGACTCGCTCACCGGCCTGCCGAGCGCCGCGCACGCCGCTTCCGACGCGTACGCCATGGCGGGGGTGCGCCCGGAGCGCATCCGGGTCGCCGAGGTGCACGACTGCTTCAGCATCGCCGAGGTCATGGCCTACGAGGATCTCGGGTTCTGCGCACGCGGCGCCGGCGGCCCGATGGCGGAGGAGCGGCAGACGTGGATCGGGGGCCGCATCCCCGTGAACGTGGACGGCGGCTTGAAGGCGAAGGGCCACCCGATCGGCGCGACCGGCGTGTCCATGACCTGCGAGATCGTGAAGCAACTCCGCGGCGAGGCCGGCGAGCGGCAGGTGCCGCGTGCCGACGTGGGCCTGACCCACAACGTCGGCGGCATCGGCCAGTACTGCTTCGTGCAGGTGCTGGCGAGGGACGAGTGATGTTCAAGTGGTTCGGGATCGTGAACCTTTCGCCATGCACGCGCGTGGCGGAGTTCGCCGAGCACCTGCGGGCCGGCCGCCTGATGGCCACCCGCTGCCGCTCCTGCGGGCACCGGTCGTTCCCGCCGCGCGCCGACTGCGCGCGCTGCCTGTCGCCCGAGTTCGAGTGGGTCGAGATCGGGGGCGACTGCCGGCTGCTGACGTGGTCGCGCATCACCGCGGCGCCGCACGGGTTCGAGCACCTCGCGCCCTACACCGTTGCGGTCGTCGAGCTGGTCGAGGGCGGCCGCGCGCTGGCGTGGCTCGGGAGCTCCGTCCGGGAGAGCGTGCTCGAGATCGGCATGCCGCTCCGGCTCGTGCCGCGGCTGCACGAGGACGTCGAGGACATCCACGTGGACTACCTACTCGAGGATCCGGAACGCGCCCGACGGCGCGCGGACGGATCCGTGATCGCGGACGAGGCCCTCTCGCAGGGCAGCGCCGAAAGGAGAACCGCACCATGAGCCAGACGCACGTGAAGCTCGAGGAGGGCATCGCGACGCTGTCGATCACGAATCCTCCGCTCAACATCCTCACCCGCGCGGTCATGGCCGGGATGCGGGAGTCGCTCGAACGCCTGGCGCACGTGCCGGAGTTGCGCGTGCTCCTGGTGCTCGCCGAGGGCAGGCACTTCTCCGCCGGGGCCGACGTGAGCGAGCACCTGCCACCCTCGTTCCGCGAACTCATTCCCGAGGTCATGCGCACGCTCGAGGCGGTCGCGACGTTCCCGCTCCCCGTCATCGCGGCGGTGCGTGGGCGCTGCCTCGGCGGCGGGTTCGAGCTGGCGCAGGCGTGCGACCTGATCGTCGCGGGCCAGGGCGCGAGCTTCGGGCAGCCCGAGATCGCGCTCGCGGTGACCGCACCGGCCGCGTGCGTCTTGCTTCCCCGCCGGATCGCGCGTGGCCACGCCGCGGAGCTGCTGTTCACCGGCGAGTCGATCGACGCCGCCCGCGCGCTCGGCATGGGGATCGTCCAGCGCGTGGTGCCCGACGCGGATCTCGAGGAGTGCGCGTGGGCGCTCGCCGAGCGCATCTCCCGCCACAGCGCGGTGGCGCTCCGCGCCACCAAGCGCACCCTGCTCCAGACGGCCGATGGCACGAGGACGGACGCGCTGCGAAAGGCGGGCGAGGTCTACCTGGACGAGCTCATGGCGTGCTCGGACCCGGTCGAGGGCCTGGAGGCGTTCCTCGCCAAGCGCCCACCGGTGTGGCGGCATCGATGAAGCCCGTGACGGTATTCCCCGAGTGGCAGGGGCGTGATCTCGACGGGATCCTGCTCGCCGGGCAGGAGCTCCTGGAGGACACCGACTTCCCCACCGCCCGCCGCTGGCGTGAGGCCGGAGGACGGATCGTCGGGCACTTCCAGGTCTATTTCCCGGAGGAGATCGCGCACGCGGCGGGCTTGCTGCCGTTCAAGGTGCGCGGCGCGCCGATCGAACCCAAGCACGCGGACTCGCGCTTCGGCTCCTACCTCTGCTCCATCATCAAGACCTCGCTCGAGCTGGCGCTGTCCGGCCGCGTGCCGCTCGACCTGTTCGTCACCCATCCCATCTGCGACGCGGCGCGCAACCTCGCGGCCGTGTGGGGGCGAAACGTCGCCCACTCGTGCCAGATCCTCTACCTGCCGCAGAATGCCGCCTCTCCGAGCGCCCGCGTCTACCTGCGCGGCGAGTACGACCGCCTGCGGCACGAGATCGAACGCATCGCCGGTCGTGCGGTGAGCGACGACGACCTGCGCGCCTCGCTCGCCGTGTTCAACGACAACCGGGCGCTCCTGCGCGAGCTGTACGCCCTGAAGCGCGAGACGCCGTGGCGCGTCGCGGCTCACGAGGCGTACATGCTCACCGCGATTGCCGGCCTCGTGCCGCGCGAGGAGCACAACGCGCTCCTGCGCACGGTGCTGCCGCTGCTGCGCGCGCGCACGGACAAGCCCAAGGACCGAATCCGCGTGGTGTTCGAGGGCGGCTTCTGCGAGCAGCCGCCGTTCGACCTGATCCGCGCGATCGGGCGCTCGTGCTACGTGGTTGACGACGACTTCCTGATCGGCCTGCGCTGGATCCTGTCCGACGTGCCGGTGGACGCCGACCCGCTCGCCGCGCTCGCGGAGGCCTACCTCGAGCGCTCGAGCTACAGCCCCGTCCAGCACGATCCGCGGAAGCCCAAGGAGAAGATGCTGCTCGAGCGCGTGCGCGCGGCCGGCGCCCGGGCCGTCATCGTGTCCGCGGCCAAGATGTGCGAGCCGGGACTGGAGGAGCAGGTGGCCTACGTGCACGCCCTCGACGAGGCACGCATCCCGTACTTCGTCACCGAGTTCGAGGAGAGCATGACGAGCTTCGACCAGCTCGAGATCCAGCTCGAGACGTTCGTCGAGAACATCCTGTTCGCCGAGGAGGTGCCATCATGAGCGCCGATCAAGTGAAGGACGGGCTGGTCGGGCGCGGGAACCGCGACGGCGCCCGCCTGTTCCGGCAGTGGTTCGACGGGCTCACCGCGGACGCGGAGGCCGGGCGCGGTGCGGCCTACGTGTTCGTGATGGGCAGTCTCGGGGAACTGCTGCGCTCGTTCGACCTGCCGCTCGTGTTCCCCGAGATCAATTCACTCCAGACCGCCGTGAGGCATCAAGCGCACGAGTACCTGAACGAGGCCGAGGACCTGGGCTACTCCCCGGACATCTGCGGCTACGTGAAGGCCGACGTGGCGACGCAGCGGCGCGGCGGCGTGTTGCCGATGGGCCGCATCCCCAAACCGGCGATCGCCGTGCTCACGAACGCCTGCAACACGTACATCAAGTGGGCGGAGATCTGGGAGCGCACGTACGGCATGCCGTCGTACGTGCTCGACATCCCGGGTACGCGCGAGGCGGGGGCGCAGACCTGGCGCGGCGACGCGGGATTCGAGCGCGACCGGAAGTACGTCGCCGCCCAGCTCCGCGAGCTGATCCCGCTGCTCGAGCAGGTCACCGGCAAGCGCTTCGACATCGACCGACTGCGCGAGACCATGGGGCACGCGAACCGGATGGGACGCGGCTGGAAGCGCGTGCTGGAGTTGAACCGCAGCCGGCCGGCGCTGTTCAACGCGTTGTCCGACGGCACCATCTACCTCGGCGTGTGCAACGGATTCCGTGGCGACGAGCGGGGCGCCCGTTACTTCGAGGACCTGGTCGAGGAGATGGAGTACAAGCGCGCGAACGGCATCGGTACGCTGGTGGACGAGCAATTCCGCCTCGTTTTCGTGGGCGTGCCCTGCTACCCCATCTTCCGGCGCTTCACCGAGCTGTTCACGGAGCACGGCGGCACGTTCGTGCACTCGACCTACCTATGGTTCGCCTCGGGCGGCACGAACCTGGGATTCGAATACGACCTCTCCGATCCGCTCGAGAGCCTCGCCGAGGGACTGCTCGTGGGCACGCGGGACGCCATGGACAGCATGTTCTTCCAGACGCGGGCGCTGGCCACGATGATCGACGAGTTCGCCGTGGACGGCATCGTGTTCCACCCCATCAAGAGCTGCCGCACGGTCTCGACCGGGCTCGCCGACCACCGGCGCGCGCTGATGGCGCTGCGCGACATCCCGAGCCTGTTCATCGAGTCGGACATGATGGACCGGCGCGTGGTCTCGGAAGCGCAGCTCAAGAACCGGGTGGACGCGTTCTTCGAAGGCCTGCACTCGCGGCGGCTGCAGCTCGCCGCAGACACCCCCTAGCGCGGAGGAGCGACATGGCTTACGCAGCGGGCGTGGACGTCGGCTCCACGCAGACGAAGGCGGTCATCATCGACGAGCAGGGCGGGATCGTCGGCCGCTCGCTCACCAGCACCGGCGCCAACGTCATCCGCGCCGCGGAGACCGCGTTCGCCGAGGCGTTGGCGGCCGGCGACCTGCGCGAAGAGGAGGTGGAGTACGTCGTCGGCACCGGATACGGCCGCTACAAGGTCACGTTCGGCAATACACAGGTGACCGAGATCAGCTGTCACGGTCGCGGCGCGGTGCACATGTTCCCACGCACGCGCACCGTGGTGGACATGGGCGGCCAGGACACGAAGGCCATCCGCGTGTCGCCGAAGGGCGAGATCCTCGACTTCTGCATGAACGACAAGTGCGCCGCAGGCACCGGCCGCTTTCTCGGTGCAGCGTCCGCCGCACTCGAGATCCCGCTCGACGAGCTCGGTGCGACCGCGCTCCGCGGCGAGCGCCCGGTGCGCATCAGCACGACCTGCACCGTGTTCGCCGAATCCGAGGTGCTGTCGTGGCTCGGCAAGGGGAAGAAAGTCGAGGACATCCTGCTCGGCGTGCACCAGTCGATCGCCGTGCGCTCGGCCGGGCTGCTGCGGCGCGTCGGGGTCGAGAACGAGATCACGTTCACGGGCGGCGTCGCGAAGAACGTCGCCATGATCGCCACGCTGGAGGAGGCGCTCGGGGCGAAGGTCAACGTCGGCGAGGATTCGCACTACATGGGAGCGCTGGGCGCCGCGTTGTTCGCGCGCGATCACATCCTCGCGAGCCGTGCGCCCGCCGCCGACCGGCAGGGGGTGTCATGAGACTCACCGCGGGCATCGACGTGGGTTCGACGTATACCAAGGCCGTGCTCACGGATGAGGGCGGAGCCATCCTCGCACGTGCGCTCGAGCCGACCGGGTTCCGGCTCGCGGAGGCCGCGGCCAGCACGCTCGAGGGCGCATTGAAGGACGCCGGTCAGACGCGCGAGCAGGTCGCGTACGTCGTGGCGACCGGCTACGGCCGACACCAGGTGCCGTTCGCCGACGTGCACATCACCGACCTCACCGCCGCCGCGCGGGGTGCCGCGCGGCTGTTCCCGGGCACGCGCACGATCCTCGACGTGGGCGGCCAGACCATGAAGGCGACGCGGCTCGGCGAGAACGCCAGCGTGCGGTCGTTCCGCCTGAACGACAAGTGCGCCGCCGGCACGGGCGCGTTCCTCGAGAAGACCGCACGCTACATGGGCTACACGACCGCGGAGATCGGACCGCTGGTCGAGACGTCCAAGGACGCCACGAACATCTCCGGCGTGTGCGCGGTGTTCGCGGAGTCCGAGGTCATCAACCACCTCTCGCAGGGCGTCGCGCCCGCCGACATCATGCACGGTGCGATCGTCTCGCTGGTGGGCCGCTCGGTGCAGCTCATGAAGCGGGTGCAGATGGAACCCGAGTTCACGCTCATCGGCGGGATCCTGCGCTTCGAGACCATGGCGCGCGTGGTGCGCGAGGCACTCCAGGCGAACGTGAACGTGCCGGAGCCGGGCATGGTGCAGTTCGTTTCGGCGTACGGCGCGGCGCTGCTCGGGCAGCGCCGGCTGGACGTCCTCGCCCGGGGCGGAGCCACGGCGGCGAGCGGGACACCGGTGTGAACCCGGCGGACGGACCGGCCGACCCGCGCCGCGCGCCGCTCGCCTCGCTCGTGCGCGGCGAGGCGCTGCGCAGCGAGGCCGGGGACCGGATCCGGCCGGACCCCGCGCGCCTCGCGGCCGGCTGGGAGCGACGGTTCGTCATCGAGAAGAGCCGTGCGGCCGACCTGGTGTTGCTCTACGCGAAGTCGGGATTCGAGGTGGTCGAGGACCCGGTGGCGCCGGAACTGCTCGAGGACGAGTGCGTGGACTGCAGACTCGTCGCCCAGCTCGAGTACGTGTCGGTGTACACTCGGCGGAGCGGCGGCACGGCGCCGCCCGGGGCCGCCGACGTTCGACTGGAATAGCTCCTGGGGGGCCCCCGCCATGCGCCCAACCGTCCCGCACCTCCGCCTCGCGCCCGTCCTCTTCACCGCCGCGCTCCTGCTGCCGGGGGCCGCACGCGCGATCACCGTCGATGGCCAGCTCGATCCGGCGTACGTGCTGATGAGCACGCAATCGATCCAGACCAACGGCCTCGACGACAGCCAGGGCCTCATCGACTTCGGGAACGGCTCCGAGCTCGACGCAGCCTATGCCGCCGAGGACAACGGCGTCCTCTACCTGTTCTTCGCGGGCAATCTCAAGGACACCGCCTGCGGCGCCCAGGCGTGCACGGACTTCGGCATCCTCGACGTGTTCATCGACTCGCAGCCCGGCGGGCAGAATCCGCTCGTCTCCCCCGCGCCCGTCGCGTTCGGGTTCCCGTACCCCGGGCTCACGTTCGACACCGCGTTCGTGCCGGATTACTGGCTCCAGTACGTCGACCTCGGCGGGCTGACTCATGTCTTCAGCCGCCAGGCGACGTACGAGGCGCTTCCGGCGGGCGGTGGGGGCGCGAGCGACGTGCTGGGCTCCGGCTCGAACGCGGGCGCGCCCGGCACGCTCAGCGGGGGCACGAATCCATTCGGCATCCTCGCCACGATCGACAACCGCAACACGGCCGGCGTGGGCGCCGGCTGCGGCGCGGCCTCCGGCGCCGGAGTCACGACCGGGGTGGAGCTGGCGATCCCGCTCGTCGCGCTCGGCAATCCGACCGGCTGCATCAAGGTGAGCGCGATGCTGAGCGACACGCAGACGGGCCAGGGCGTCCTCGACCAGGTGCTGCCTCCGTTGCCGCCCGGCACGTGCGCGCTCGGGCCCCCCGCGACCGTCAACTTCGCGGCCATCCCCGGGGACCAGTTCTTCACGTTCTGCCCCGGGGCGACGGCGGCGCGCCACTCCACGTGGGGCGCGGTGAAGACGATCTACCGCTGAACGTCGGGACGGCTCACGGCCGTTCCGTGACGGGCTTCTTCCCGGGTCCCGGCAGCGCCGGCCACGCACCGCCCTCGGTCTCCGCGGCGAGCAGCGCCTCGACCGACTCGTAGCGGTACATCGTCGGGGCGTGATCCAGGAACAGGCCGCCGGTGTCCGCGGACGGACCGTACGTGGAGTAGATGGGCTTGCCGAGCAGCCGCAGCAGCACGGTGAGCTGGCCGCGGTGGTGCGCGCTGTGGTTCAGCCGGCGCAGGAACACCCACGCGCGCGAGCGCTTCACGTCGAAGAACAGCGTCTCGCCCGCCCACCACTTGGCCGGCATGGCCTTCAGCCTCGCGAGGCGCAGCGTCGAAGCCGCGGCGTAGTGCAGCAGGAACCCGAGGCGCGTCTCGTGCGCCGGCAGCACGGCGAGCGGCGTCTCGAGCCCGAGCATGGTGCGCATCCAGGTGTCCTCCGACACGCACTGGTGGACCATGTGCTCGAGCGGCGTGCGCGTGCGCTCCGCGCAGCGGTAGCGCAGGTCGTCCTCGCCGAACTCGGACCACACGCTCAGCGTCTTCAGCCGTTCGCTGTCGTAGCTCTCGGCGAAGAACTGCCAGGGGTTTGCTGCGGCCATGGCTCCCTCCCGGACCCGCGACGTCGTGTCGGGGGATGTCCGATTGCTTCGTCGCAAGCCCGGCTGCTCGCTCCAACGTGGCCTGAACGCCACGATTCCGCTCGTCACTCGGGCCCGACGCCTTGCACTCGGGAATCCTCAGACACGGCTTATGAGTTCATGTTCTCCAGGAATTTCTTGTTCGTCTTCGAGTCGCCCATCTTGCCGATCAGGAACTCCATGCCTTCGACCGGGTTCAACTCGGTCAGGAACTTGCGCAGGATCCACACGCGCGACAGCACTTCGGCGGGCATCAGCAGCTCCTCCTTGCGCGTTCCCGAGCGGTTGATGTCGATGGCCGGGAAGATGCGCTTGTCGGCGATCTTGCGGTCGAGCACGAGCTCCGAGTTCCCGGTGCCCTTGAACTCCTCGAAGATCACCTCGTCCATGCGCGACCCGGTCTCGATGAGCGCGGTGGCGATGATGGTGAGCGAGCCTCCGCCCTCGATGTTGCGCGCGCTGCCGAAGAAGCGCTTCGGCCGCTGCAGCGCGTTGGCGTCGACGCCGCCGGAGAGGATCTTGCCGCTGTGCGGCACGACCGTGTTGTGCGCGCGCGCGAGGCGGGTGATGGAATCGAGCAGGATCACCACGTCGTGGCCGTGCTCCACCATGCGCTTGGCCTTCTCGATCACCATCTCCGCCACCTGCACGTGGCGCTCGGCCGGCTCGTCGAACGTGCTGGAGACGACCTCGCCCTTCACCGAGCGCTGCATGTCGGTGACCTCCTCGGGACGCTCGTCGATCAGCAGCACGATGAGCATCACCTCGGGATGGTTCTCGGCGATGGCGTTGGCGAGCTTCTGCATGAGCACGGTCTTGCCCGCCTTGGGCGGCGAGGTGATGAGCGCGCGCTGGCCCTTCCCGATCGGCGACACGAGGTCGACGATGCGCGTCTCGAGGCAGCGGTCCTTGGTCTCGAGGTTCAGCTTCTCCACCGGGTAGAACGGCGTCAGGTTGTCGAACAGGATCTTGCCCTTCGACGTCTCCGGGCTCTCGAGGTTGATGGCCTCCACGCGCAGCAGCGCGAAGTAGCGCTCGCCCTCCTTGGGCGGACGCACCTGGCCGCTCACCGTGTCGCCGGTGTGCAGGTCGAAGCGCTTGATCTGGGATGGCGAAACGTAGATGTCGTCCGGCCCGGGCAGGTAGTTGTAGGCCGCAGAGCGGAGGAAGCCGTAGCCCTCGGGAAGGATCTCCAGCACGCCCTCGGCGAAGATGAGCCCGTTCTTCTCGGTCTGGGCTTCGAGGACCTTGAAGATCAGTTCCTGCTTGCGCAGGCCGCTCGTCCCCTGGATCTCGAGCTCGGTGGCGAGCGTCAGCAGCTCGGCCATCGTCTTCGCTTTCAGCCGCTGGAGATCGAGCGTCTCGGCGGTCGAAGCGGGCGTCTCGGTGATCTCTTCCATGGTGGGATTCGCCTCGTGGCTTCGGCGGCGGCGTCGCGCGCGGCACCGTCCGAAGGGCGGTCCGCGGCGGGTCGTGGCCGGCAGGGGTTGGGACTGCGCAGGTCCCGGGCGGTGGGGGGCGTTCGGTGGGGCGAGCCCGGTGGCCCGGGCTGCTGCAATGCGTGCGTCCTCGTGTAGGGGAATAGCCGCAGGGCTGCTACGGGGAAGCGGACCGCTGAAGGATGTGCTGGGAGGTGGAGGGTGCCCGGGGCCGCTGGTATGGCCGGGCGAACGCCGCAGGCGCCGCGGATCGCTGCGAACCGCGTGGAGCGACGCAGTGAATTTAGGAGCCGCTTCCCGCGCCTGTCAAGACCTCGAAATCGTGCCAGACCGAATTGTCCGCCGTCACACTCCGCACTCGCGCCCGCTCCATTCGGCGGGTGACGTCGTGCAGATTGTTCACAAGGTCATGCCGTTCGCAGCCGCGCGGGTTACGCCGTTCGGCCTCCGGAACCCTGTTCAGGGCCGCAGTACGCGGCAGAGGGTCGTGCGGGGCGGCGCGGAGCGCGGGGTTGGCCGCGCTCGTCGCACGGGCCGGGCGCTGGCACCGGGGTTGCACAGTGACTCCCGTGCGGGGAAACGTGGGTCGCGTCCTACCATCCGAGCCTGCCATCGCCAGCGCGGCTCGCGGTCCCGTTATGTCCGGCCGGCGCCCGGGGCCCGAGAGGCCCCGGCCCCGGCTTGTGCTCGGGCCGGGCGCCGGACGGGTTCCCTCAGTGCGCGCGGCGTTCCAGCGGCAGGCGGACGCGCACGAACGCGGGCTCCGTGCGGCACCAGTCCGGCAACCGTTCCGCGGCCACCATCGCGGTCACCGTGTCGCGCTTGCCGTCGAGCCGCACCGGCGCGAGCGACAGCGAATCGATCGCCAGCAGCACCTTCTCGGGCCCGATCACGCGCACGATCGGCGGGTCGAGCAACGCGGCCCCGGTCCACGCGAACCCGGACGCGGGCTGGCCCGCGACCTGGACTGCCACGCGCACGTCCCGATGCGCCTTTCGGTCGATCTCCAGCGTCACGACGCGCGGACCGACCAGGTTGTCCACCGTGATCTGGCCGTCGGGAGGCAGCGGCAGGTCCGAGGCGGCGAGCGCGCGCTCGAAGCGTCCGCGCCGCGCGCCGGCGAGCGACAGCCGGAGCCGCGGCTCCCGCACGCGCATGAGGATCAGCTGCTTCCCGGTGCCCTTCAGCTCGGCCTGCACCACCGACGGCGACGGGCCCGAGACGCTGAGCGAGTCGTCGAGGTCGGTGAACTCGAGCGGGAACGACACCAGCATGGTGGCGGCGCGGTCCGTGTACACGTTCAGGTACACGAGCACGGCCAGCAGCAGCGCCGTGAACTTGAGACCGAGGTTGTCGAACAGGATCCCGCGCAGGAAGCTCATGTGCGCGCGAGCATACACCAGCGGAAGGCGGTCCCACCCCGCGGTCGCGACCCGTGCGTGCGCGGCGGACGGCCCGCGGCGCCGCGGCGTGCGCTCACTCGGCCTCGCCGTCCTCGGCCTCGCCGTCACCCGGCGCGCGCAGGCCGTGCTTCTCCATCCGCGAGTAGAGCGTGCGACGCGTGAGTCCGAGCAGCCGGGCCGCGGCGCTCTTGTTGCCGGCGGCGCGCTCGAGCGCCTGCAGGATCAGCTCCTTCTCGAGCGCCTCCAGCGACAGGCCCTCGGGCGGGATGCGCGGCACCCACGCCGGCTCGGTGCGCGACTCGGGCTGCGCGAACGACAGGTGCGCCGCGGTGATCTCCTCGGCGCCGGCCAGGATGAGCGCCCGCTCGATCGTGTGCTCCAGCTCGCGCACGTTGCCCGGGAAAGCGTAGCCCTCGAGCGCGCGCAGCGCGCCCGGCGCGAGCTTGCCGGGCGGCGCGCCGTGGCGCCGCAGCACGTGCTCGACGAGGCGCGGCACGTCGCCCGGGCGCTCGCGCAGCGGGGGCAGGACGATGGGGAACACGTTCAGGCGGTAGAACAGGTCCTTCCGGAACGTTCCCGCCTGCACCATTTCCTCGAGCGGCCGGTTCGTGGCCGCGATGATCCGCGCATCCACCGTGAGCGGCTTGTTCCCGCCCACGCGCGTGAACGTCTTCTCCTCGATCGCCTGCAGCAGCTTCACCTGGAGCGCGGGCGGCAGCTCGCCGATCTCGTCCAGGAACAGCGTTCCGCCGTGCGCGTCCTCGAACCGGCCGGGCTTCTGGCGGATCGCGCCGGTGAAGGCGCCCTTCTCGTGGCCGAACAGCTCGGACTCGAGCAGCGCCTCGGGCAGCGCGCCGCAATTGACCTTGACCCACGGCCCGCCGGCCCGGGCCGAGAGCGCGTGCAGCGTGCGCGCGAACAGGTCCTTGCCGGTGCCGCTCTCCCCGCGCAGCAGCACGGTGCTGTCCGTGGGGGCCACCTTGCGCACCAGCTCCAGCGCCGCGCGCGTGGCCGGGGCATCGCCGACCACGGGCAAGGTGTCGCGGCGCAGCGACTCGACCGCGGCGGACAGGCTCCGGTTCGAGCGTTCGAGGGAGCGCCGCTCCGCCGCCTCGCGCAGCACGCGCGCGATGACCTCGACGAAATCGCCCTCCTTCTCGACGTAGTCCTGCGCGCCGAGTTTCAACGCCTGGCGCGCGGTCTCGAGCGCGCCGAACGCGGTCATCATGACGACCGTCGTGTCCGGCCAGCGTCGGCGTACCTCCGCCAGCAGGGCCATGCCGTCCGGCGGCTTCATGCGCAGGTCAGTCACCAGTGCCTCGATGCCACCCGCCTCGAGGCGCTCGAGCGCGGCGGCGCCCCCGCCGACGTGCGATGCGGTGAAGCCCGCGTCGCGCAGCTCGGCAGCGACCAGCTCGGCGTTCTTGACTTCGTCGTCGACCACGAGCACGTGCACGCGCGGATTCCCTCGCTCACGGGGGGACTCCCCCGCGGCGCGCCAGCCTACATCAGTCGAGCCGGCGGCCCGTACCCGGCGGGGCCTGGCACCGGCCGTGCGCCGGCGGACCCGGGCCTGCGCTCACGCCCTGCGGGATCTCAGCGGCAGGCGATCGCGGTGCCGTGCGGATCGTCGCTCTCGCTCCACGCACCGCCGTCGATGCGCACGCGCACGAACCCGGTGTCGGCCTGGTTCGTCACCCGGACGCAGTGGATGGTGCCCGCGATCCGGTAGTTGCCCTTGCCGCACTGGACGTCGACCGCATCGGAGGAGTGGTCGAACACGACGAGCCAGCACGTATTGGACTGGATCTCGACGTGGTGGTCGTTGCCGAGGCACCCGGAGCCGAGGAAGGCGACGAGCGCCGCCAGGACGGCGAGGACGAGTAACGCGAGAATGCGACGCTTCACGGCAAGGGACTCCTTCGGGATCGCGGGCACGGATTCGGCGCGTGGACCGGCCGGGGTCGTCTGACGGCCGGGCCGCAACCCGAACCCGCCCCCCCCCGACCGGGCGGCTCCATCCCATCATTCTAGTCATCGGCTCACGCCTGCGGTAACTCCACGGTGACGATGGTGCCCGCGCCGGGGCGGCTCTCCAGCGCCAGGGAACCGCCGGCCCCTTGGATCAGCTGGCGGGAGAGGTAAAGGCCCAGCCCCGTGCCCTGGGCGCGGGTGGTGAAGAACGGCTCCCCGAGCCGCGCCAGGACCTCGGCGGGGATGCCCGGTCCGTCGTCGGCCACGCGCACCTCGACACGCCCCCCGAGGCTCCTGCAGCTCACGCGCACGTGCCCCCCGGGCGGGGCGGCCTCGAGCGCGTTCTGCAGCAGGTTGAGCCACACCTGCTTCAGCGATGCCGCGTCGAGCGGCACGGTCAGCCCGGTGAACGTGCCGTCGCGCTCGAGCGTGCAGGCGTGCGCGCGGAACTCGCCCTCCAGCAGGTCGAGCGTCGAGGCGAGCGTCGCGGCGGCATCGTCGCGCCCGCCGGTCTCCGGCGCACCGCCACGGGCGAACTGCAGGTAGCGGTTCACGGTGGACGACAACCGGTCCACCTCCTCCACCATCGAGTCCGCCATCCGCTGCGCCTCCCCGTCGAGCTTGCCCAGCCGCCGGGCCGAGCCACGGATGATCGCGAGCGGGTTCTTGATCTCGTGCGCCAGTGTCGCGGTCATGCGACCCATCGCGGCCAGGTTCTCCGCGCCCGAGAGCCGCCGCTCGAGCGCGAGCTGCGCCGTGTTCGCGCGCATGACCAGTGCCGCGAGCGCGGCGACCGCGAGCACGCTCACGGCCGCGAGCAGCACCAGGTCGCGGCGGAGGAGCGCGAGCTCGGGCCCCCAGGTCGGGTTGTCCTCCGTCACCAGCACGACCCCCCGGGCGCCCGGCACCGGAGCCGCCGCGGCGCGCAGCTCGAGCGTTCCCCGGCGGACCGCCGGGAGTGCCACGCTGCTCCCCGCGCGCGCCCGCACGAGCATGGCGTGCGCCAGCGAGTCGTAAACGCTCGCGCCGCCCGGCTCGGCGAGCCCTGCGCGCACGTCGTAGAGGACGTGTCCCGAGTCGTCGAGCACCGCGGCATTGGTGAGCCCCGCAGCGGTGCAGAGCCCGTCGAGCTGGGCCTGGATCGCGAGCAGGCCGTTGCCCTCCGGGCCCGTCCGGCGCGCGTCGGCGAGGTCCTCGCCGGAAAGTTGCGAGGCGGCGAGCTCGGCGAGTTGTTTCAGCCGCTGCGTGGACTCGCGCTCGAACGTGTTGCGGACGCCGTGATACGCCACGAACGCGGTCCCCACGGTGACCACGGCCGCGAGGGCCGCGAACGCGAGCGTCATCGACTGTGCGCGATTCACGGCCTGTCCCGGGAGCGAACGCCGCGACTCACCAACGGAGCGTGGCGCTCGCGCTGCCGAACTGGCCGCTCGCGTCGGTGCCGGGAACGTGCCCGAGCCCCTGTACGTGCGCGGTCCCGCCGGCAGCGGACAGCGTCCACGACGGCGAGGGCGACCAGTCCGCGGTCACCGCCACGCGCTGGTCCTCTTCCAATGGCAGCGTCAGCACCGGGTTCGCCGGCACGGGCTGACCGGGGGCCCACGCCTCACCCAGCTCGTTCGCGCCCTTGCGCGCGTCGGATCCTTCGAGGCCGAACGTCCAGGCCGCGTTCCGGCGATACTCGAGCCGTCCCGACAGCTGCGCGACGTCGGGCCCGAGCGGGAATGCCGTCGGGAAGCCGGCGTGCGCGAAGTCGAGCCCGCTGTAGTGCGAGTAGGTGTACGGGAAGACGCGCGAGAACTCGCCGCGCAGCGACCAGGCTCTGCCCCGCACCAGCCGGCGCAGGTGCACGCCCACCTGCCACGCCATGGCGAGCGGCCGCGTGTTGTGGAGCGTCGCGTCGTCCACCGCCACCTCGCCGTAGAGCCGGATGCCCGGGCGCCACGTCCACGAGAAGTCGCCTGCATACATGACGTTGTTGCCGGGAACCTGCTGGCTCGTATCCGCGGGCTGCCCGCCCGAGCCGCGCACGCGGCGATCCATGAGCGCGTACGGAAGCACCGGCAGCAGGTAGATCGGCGCATTGGCCGAACCGTTGAAGCGCGCCAGCTCGGAGAACGAGAACTGCACCCTCCGGCCGGCGCGGAACTCGAGCCGGTGCCCGGCGAGATAGGTCTCCGCCGCGGGATCGAGCGAGCCCACGAACCAGACGAACTGCGCTCCGCCCGGCAGCGCCGCGCGCGCCTCCACGACGTCGAAGGCGGGCGCGCCGTCGGACAACGCCATGGTCCCGCTGGCACCCGGGCCCCAGCGGAGGAACGTGTGCCCGGCACGCACCATGAAGCCGCGCGTGGCCCAGGTGGCGTAGGCGCGATCGAACCAGGCGACGACGTCGGTGGACGTGGGATGGTAGGAGCCGTTCGCGTCGGGCGTGCCGTGCGGCCCGGGCGAAGTCGTGCCCGCGTATCCGTCGAGGAAGAGCAGGGTGTGCTCGCCGAACGCGAGCGATGCCTGGAGCCCCGCGCGGTTGTCGTGCGCGACCGTGCCGCGCGCCTTGTCCTCGGCATAGCCGACGTGTGCGTAGGGCGACAGCTCGAACGAGGCGTTCTCATCCTCGGTGGACATCGCCGGCTCGAGCCCGTCGAGGCCGCCGCCTGGCTCGAGTTCGCGACTCAGCCGTTGCACCGCGGGGTCCTTCGCCGCGGCCGGGACGTCGGCCACGAGCTGGTCCAGGAACTTGCCCAGGTCGGCGCGCGTCCACGGGCGCGTGAGCAGCAGTCCCTTCGACAGCGGGTAGTTGGAGGTCACGTCGTCGAGGAGCCGGTAGACCGGGCTCTCGACCGGGATCTCCTCCAGCGCGTGCCACGCCGCGCGCGCCGGCAAGGCCGCGGCCAGCAGGAGCAAGCTCAGGACGACGAAAACCGCACGGTCGAGGCGCATGGCGTGGGGCAGGATACGCGAGTGTGGCGACGGGGCGCCAACTTCGGCGTGCGAACCACGACGGGGGACGGGGTGCGCGCCCGTTTCCCGCGGCCCGGCGTGGGCCGGAGGCGCGTTGAGCCATCGCGCGGGCCAACTCGGCGGCGGCACGTGCAACATGGCGAGCGGCCGGGGCGTACCTTGCTCGTCCCGCGCGACTCCCTCGCACCCCCTTCCCTCGCCATCACCCGGAGGCATCTGCCCATGCTCTCGATCCGTGGTCTCGTCAAGGTCTATCCCGGTCCGGTCGCCGCGCTGCAGGGGGTGGACCTCGATGTTCCGGTGGGGATGTTCGGCCTGCTCGGCCCGAACGGGGCCGGGAAGTCCACGCTCATGCGCGTGCTCGCGGGCCTCTTGGAGCCCACGTCGGGCAGCGTCCTCCTCGACGGCGAGGACGTGCTCGCGGACCCGTCGCTCGTGCGCCGCACGCTCGGCTACCTGCCGCAGGATTTCGGGTTCTACCCGCACTTGACCGGGGAGCAGATGCTGCGCCACCTGCTGGTCCTGAAGGGCGTGACCGCGCCGCGCGGGCTCACGGCGCTCGCGGGCGAGCTGCTCGAGCGCGTGAACCTCTCGTTCGCGGCGAGGCGCGCAGTCAAGTCCTACTCGGGCGGCATGCGGCAGCGGCTGGGCATCGCGCAGGCGATCGCCGGTGACCCGAGCCTGGTGATCGTGGACGAGCCGACCGCGGGCCTCGACCCCGAGGAACGGCTGCGCTTCTACCACCTGCTCACCGAGCTCGCCGAGGAGCGCACCGTGCTGCTGAGCACGCACATCGTGGACGACGTCGCGGTGCTGTGCCCGCAGTTCGCCGTGATCCGCGGTGGTCGGCTCGTGGCCCGGACGACGCCGCGCGCGGCGCGTGCGTCGCTCCAGGGCCGCATCTTCGAGGGCCTGGTCTCGCCCGCCGACCTGGCCGAACTGCGCGCCGCGCGCGCGGTGACCCAGACGCTGCTCGTGGAGGGTCGGCACCGGGTCCGACTCTACGAGCCCGACGGTGCCGCCCCCGCGGGGTTCGATCCGGTCGAGCCGTCGCTCGAGGACGCCTATCTCGTGCTCATGCGGCTCGGCGAGCTGCCGGGCGCCGAGTTGATCGACGCGACGGCGACACCGGTGAACGGCACCCGCCGCGAACCGGGCGACTTCGTGCGCAGCGCGGCGCGAGGCAGCGAGCGCCTCGAACAGGCCCGCCCGTGAGCGCGCGGCGATTGTTCGAGGTCTTCCAGCAGGACCTCAAGTTCCACCTGCGCCGGCCGCTGTTCTGGGTCCTGCTCCTGATCCTCGGATTCCTCGCCTACTCGATCAGCATCGGGCACGCGCAGGTCGGCTCCGGCGACGCGCGCGTCGGCGGGCACAAGGCGTTCGTCAACTCCGAGTTCGCGCTGACCCAGCTGATGATCTTCCTCACCACGCTCATCTACGTGTTCTTCGTGTCGGTGGCGGCCGGCATGTCGATGATCCGCGACGACGAGGCGAAGGTCGGCGAGCTGCTGCATTCGACGCCACTCCAGCCGGGCGAGTACGTCTGGGGCAAGTTCCTGGCCGTGCTGGTGGCGTTTCTTGCCGTCCTCGGCGTGCACCTCGCCATGATGATGGTGTTCAACCAGCTGTTGCCGCACGGCAGCAACTCCGACTACATCGGTCCCTTCAGCCTGTCGGCCTACCTGCGTCCGGCGCTCGTGTTCACGCTGCCGACGCTGATCCTCTTCTGCGGCACCTCGTTCATGATCGGGGGCATCACCAAGCGCCCGGTGCTGGTGTTCTTCCTGCCGATCGCCGTGCTCATGGCCGCCGCGTTCTTCCTCTGGGAGTGGTCGCCCGTGTGGCTGCCGCTCGGCGTCAACCGCGTGCTCCAGTTCGTCGACCTGACCGGGCTCCGCTGGATCAAGGAGACCTGGCTCAACGTGGACAAGGGCGTGGACTTCTACAACCACGCCCACGTCGGACTCGATCTGCTGGTGGTCTCCCAGCGCCTGCTGTGCGTGGCCGTGGGGCTCGGCTCGGTGGCGCTGCTGGAGAACCGCTTCGCCGTGACGCTGCGCGGTGAGAGGCCCCGACGGGGCGAGTCGCTCGAAGCTGCCCGCATGACGTCGGTCTCGTCCCCCGAGCCGGCGCGTCCCGCGGTCGTGGCGCTCCACGCGCTCGGCATGCGCTCGGGCGTTCCCGGCTTCGTGACCGGGGCGCTCGAGGTGGCGCGCGCGGAGCTGCACGGCATCCTGCGGCACCCGGGACTCTACCTGTTCGTGCCTCTCATCCTGCTCCAGACACTCGCCAACGACTACAACGTCGGCAGGTTCGACGAGCCCCTCCTCAACACCGCCGGCACGCTCGCGGTGGGAATGATGAACACGCTCACGCTGCTCGTGAGCATGATGATCCTCTTCTACACGACCGAGTCGCTGCAGCGCGAACGCAGCACCGGGTTTGGCGCCATTGCCTACGCGACGCCGCTGCGCACCGCGGCGCTGCTCGCCGGCAAGGCGCTCGCGAACACCGTGCTCGGGCTGGCCATCGTGCTCGCGTGCCTGATCGGATCGCTGGGGCTCCTCGCGTTCCAGGGCAAGGTGCCGCTCGACCTCGCGCCGTTCGTCCTCGTGTGGGGGCTGCTGCTCGTGCCCACGTTCCTCGTCTGGACGGCGTTCGTCGCGGCGCTCCAGGCCGTGACCAGCAACCGCTACGGCACGTACACGATCGGACTCGGGGTCATGGTTCTCTCGGGGTGGGCGCAGGCGAAGAACCACATGAACTGGGTGTGGAACTGGGACCTGTGGAGCGTGCTCCGCTGGAGCGACATCGCCACGTTCCAGTACGACCGTGTGCCGCTGCTCCTCAACCGCGTGCTCTGGCTCGGCGCGGCCGTGTTGTTCACCGTGCTCGCGGTGCGTCTGTTCGAGCGGCGCGAACGCGATGCCACGCGCCTCGTGCACGCCTTCCGCCCGGCGGGACTGCTGGCATCGGTGTGGTCCGTCGCCCCCTTGCTACTCGTGCCCGTCCTCGCCGGCACGCTGCTCGGCCTGCGGGTGCACGACGGCTACCAGGGCGGCGTCACCCGGAAGCACAAGAAGGACTACTGGGCGAAGAACATCGAGACCTGGAAGGATGCCCCGGCGCCGGAGCTCGCGGCCGTCGACATGGCCGTGGATCTCGACCCCTCGGCGCGCCGGCTCGCCGTCAACGGCTGGTACGACGTCGTCAACCACACCGAGCAGCCGATGCTGCGCTTTCCCGTGACGGTGAACCCGGACTGGAAGGACCTGCGCTGGACGCTCGACGGAGAGTCGCTCAAGACCGAGAACCGCGCCGGCCTGCACATCGTGACGCTGCGCCATCCGCTCGCCACCGGCGGGAAGGCGCGGCTGGGGTTCGCCTACTCCGGGCACCAACCGCAGGGCATCTCGCGGAACGGCGGCGCGGAGATGGAGTTCATCCTGCCCGAGAGCATCGTGCTCACCGCGCTCGGCAGCCCGACGCTGGCGCCCCAGCTCGGCTACCAGAAGGACGTTGGCGTCGAAGAGGACAAGAACAAGGCCGACCCGCGCGAGTGGCCCGACAACTGGTACGAGGGCACGAACCCCGCGGGCATCCCCATGGCCGGCGCCTGGTTCGACTGCCATCTTCGCGTCTCGGTCCCCGCGAGGCTGCAGGTCAACGCCACCGGCGAGCAGGTGGCGGACTCCGTCATGAACGGCCGGCGCATGACCGAGTGGCGGACCGACCACCCGGTGCGGATCTACAACGTCATCGCCGGCAACTGGCAGGTGAAGCGGCGCGACGGCGTGGCCGTGTACTACGACGCACGGCATCCGTACAACGTCGACGAGATGCTGGACGCGCTGGTGGCGGCGCGGCGCTGGTACGGCGAGTGGTTCGCGCCGTTCCCGTGGAAGACGCTGCGCCTGTCGGAGTTCGCGGGGCTGCCCATGTACGCGCAGGCGCCGCCCGGCAACATCTCGTTCTCCGAGAACATCGGCTTCCTGTCGCGGAGCAGGCCCGACGCGAACGCCCCGTTCTGGATCACCGCCCACGAGGCCGCGCACCAGTGGTGGCCGAACATGGCGATGGTCGCGGACGGGCCCGGCACCGAGGTGCTGTCCGAGGGCATGGCGCACTTCTCCACGATCCTGTTGTGCGAGCAGGCGCGCGGGCTGGAGCAGCGCATGGCGTTCTGCCGGAGCATCGAGGACCGCTACGCCAACCGCCGGGTGAAGGACTCGGAGAGGCCGCTCGTGAAGCTCGACGGCGCGCTGCCTGCGGACGGCCGTATCGTCTACGACAAGGGCGGCTTCGCGCTGTGGATGCTGCACCGCTTCCTCGGGCGCGAGGCGGGGCTGGCGGCATTGCGCGAGTACCTGGCGGCGTTCCGGGACTCGCGCGACCACGCCTCGCTCGAGGACTACCTGGCGATCATGCGCCGCCACGCCGCGGACCCGGCGGCGTTCGATTCCCTGGCGAACCAGTGGTTCCGCGAGGTGGTGGTGCCGGAGTACAAGATCGACGACGCCAGCGTGGTGAAGTCGGTTGCCGGCTGGACCGTGACCGCGACCGTGCGCAACACCGGCACGTCCACGATGCCGATCGAGGTGGCGGCCGCGCGCGGAGAGCGGTTCCCGCACGCGAAGCGGGACGCGGAGCGCTACGCCGATGCCCGCGGCACGCTCACCCTCGGTCCGAACCAGTCGAAGACCGTGACCATCGCCTGTGCGTTCGAGCCGGAGCGCGTCGTGGTCGACCCCGACGTGACCGTCCTCATGCTCGAGCGCCAGAAGGCGGAGGTGAAGGTGAAGGCAAGGCCGGCTGCGGAGAAGCTGGCGATGCGGTGAGTCCCGGGGCAGGGCCGGGGGCGATGCCTTGCCGGGCCCCCGATCCCTCAGGTCTCGCCGGCCTGACGAGCCGCCGGAGCGGGGCCTCGAACGTCGCGCCCGTGGACCGGCGAGCCGCACTGGTCCGCGGACGCCCAGCACTCAACCGACCACTCCAACGCTGGAGGCATCGGCCCGGTCTAATCCGCCGCGTTCACGGGTCCTTGCCCCTCCTTCCCGACACCAGGAGTGCCGCGCCATGCGAAGCCCCCGGCCGCTCACGGCGGTCGCACTGTGCGGGTGCCTCGCCGCAGGCGTGGCGCACACCCAGCCCACCGACAGCACCGGCGTGGCCGGTCACCTACCCCCCCTGCCGACGATCCAGGCCGCGCGCCTCAGCGGCTCGATCCACGTGGACGGCCGGCTGGACGAAGCGGCGTGGAATGCGGCCCCGCCGGCCACCGAGTTCACGCAGCTCGACCCCGACGAGGGCAAGCCCGCTTCCGAGCGCACCGAGGTGCGCGTCCTGATCGGGGATGACGCGCTCTACGTGGGCGCGCGGCTCTACGATTCCGAACCGAGGAAGATCCGGGCCAAGCTCGCCCGCCGGGACGATCCGACGGACTCGGACCTGTTCGAGGTGTTCATCGATTCCTACCACGACCACCTGACGGCGTCGCGCTTCCGCGTCAATCCCGCAGGCGCGATGCGCGACGCGACGATCGGTTCGGACGGCAACGAGGACGCCTCGTGGGACCCGGTGTGGTCGGCTGCCGCGACGGTGGACTCGCTGGGCTGGACGGCCGAGATGCGCATCCCCCTCTCCCAGCTCCGCTACAACCCTCAGGAGAATGCGACGTGGGGCATTCAGTTCGCCCGCGGCATCTTGCGGAAGGGGGAGGGCGACTACTTCGCGTTCACACCCAAGAAGGAACAGGGCGGCGTGAGCCGTTACGGAGACCTCGTCGGCCTCGGCCGGCTGCCCACGTCGCGGCGGCTCGAGTTCGTGCCGTACGTGACCGCGCGCAACGAACGGCTGCACGTCGAGAGCGACGACCCGTTCCGCTCGAGCAGCGATTACTTCGGCTCGGCGGGGCTCGACATCAAGTACGGCGTGACCAGCAACCTGACGCTCGACGCCACCGTGAATCCCGACTTCGGCCAGGTGGAGGTGGATCCCGCCGAGGTCAACCTGACCGCGTTCGAGACGTTCTTCCCGGAGAAGCGCCCGTTCTTCATCGAGGGGGCCGACCTGTTCGGGTTCGGCTCCTCGCGCACATTCAACAACTTCGGCTTCCGCGAGGTCCTGAACTCGCGCCGCATCGGGCGATCCCCGCACCTGACGCTGGACGGTCCGGCGTTCGAGCACGTGGATGCCCCCGACCAGACCACCATCGACGTGGCCGCCAAGCTGACGGGCAAGACCCGGGGCGGCTGGTCGGTCGGCGCACTCGACGCCATCACAGGTCCGGAACAGGCGCAGTACACGCTGGTCGGCGGCGGAGGCGAGCGGCACGAGACCACCGTCGAGCCGCTGACCCACTTCTTCACCGGCCGCCTGAAACGCGACTTCAACTCCGGCAACACCGTGTTCGGCGGCATGCTGACCGCGGTGAATCGCCGCAACGACACCGACGCGTTGAGCGCGGCGCTGGCGAACGATGCCTATGTCGGCGGGCTGGACCTGAACCACGCCTGGGCCCGGCGCCGGTACGCGTTCGATGCGAGCGTGGCGGGCAGCCTGGTCCAGGGGAGCAGCGACGCGATCACGCTGCTGCAACGCTCGAGCGCACGCTACTACCAGCGTCCCGATCACGCCGACTATGCCGTCTACGACACGACGCGGACCCGGCTCGAGGGCTACACCACCGACGCCTCCTTGGCGAAGACCTCGGGCAAGCACTGGCTGGGCTCGGTCGCGTGGACCTCGACCAGCCCGGGCTACGAGGCGAACGACCTCGGGTTCATGACGCGCGCCGACTACCGCGGCGTCTCGGAGCTGGTGCTCTACCAGGAGAACCAGCCGGGCAAGTTCTTCCGCAATTACAACGTGCTGCCGTACGCGAACCACATCTTCAATTACGGCGGCGACATCATCTACAACGGCTACGCGGTGTCGACGAACGCCCAGTTCGCGAACTTCTGGGGCATCAACGTGACCGGCACCAGCACGCAGCGCACCTACGACGACCGGCTGACGCGCGGCGGGCCGCAGGCGCTGCTGCCCGTCGGCGGCAACGTCAACGGCAGCATCTTCAGCGACACCCGCAAGTCGTGGTCGGTGAGCCCGGCCTACTCGTACTCGTGGAACTCGGAAGGCGGACTCGGCCAGGGGCCGAGCCTCGTCGTCTCGGTCCGGCCATCGCCATCGTTCCGGATCGGCTTCGAGCCGAGTTACTTCTATACGCACGCGCTGGCGCAGTACGTGACCACGCGTCCCGATCCCGACGCCACGAGCACCTACGGCCAGCGCTACGTGTTCGCGACGCTCGACCAGCGGGTCGCGTCGCTGGTCACCCGCGTGGACTGGACGTTCACGCCGCGCATGAGCCTCCAGCTCTACGTGCAGCCGCTGGTCGTGTCGGGGAGCTACGTCGATTTCAAGGAGTTCACCACGCCGCGGGCGTTCCAATTCGCCGTCTACGGCAAGGACAAGGGCACGATCGTGCGCGATCCGGCGACCGGGCTGATCACCATCGACCCGGGGAACGGCAACCTGATGCTGATCGGCGATCCCAACTTCAACTTCCGGTCGCTGCTGGGCAACGCGGTCCTGCGCTGGGAATACCGGCCCGGCTCGACGTTGTTCCTGGTCTGGCAGCAGCGCCGGCAGGACACGGAGGCGTTCGGCGATTTCGCGTTCGGCCGCGACTACTCCGGGCTCTTCAACCAACCGCCGGAGAACGTGTTCGCGGTCAAGGCGACCTACTGGCTCCCGGTGTGATGCGGGAGAACCGTTGTGCGCGACGCGACCAGCGGGCCGGCCGCGGGCCGCGCCCCCGCCGCCCGCGGATCATTCCGCCAGCGACAGGCTCACCGGTGACGCTTCGGGCTTCACCGCCTTCGACCCGGTGACGAGATAGACCGTGGGCAGTACGACCAGGGTCAGGAACGTCGCGGACACGAGCCCGCCGATCACGACGATCGCGAGCGGGCGCTGGGTCTCGGACCCGATGCCATGGGACAGCGCCATGGGCAGCAGCCCCAGCATCGCGAGCATCGCGGTCATCATCACCGTGCGGAACCGCGTCGTGGCACCCTCGAGGACGGCCTGGTAGGCCGGCCGCCCCTCCTCCCGCAGCTGGTTGAAGTAGGTGACCATCACGACCCCGTTCAGGACCGCCTGTCCGAACAGTGCGATGAACCCGATCGCGGCCGAGACGCTGAGCGGGACACGGGTGATGAGCAGCGCGAGCACGCCGCCGATGAGCCCGAGGGGCACGTTCATCAGGATGATGAGCGCGCTCTTCACCGACCGGAATGCGTTGAACAGCAGCGTGAAGATGAGGAACACGCTGATCGGCACCACGATCGCCAGCCGCTTCATCGCGCGCTGCTGGTTCTCGAACTCGCCGCTCCAGGTGACGTGATAGCCGCGGGGCATCGGCACCGACCGTACGCGGCGCTGCATGTCGGCGACCACGCTCCCCATGTCCCGGCCCTTGATGAAGATGCTGATCGCGGACAGGCGGGTGCCGCCCTCGCGGCTGATGTTCATGCTGCCGGAGGCCTCCCGGAACGTCGCCACCTCTTCGAGCGGAATGTGCTGGCCGTCCGGCGTGTCCACGAGCACCTTCTTGATGTTCGCGAGCGTGCGCTCGGGCTCGCTCAGCCGCACGACCACGGCGAAGTGGCGCTCCCCGTCCCAGAGCTCGGTCGCCTCGCGGCCCGCCAGGCTGATGTCGATGACGTCCTCGATGTCCCCGACGTTGAGGCCGAAGCGCGCGGCGCGGTCGCGGTCGATCTCGATCAGCGCCTGCGGCACCTCGCCGGCGCGATCGATCACCGCGCTCGAGATCCCCGGCACGCCCTGCAGCGCCTGCAGCATCTCCCGGGCCTTCTGCCGGAGCTTCGCCGAGTCGTCGCCAAACACCTTGATCACGACCTGCCCGTCGATCTGCGAGATGCTCTCGAGGACGTTGTCCCGGATGGGCTGGGAGAAGCTGATCTCCACGCCCGGTACGGCCTCCAGGTTCCGATCCATCTCGTCGATGATCCTCTGCTTCGTCATGCCCCGTCGCCAGTCCGACTTGGGCTTCAGGTCGACGTAGATCTCCGCCATGTTGATGGGCTTGGGGTCGGTGCCGTCCTCCGGTCGGCCGGACTTGGAGATGACCGTGCGCACCTCCGGCGTGCGCAGCAGGATCTCGCGCAGCCTGCGGCACTGGAGCCGCGCCTCCTCCACCGAGATCCCGGGAGGCAGGTTCGCGTTCACCCAGATGCTCCCCTCGTTCAACTCCGGCAGGAATTCGCTGCCGAGCGCGGGGGCCAGCGCCATGGTGGCGAGGAACACGGCGAGCGCCGAGACGATCACGATCCTCGGCCGCGCGAGCGCCATCTTCAGCGAGGGAACGTAGAGCCGCTTGAGAAATCGGACGAGGCGCGTCTCGTCGTGCGGCAGATGGCCCCGGAGCAGCAGCAGGCACGCCAGCGGGACGAGTGACAGCGAGAACAGGAGCGACCCGACGAGCGCGCTGGTGACGGTCCACGCCATCGGCGCGAAGATGCGCCCTTCGTGGCGCTGGAGCGTGAAGATCGGGATGTGCGCCGCGATGATGATGAGCATGGAGAAGAACGCGGGCCGGCCGACCTCGACCGCGCCCGCCTCGATCACCGCCCGCACGGCGGCCGTTCCGTGCGGCCGGTTCGCCGTCAGCCGGCGGAAGATGTTCTCCACCACGATCACCGCCCCGTCGACGATGATCCCGAAGTCCATGGCGCCGAGCGACAGCAGGTTGGCCGGGATCCCGCGCCAGGTGAGCCCGATGAACGTGGCCAGCAGCGAGAGCGGGATGATCCCGGCCACGATGAGCGCCGCGCGGATGTTCCCCAGGAACAACAGGAGCACGAAGGTCACGAGGATCGCGCCCTCCGCGAGGTTCTCGAACACCGTGCGGAGCGTGGTGTCGATGAGCCAGGTGCGGTCGTAGTAGGGCACGATCTGCACGCCCTTCGGCAGGATGGATTCGTTCAACAGGCCGACGCGGTCCTTGAGCGCCCGCAGGACCTCGGATGGATTCTCGCCCTTGCGCATGAGCACGATCCCGGTGACGACGTCGTCCTCGCGATCCTGTCCGACGACGCCCTCGATCGGCACGTTGCCGACCTGGACCTGCGCGAGATCGCGAACGAGCACGGGGATGCCCGAATGCGCGGACACGACGATGTTCCGGATCTCGTCCGCCGAGCGCAGAAGGCCGACGCCGCGGATGAAGTACTGCTGCGCACCCTGCGTCACCTTGCTGCCGCCCACGTTGGCGTTGCCGCGGCTGAGCGCGGTGTAGAGTTGCTGCAGCGAGAGGCCGTAGTAGCGCAGGCGCGCCAGGTCCGGATCGACCTCGAACGTCTTGATGAGGCCGCCCAGCGCCACGACGTCCGCGACGCCCGGGACCGCGCGCAGGTTGCGCTCGATCACCCAGTCCTCGAGCGTGCGCAGGTCGCGCGTCGAGATCCCCGGGCCCGTCACCCGGTAGCGGTAGATCTCGCCGATCGCCGTCGAGAGCGGCTCGAGCTGCGCCTGCACCCCCGGCGGCAGGTCCGCGGTGGTCAGGCGCTCGAGCACCTGCTGGCGCGCCTGCCCGTCCGTGGTGCGGTCGTCGAACGTGAGCATGATGAACGACAGCCCGAACTGCGTGTGCGAGAACATGCGCACCATGTGCGGCAGGCCGTTGAGCGCGGTCTCGAGCGGCATCGTGACCTGCTGTTCGACTTCCTCCGGCGCGCGGCCCGGGTAGAGCGAGATCACCGTCGCCTGGATGTCGGAGACGTCGGGAAAGGCCTCGACCGGGAGGTGCACGAACGCCAGCACCCCGCCGCCGATGAACAGCAGCGTCATGAGCGTCATGAACAACGGCTGGTGGAGCGCGAACGAGACGAGTCGCTTGATCATGGACGGGGCCGGGGCGTTCGAGGCGGGCGCATGGCGTCAGTCGAGGAGCTGCTCGAGCAGCACGCCGCCCTCGGTCACCACGCGATCGCCCTGGCCCACGCCGTCGCGGATCAGCACGTGGCTGTCGTGGTCGGCGCTGATGTGGACCTCGCGCCGAGCGAACTGTCCCGGGCTCACTTCGACGAACACGTAGTGGCGGTCGCCCTTCAGGAACACGGCGCGCGTGGGGACGCTGAGCCCGGCGGCAGGCCGGGTCGGTGCCTCGAGCGTCACGGTCACGAACATCTCGGCGCGCAGTTCCCGGCTCGTGTTGTCCACGTGTCCGCGCGCACGGATGGTGTGCGTGCCGGGGTCGATGGCCTCGGAGACGTGATCCAGTACTCCACGGAACACCCGGCCGGGGTACGCGCTGCTTTCGAACGCGAATGCGGTGCCGGGTTTGAGCAACGCCAACTCCCCGTCGGCCGCGTCGATCTGGATCCACAGCCGGGACGGGTCGCTCAGGACGAACAGCGGCGAGAAGAGCTGCGGGGCGTTCGCCAGCATCTGGTCGGGACGGATCTCCTGGCCCGGCGTCAGGTTTCGCTCGACGATCGTGCCGGCGATCGGGCTCTTGAGGATGAACAGCCCATCGACCGAATCCGCGGCGGCGCCGTAGGAGGCCAGCCGCGCCGTGACACGCGCCCGCTGTGAGGCGGCCCTCGCTCGATCGGCCTCGGCGGCGTCGAGGTCCTTCTGCGCGGCCGCTCCGTGCTCGAACAGGTCGCGGAGGCGGTCCAGGTTGCTCTCCGCGAGGCGGAAGTCGCTCTCGGCCGTGCGTGCCTCCGCCTGGGCCTGGCCGAAGTCGGGGGATTCCACTTCGGCGAGCGGAGCGCCCGCCCGCACCGATTGCCCGGCGTCCGCGAGCACACGCCGTACCCGTCCTGCGAACGGCGTGAACACGCGGACGGTCACGTTCTCGTCCCACGTCAGGCGACCGTAGAGTCGCGAGGAGTTCGTGGACTCGACGCTCACCGGTTCCACCGCCAGGGAGGCCAGTTGCGGTGCGTTGGCTGCGAACGCGATGCGGTCGCCCGCGACGCGCGGGTCCGTGTTGGAAACGGTCGTGGATTCGTGCCCGCAGCCCGCGCAGCAGAGGGTGAGGGCCAGCAGGAGCCGGCCCATGGAGTCTCTCATGGTTGTGTGTCCTCCTCGGTGATGGGTGCGGTCGCCGCGGTGAGCTCCGCTGCCGCGAGCACGGCATCGCGTGCCGCCTGCATGGTGGAGAGCCGGACGTCGTTGTCGCTGCGCTCGGCCTGGAGCAGGTCGAGCAGCGACGCGCCCCCCTTTTCGTACGCGTGGGAGACGGTCAGCCGGATCTCGGCAGAACGCGGCCGCAGGTCGTCGCGGTAGCGCCGCCACCGGGCGATGGCCTCGTCGAAGGCGGTCCGCGCGCGGACGACCTCCGCCGCGATCTCCGCCTCGACCTGGCGAACCGCGCGCGCCGCGTCCTCCTTCGCCGCCTCGGCTGCACGGATCTCGCCCGCGTTCCGGTTCCAGAGCGGGATCGGGAGCGACAAACCGGCGCCCACGCTGTTCGAGCGGACCGGCGGCTCGTGCTCGTACTGCCCCACCAGCGTGACGTCCGGGATGCGGATCGCACGCTCGAGACGCAGCTCGCTCGCCGCCTGCTGGAGCCTCGCCCGTGCGGCCGCGAGATCGGCGCGCGTGCCGGCGGATCCCGCGGGCGCCGACTGCTCGCTGCGATCGGCGAGGGCTTCGAGCGAATCGGCCAGCACCGACGTGCCCATCGGCTGCGAGAGTCCGAGCAGCAGCTCGAGATCGACCCGGCGCGCGCGAGACTCCGTTTCCGCTGTCGCGGCATCGAGTTCGAGCCGGGCCGCCGCGATCTCGATCTGGTCCAGATCGGATCTGGAGATGTCGCCCGCCTTCCAGCGGATGCCCGCGATCCGCGCTTCCTCACCCAGGTACTCCGCCGACTGCCGGGAGATCCTCGCGTTCGACTCGGCGAGCGCCGCGGCGACGTACGCGGAGGCGACGTCCGCGCGGAGCGTCCGGCGGAGGTCCGCCATCCGCGCGCGGGCGACATCCTCGCCCGCGCGAGCGGAACCCCGGCGGGCGGAACGCTTGCCGCCCAGCTCGACCAACTGCTCCGCCTGGATCACGGTGTCGTACGCGCGCTCCCAGAAGCCGTTCCCGAGCGAGGTCCCGTCGCCGGCGCCGTCGGTGTGGATCCGGCTCACGAGCGCCGATGCGTTGGGATTCGGCCACTCGCGGGCGATGCGTTTCTGCGCCTCGGCGATCGCGAGCGCGGTCCTCGACGACAGCACGTCCCAATTGCCGTGCAACGCGAGACGAACCGCGTCGTCGAGACCCAGTGCCGCCGCACTTGCCGGGGCCGCTGCGAGAGCCGTCGTCGGCTCCGCACCCCGAGCCTGCCCGGCCACCGCCGTTGGCGCGGCGAGCGCCAGCGCGAGCACGGTCCGGGTCGTTCGATTCACACGAAGCAATGTCATGAGCAATGGGACCCCGCGGTGCAAGGTCGGATCGGGAGCGTGCGTTCGTCGGGGAGATGACGAACGCACGCGTCGGCCGGGGAGCACAGCGCACCGCGACGGGTGCGCGAACCGTACGCTCCGGATCGACCCGGCGTCTGTGGGGCTGCACCTAGAAAAGGTGTAGGGGGAAACCCTACGCGGTGCTGCGCTCTCGTCGACGCGACGTGCCCGATGTCACCGGCACGCTCGACGAGCGGGGCCCCGGGCGGCCGCGCGGCCGCGGCCGCGCGCTCAGGGAGCGCCCTGCTCCTGCTCCCAGCGGATGGCTTCACGCAGGAGTTCGGTCGAGCTCCCGAGCCCGAGCTTGTCCTTGATGCGGGCACAGTAGGCCTGCACCGTCTTCGCGCTCAGGTGGAGCGACTCGGCGATGTGGCGCGTCGCCCGCCCCTGTCCGAGCATGCGGAACACCTCCAACTCGCGGTCGCTCAGGACGGAATCGGGCGTTCTCGGCGCGCCCGGCACGCCCGTGACGAGCTTCTCGGCGAGCGTGGTCGCGAATCGCTCGCTGAGGTAGATCTTTCCCTGCTGCACGCGGCGGATCGCGAGGATGACCTTCTTCGTCACCTCGCGCTTCATGATGTAGCCGCGGGCGCCCGCGCGCAGTGCGCGTTCGGCGTAGAGAAGCTCGTCGTGCATCGAGAGCACGAGCACGGCGACCTTGGGGCACGAAAGCTTGAGGTCGCGGATCAGCTCGAGCCCCGAGCGCCCGGCGAGCGTGAGGTCGACCACCGCGACGTCCGGGGCGTTCGCCTGGATCCCGGCGAGCCCGGCCGCCGCGGTCTCGGCTTCGCCGCAGACCACGAGATCCGGTTGCTGGTGGATCAGGTTCGTGAGCCATTCGCGGACGAGCGGGTGATCGTCCACGAGGAAGACGCGGGTCTTCTCGACGGGGTTCACGGGTTCTGCATCTCGCACACGATGGTCGTACCGCTCCCGGACTCGGCGTGGATCTCGAACGTGCCGCCCATGACCGCGGCGCGGTGGGCCATGATGCGCAGCCCCATGCCCTCGCCGCGCACACGGCCGGGCGCGAACCCGATCCCGTCGTCCTGCACCGTCAGCCGGATCCGTTCGGATTCGCCTTCCAGCCGCACGACGATGTGCCCGGCCCGCCCGTGCTTGATGGCATTCGTGATCGCTTCCTGCGCGATCCGGTACAAGTGAGTCGCGGTGGCGCCGTCCCGCACCGACACCGGCTCTGCGGAGACATAGTCGCATTGCGTCGGAAACAGCTCCGTGGTCTTGGAGGCGAGCTCGCGCAGGCCCTGGGTGAGTCCACCGCCCTCGATCTCCACCGGATCCAGGCCGCGCGACAGGCTGCGGGTCAGCTCGATCGCCTGTTCGACCAGCGACACGATCCGGCCCGCGTCGCCCGCCTCGGGGACCGCCTTCGACTCGAGCTTCTCCTCCAGCACCTGTCCCGCGAGCGCCGTGCCCGTGAGGAGCTGGCCGAGGCTGTCGTGAAGGTCGCGGCCGATGCGCCGGCGCTCGCGTTCTCCGACGTTCAGGATCTCTCGCTCCAGTCGCGCCCGCTCCGCCATCTCGTCCGTGAGCGCGAGCGTGCGGAGTCGGACCCGCTCCTCCAGGTCGCGCTGCATGCGATGCAGGCGGGACAGCAGCCAGACGACGACGAGATAGAAGGCGAGGATGATGGCGGCGTTCCACACCGGGACGAACGCGTGCGGAAACGTCGCCCCCGTCGCGAGGTCGCCGAGGACCCACGCCCCGACGCTCAGGATCGAGACGAGGATCGCGAGCCCGCGGCCCACGGTCCAAGCGGCGAGCGAGACGGGCACGAGGTAGAAGATCGAGAACAGGATCTCGTGCCCGGTCAGGTAGTCGGCTCCGCCGACGGCGAGCAGGATGGCGAGGATGACCGTGACGAGGACCGGCTTGGGCCAGTAGGCACGCTGCGGCCGGGCAGTGCCGGGTCGGGTCCCGGCCGCGCGGGTGTCCGGTCGACGGGTCGTGGATCCACCCGGAATCACGCCCCTCCACGGCGGGGCCGATTCCCCGCGGTCGGGCCCACGGTCTCGGATCGTGTTGTTCACAAGTGGTCGCCCACGGTTGCGGAAGAGTGATCTCCGCCGCTACTTCGCCCCCACCTTCAGCTCGGTGCGCAGCAGGTGGACGGCGAGCCCGTCCGCATCCTCCGCCGCTTCGCCGAGCGCTTCCATCATCGTCGGGTGCGCATGGATGGCCTGCGCGATGGCCGAGACGTCGAGGTCGGCGCCGATCGCGAGCGAGGCCTCGTGGATCAACTCGCTGGCCTTGGCGCCTAAGATGCTCGTCCCGAGGATCTGGCCCGAGACGGCGTCGCCGACGATCTTCACGAAGCCGGCGGTCTCGCCGTCGGCGATGTTGCGTCCGTGGGCGCGGAACGGGAACCGGCCGACCTTGACCGTGCGGCCTTCCGCCTTCGCTTCCGCCTCGGTGAGTCCGACGCTCGCGATCTCCGGGGAGGTGAACGTCGCAGCCGGCACGGCGCGCCAGTTGGTCTGCGCCGGGTGTCCGGCGATGATCTCGGCCGCGGCCTTCCCCTGTGCGCTCGCGAAGTGCGCGAGCTGTTTGATGTCGGTGACGTCGCCGATGGCGTAGACGTTCGGCACGCTCGTCTGGAGCTTGTCGTTCACCGTGAGCTTGCCGCGGTCGGCACGCGAGATGCCCACGCTCTCCAGCCCGAGGCCCTCGCTCCACGGCCGGCGGCCGGTCGCGACCAGCACCGTGTCCACGTCCACGGTCTTCCCGCCCGCCAGCGTGAGCGTGATCGAGCCGTCGGCATTGTCGCGGCGGTCCTCGACCTTGGTCCCGAGGTGCAGCGCGACCTTCTGCTTCTTCATCTCGCGCTCGAGCGCGGCGGAGATCTCCTCGTCCTCCGCCATCACCAGCCGGGGCAGCATCTCGACCACCGTGGTCTGGGTGCCGATGGCGGCGAAGAAGCACGCGAACTCGCAGCCGATGACCCCGCCGCCGAGGATGGCGATGCGCCGGGGCTGACGGGTGAGATCGAGCGCCTCCTTGCTGCCGATGATGCGCTCGCCGTCGAGCGACCAGCCCGGTGGATTCCACGCGTGGGCGCCGGTCGCGAGGATGATGTTGTCGGTGGTGATCTCGCTCTCCGAGCCGCCAGCCGGTGAGTTCGCCACCGCGATCCGATTGGCAGAGGTGAGCCGGGCGGTGCCCTTGTGGATGTCCACCTGGCGTCCCGACAGGAGTTGCTTCACCCCGCCGGTGAGCTGCTTCACGATCTTGTTCTTGCGCGCGACCAGCGTCGGCCAGTCGATCTGCGGCTCGCCGACAACGATGCCGAATTCCCTGGCGCGCTTGATCTGCTCGTAGAGGTGCGCGGTCACGATCCACGACTTGGTGGGGATGCAGCCCCAGTTCAAGCACGTGCCGCCCAGTTCGTCCTTCTCGACGACGGCGGTCTTCAGGCCCAACTGCGCGGCGCGGATCGCGGCGACATAACCGCCGGGACCCGTGCCGATGACGACGACGTTGTAGTGCGGCATGTCGGGACTCCGTGGGTGCGGTGGGCGCGACGCGTCAGAGCCGGGTCACGTCGGATCGGTGGGGCGGGTCAGTGCTCGCCACTTTAGATGAAGGGGTGGCATTCTGGAATCCGCCCGATTCCCTGTTCGCAACCGGCCCGATAGAGTCGCACCCATGCGACGTCTGGAGGTGTTCGCCCGCTCCCCGCTGCCCGGCCGGGTGAAATCCCGGCTCTCCCCCGCGCTGCCGGCGCGGCTCGCGGCCGCGCTCTACTCGGGACTCCTGGCCGACACGTTCCTCGCGGCGGCCGGCGCTCGGGTCGACGAACGCTGGGCCTGCTGGGCGGACGAGCCGGCGCCGGCACCGGGTGGGTTCCGGTCGCGCGCGCAGCGCGGGGGCGACCTCGGCGAGCGGCTGCGGAACGCGTTCGAGGAACTGCTCCCGCTCGAGGCGGATCGAGCTCTCATCCTCGGCAGCGACACTCCGTCGCTCACCCCCGCACACCTGGAGGAGGCGTTCGTCGCGCTCGAGTCGCACGACGTGGTGCTGGGGCCGACCACCGATGGCGGCTACTGGTGCGTCGGGCTCGGGCGGCCGGTCCCCGCGCTCTTCCGCGACATCCCGTGGAGCACGCGGGAAGTGCTCACGCGCACGCTGGTGCGTGCGCACGGCGAAGGCCTCCGCGTCGCGACCGTGGCCACGCTTCCGGATCTCGACACGCCGCACGATCTGGCGCTGCTCGTGGCCGGGATCGCGGCCGGCGAGCCGGCGTGCGGGGCCAACGCGCGCGCGGCGCTGCGCGCGATGGGAATGATCCCCGCGGCCTTCGAATGAACGCGCGGCCTGCCCCGGGCGCCTACTGTGGCTGTCCCAGCGGAGGCGGCTTCTTCCCCGTCTTCTCCATCACCGCCTTCAGGTGTTCCGTGAGCGGCTGCTTCATGGCGTCGGGCGGATTGGCCTGCATGGCGCGGTGGTAGAAGCCGAGCGCCTCGTCGTAGCGCTGCTGGCTCTCGGCGACGATGCCCAGGTTGAAGAGCGCCACGGGCTGCGCCGGGTCGATGAGCAGCGCGTGCTGGAACAGCGACTCCGCCGCGGCGAAATGGCTCAGGTTGTAGTAGCAGACGCCCATGTCCACGAGCGTGGTCGGGCGCTGCGGGTCGAGCCTCGCCGCGGCCTTGTAGTGGATGATCGCCTCGGACCAATTGCCGGTGTCGTAGAGCACGTTCGCGAGCTCGATGCGCGCAGCCAGGTTGGTGGAATCCTTCGCCAGCACGCCGCGCGCCTGGTCGGCCTCCTGCTGCTGTTCGGGCTTCGCGCCCTCGACCGGCTTCACGTTGGACTTCCAGAATCCCTGCGCAGCGAAGTAGACGATCCCGAGCACCACCGCCACGCCGGTGACGAGCCAGAGTTGCATCTGTACCGGCTCCATCGCGTTCGGTCGCTCGCGCCGCCGCCGGACGGGGCGCGGCCCGGGGTCGAACGGCTGCCCCGCGTCGGCGGCCGGCGCGGGAGTCGACGGGGCGGCCGGGGTGGGAGTCGACGGGCCGGCCGGTGGCGGGGCGGACGGTCCGGCCGGCGCGGCCGCGCCGGGCGCGGGCGTGACGAGCGGGAAGTTGCATCTCTCGCACGCGACGGATCCCGCGGGATTCGTGCTGCCGCAATCGGGGCAGGTGATGCTGTCGGACATGGTCCCTCACGTGGTCCGGCCCGCGAGGGTGCGGGCCGCAGCGGGAATATAAGCAGCCCGGCCCCGCTCCGCACACCGCCGCCGGTCCGCGTGCCGGCCGCGTGCCGGCCGCTTTCCCGCGCGCCGCGCGTGCATTAGCCTGCACTTCCCGTCGCCCAGCTGCGCGGGCGCTGCCCGGCGAGAGAATCCGGGGCGGGGCAGGCACTCTCCCGGGAGGCGAATCCATCGTGCGGTCGGTCCGTTCGCGATTGTCCGTCGTGCTGGCGGTGCTCTGCTCGCTGTCCGCCGGGTCGCTCACCGCGCGCGCCGAAGAGCTGACGATCAGCGTGCTCCACACGACCGACCTGCACGGCGCGCTCGCCGCCTGGGACGACGACAGCGACAAGCCCGCCGCCCGGGGGCTCGAAAAGCTGGCGACCATGGTGGCCGCCGCGCGCGCCGAGGGCCATTCGACGCTGCTGCTGGACGGTGGGGACGCGCTGTTCGGCAGCCCGCTCGTGCGCGTCTGGCGCGAGGGCCCGCGGACCCGCCCGGAACCGGTCATCGCCGCGATGAACGCGCTCGGCTACGACGCGCTGGCCGTCGGGAACCACGAGTTCGACGGTGGGCGCGCGGTGCTCGACTCGGCGATCGCCGAGGCACGGTTCAAGTTCCTCGCGGCGAACGTGGTCGACGCCGCGACCGGGCGGCCGGCATTCGGCACGTCGCTCGTCAAGCTCGTGGACGGGGTTCGCATCGGGATCATCGGGCTCACCACGCCGGCGGTGCCCATGCTCATGGACACGTCGCTGTGCCGCGGCCTTCGCTTCCTGGATCCGCTCGAGGTGGCCCGCGGCGAGGTCGCCCGTCTGCGCGGCGCCGAGCACTGCCAGGTCGTCATCGCGCTCGCGCACATGGGTCTCGAGCGCGACCCCTCGGCTCGCGGCGGCGACGCGCGCTCGCGCCCGGGCGAGATCCCCAACGAGAACATGGGCTACCGGCTCGCCTACGAGGTGCCCGGGATCGACGTCGTCATCCTCGGCCACACGCACCAGGTGGTGCCGTCGGTCACGATCGGCGGCGCGCTCGTGACCCAGGCCGGCAGGTTCGGCGAGGCGCTCGGGCGGATCGACCTCCGGTTCACGCGCGCCTCGAGCCTCGCCGACTGGCAGCTCGCATCGCGCACCGCCGGCGTGACGATGGTGAGCGACAGCACGGCGAGCGACAGCGCCATGCACGCGCTCGTCGCTCCCTACGCGTCCGAGACGCGGACCGCGCTCGATGAGGTCCTCGGCCAGGCGACCGGTCCGTTCGGTGCGCCCTACGGCCGCCTCGGCGACAATCCGCTCTGGGACCTCATCCATCGCTGCCAGCTCGACGCGTCGGGCGCCGACGTTTCGCTGGCCGCCCTGTTCGATCCCGCGCAGACCCTCCCGGCCGGGCCCATCCGCCGCCGGGACCTCCTGCGACTCTACCCCTACGACAACGCGCTCGGCGTCGTCGAGCTGTCCGGCGCGGAGCTCAAGGAGACGCTCGAGCACGCGGCCTCCATGCTCGCCGACTACTCGTGGGACGGCTCGTCCCCGGTCCTGCGGCCCGACGCCGCGGGCTTCCAGTTCGACGCGGCCCACGGTGTCCACTACGAGATCGACCTGACGCGCCCGGCGGGCGCGCGCATCGTGAACCTGACGTGGCACGACAAGCCGCTCGACCCGGCGGAACGGCTGAAGGTCGTGACCAACACGTACCGGCTCGCCGGCGGCGGCGACTACCTGCCGCTCCGGCGGGCGCGCCGCGTCTGGCAGATGAGCGAGACGATGCCGCACCTGCTGGCGCGCTGGGTTCGCGAGAAGCGCACGCTCGACCCGATGGGCGGACGGGAGTGGACCCTGCTGCCCGATTACGCGGG
>CAYSWZ010000111.1:0-14077 GCA_964434945.1 uncultured bacterium | reverse complement strand
CGCATCGGCATAGCCCGAATCGCTTGGGGCAAGGCGTGAGCTGGTGTCCACGGCGGCGGGGGCCCGCACGGGAAGCGGTTCCGCCGGAGCGTGAAGCACGGCCGGCACGGCCAGGCTCAGTGCCACCAAGAATCCGGACGTTCCCGCTCGGTTCACCTGCCGTCTCCCGCTTGCCGCCCCACATCGGCAGATCGCGCCGCTGCCCGCGACCGCCTTCCGCTGCGCCGTTACTTCGTCGCGGTCGCGAGCCGCATCTCGCACTCGTGCTTGCCGTCGTCGTTCCATATGAACTTGCTCTCGCCGACACGACCATCGAGGCCGATCTGCGCCACGAGGGCGGGAGCGTTCGGGTTGGCGAACGTCAGCCGTACGAGCCATTGCCCGCCCTGCGGCCACACCCGCCGAAACGCGTAGCTGCCCGGGGCCTTGGCCGGCTGGAGCACCAGCGGCAGCGTGCGCCGCTCGCCGTTCACGACGCCTTCGGCCCAGCCCGTCGGGCGCATGGACCCGACCCCCGAGCACGAGTACGTGACCAGGTTGTAGGTGCCGTCCTTCGCGGGACCCATGAGGCTCGCAGAGGATCCGCCGGCACGTGCGGCGGGGGCGAGTGCGACGGCAAGCGTGGTGGCGACGAGGAGACTCCGGATCGTCGGGTGCATGGCATCCTCCCGCGGGTGGGGCACTGCGCCGGTCCCATTGCCCGGCGCTTCACCCGAGGAGTCGCGTGGCGGGATCAAACTGTTAACCGGCCATTTCAACGCCCGGGTGGGCGGCTGGACTTCCACGCCCGCCATTCGCCGGCGCCGCCATAGCCCAGCGCGTCCCACCACGCGTCGAGTGCGCCGTGATCCAGCGCCAGCACGCGCTCCATCGGCACGGCGGTTGGCACGTCGATCAGCGCGGCGATGCGTGTCGCGACCCGCGCGCGGTCCTCTCCGAGCACGCGCGGGAGCAGGTGCCAGAGTGTGATCGCGTCCATCGCCTCGGCGCGTGCGAGCACCGCGTCGAGGGCGCTCGGCAGGTGCGGCTGGCGGTCGTAGTCGGCGAGCGCGGCGAGGAATCGGTCGCTCGCGTAGTCGCGGCGGGGAACACCCACACCCTCGGCGCGGAGCGGGCACCAGAGCCCGGCCGGTACGAACGACTCGTGACCGCGGTCGGTGAACGCGACGCGGCCGCTCGTCACCGACAGGCGACCGCTGCCATCGCGCCCCACCTCGAGCGTGTAGGCGCAACCGAGGTCGGTGGCCACGGCGGCGCGCGCCTCGACCACGAACTGCCGCGGCGGCGCGCTGATCCGCGCGTGGAGTGTGCCGTGGTCGAGCGCCAGGCGTCGCTCGGCGCCCCGCCCGATCACGCGGCGGAGCTCGCTCCCGGGCTCGAGTTCGACCTCGCCCAGTCCGGCCACGAGGAGCCGCGCCCGGGAGCTGTCGTCGGTGGTGAGCATCCCGCCGAGGCCGAGGCGTCCGCCGAACGAGACTCCGCGAAGTGTGGGTGAGCCGGCGAGCGGCTCGACGCGCCACGCGTCGCGCACCAGCCAGGCACCGCCGAACACCGCGAGCAGCACCGCCGCCGCGGCCGCCACGAGCCACCCTCGCCGAGAACGCGGCTCACGCCGGCGAGGCGCGTCCCAGTCGGGCTCGGGCGGGATCGGCAGCCGTGACAATCGCTCGTGCAGCCGGGCGAGATCCTCCGGGAGCCGGTCCTTGCCGCTCCAGAGCGCGCGGTCCTCGTCCTCTTCATGCATGCTCGTCAGTTCCTTTCAACCGTTCGCGCAGCAGCGCCACGCCGCGATGGAGGTTGACGCGCACCGAGCCGTGGCTCAACCCGGTGCGCTCCGCGATCTCCGGGCCCGTGAGCCCGGCGACGAAGCGCAGGAGCAGCGTCTCTCTGTAGGCCTCGGGGAGCGAGGCGATCGCGTCCACGGCTTCGCGCGCCGCGGCGGCATCGTCGTCCGGCCGCGACACCCCGGCGAGTGAGTCGTCGAGTTCCACCGTGTCGCGCCGGCGCCGTCGCCAGTCGGCCGCGCGCCGGCGGGCGATCGCGGCGATCCACGGCGCGAACGCGCGGTCGTCGCGCAGTGTGCCGAGCTTGTCCATGGCGGTCACGAACACATCCTGCACCAGGTCGTCCACCCCGCCGGGAGCGACGCGCGCGAGCAGCACGGCCTGGACGAGCCGCGCGTGGCGGCGGTAGAGCGCCCCGAATGCGGCGCGGTCGCCGCGGCGTGCCGCGGCCACGAGCGGCGCGTCAGCGAACGCCAGCGGTTCAGGTACGCCGGTCATGCACGCGCCGGGCCAGGCGAGCGGCGAGATCGTGCGGCAGTAGGCAAGCGTCTCCATGGTCGACCGGGCACCGATCACGAACAGGTCCGCTCACGTGGACGCGCACGGGAGGCGAAGTGTTAACGCGGCACGCCGCCGGTATCGACGGGCGCGGGTGCCGGCGTTGGTTCGCCGAACGGGGAGGCCATGCTGTCCACCGATGAGAACGGCGACTCCGGCGCCTGCTGCGACGGGACGGGCAGGTCGGCCGGCGCGAACAGCGTCGAGTCCACGGCGGGCGCCGGCGCCTCGGGTGGCAGGCCGAGCGCGACGCGGTACTCGCCCTCGCTGATCGCGCCTCGGCGGCGCATGCGGCTCGCGATCAACTGGATGCGGTGCTGAATGCGCTGGTTGGGGGCGACGGGGGAGAAGCGGCGCGGGTTGATGATCACTGCCGCGAGCCGCACCGACTGCCCGGCGTCGAGCGAGCTGGCGCCCACGCCGAACCAGTGGCGTGCGGCGGCGTCGACACCGTAGACGCCGTCGCCCCACTCGATCGTGTTCAAGTAGAGCTCGAGAATCCGACGCTTGGTCAGTGCGCGTTCGAGCCGGATGGCGAGGAACATCTCCTCCAGCTTCCGCCACGGCGTGCGCGAAGACTCGAGCCACAGGTTCTTCGCGAGCTGCTGCGTGATGGTGCTCCCGCCGCGCACGGCCTTGTGTGCGACGAGGTCGCGGCGGGCCGCGTCCCGGATGCCGGCCCAGTCGAATCCGTCGTGCGTGAAGAACTTGTCGTCCTCGGCCACGAGGACCGCCTCCCGCAGGTGGTGCGCGATGCGATCGAGCGGCACCGGGTTCCGCACTTCGCGGTAGGGCTTACCCTGGTCGCGGGCCTCGCTCTCGCGCTGGCGCATGAGCGCGCTGCGTCCCGGGTCGTGGTGCGCGAGCCCGCTCACGTCGATCGGCGCCACCTGCGCGAGTGCCACGATCACCATCAGGGCCACGAGGCCGAACAGCACGGCGCACGTGCGCACCACGAAGCGTCCCACGCTCGCGCTACGCTCCGGTCGCGGGCGCGACGACGACTGTGGTCATGTCGTCGCTCTGCGGCGCGCTGCCCCGGAACGCGATCACCTCTTCCATCACGCGATCGATCGTGAGCCGGCCGGGGCCGTGCCCGTACTCGCGCCACAGCTCCTCGAGGCGATCCTCGCCGAACTCCGCCTGGAACGAATCCATGGCCTCGCTGATGCCGTCGCTGAAGAGGAGCAGCGCGTCGCCCGCGCCGAAGGGCACCTCGGCCTCCTCGTAGGGGAGATCGTCGAACAGCCCCAGCGGCACGCCTCCCTTCTCGAGCGACTCCACCTCGCCGTTCGCGCGCCGGAGCCGCGGGTAGTTGTGCCCGGCATTCACGTAACGGAGCCGCCCGCGCGCGTGATCCAGTTCGGCATAGAAGAAGGTCACGAACTTGCCCGCCGCCGACGAGCGCACGACCGCGCGGTTCAGCTGCTCGACCAGCACCCGGGGCGCGAGGCGTCCGTCGGCGAACGCGCGCACCGCGCTCTGGACGGTGGACACCAGCAGCGCCGCCGGCACGCCCTTGCCGGCGACGTCGGCGATCACCACCACGGCGCGGCCGCCGTCGATCGGGAAGTAGTCGTAGAAGTCCCCGCCCACCTGCTTCGCCGGGATCAACCTGCCCTCGACCTTCCAGCCGCCGAGGCCGAGCGGGGCGTCGGGCACGAGCCGCATCTGGATGTCGCGCGCGAGCATGAGTTCCTTCTCGAGCACCTCCTTCTCCATTTCGAGCCGGCGTTTCTCCTCGGCCTCGACGCGCAGGCGCGCCTTCTCGACCACGCTCGCCGAGTGGCTCGCCACGATGCTCAGGAGCTGGACGTCGTGCCTGCTCCAGGCCCGCCCCGGCGTCGCGTTGCTCACCGCCATCATGCCGGTGACGCGCCCATCCACCTTGAGCGGTAGCGCCAGCAGGGCGCGGATCGGCGTCTGCTGGTTCTTGAGCACGGGGAAGCGCGGGTCGGCGGCGAGGTCGGAGCTGGCGAGTTCGCCCTGCTGCGACATGAGGAATCCCATCACCAGCGTCTTCACCATCGGGGACCAGGTGCTGATGCCGGCTTCGAGGCCGGTGCGGCGGTTGTCGAAAATGATGGTCTTTGCCACGTCGCTGCCCGCGGTGACGAGCTTGATGCTGCACTCCTCGGTGCCGAGCAGGCGCGTCGTCTTGTGCACCAGCCAGTCGAGGATCGGCTGGAGCTCCGCCTGCTCGGCCACGACCTCGCACAGCTCGGTGATGAACTCCAACTCGCTCTGGGCGGGAGCGTCGTCAGCGGCGTTCGGGGGCGGCACGTGGGTCATCGGGGCCTCGGGCTGGGGATGAGTGAATTCGCCGTCGGATTGTAGTGGACCGGCGGAGCCGCTGCATCCGGACTCGGCGGTCGTCGGCCGTCTCAAGCACGGTCCGGCGCGGGCCGATGTTCTGGGCATGGCCATCCCGCCCGTCACCGCGCGCGTGCACCCGCGTCCGAGCCTCCGTCCCGCAATGCAGGGCGTCTTGGGCGCGTGGCTCCTGCTGGCGCTCGCAGCCCCGGCCGGCTCGGCCTGGACGCCCGCGTCGACCGGGAGCTGGGTGGTCATCGAGGCATGGAAGCACGGACTCGGCGACGAGCACGTCACGCGCACCACCACGACGCTCGTCCGGTGGCTGAACGGCGCCCCCTGGTTCGAGCACGTGGACGAGCAGGGGAACCGCTGGGAGGACGCGGACCCCGGCACCGGGAACGACTCGGACCTGGGGCCGATCGCCGGAGGGCACGACACGTTCGTCACGCGGCAGTCGCTCACGCTCGACGACCACCCGATCCCGTGCCGCGTCATCGTGAACGAGCAGCGGACGGAGCCCTGGAGCGCAAGCGACCCGGTGAGCTACTGGCTGGCGCGGACCAAGCGCTGGCAGACCGTGGACACGACCGTTCGGGTCCGGGTGCTCAAGGTGCTCGACCTGGGCACCGAGACCCATTACAAGGACGGCCGCATCGAGCGGCGGGAAGGCGTCACCACGCGGATCGTCAAGACGCTGCACGAAGCGGTGCGCCAGCACGGCCACACGTACGACTGCTGGGTGCTGGTCACGAAGACCCTGGCCGACGACGGATCGTTCGCCGGGCGTACGACCGTGTGGGGCTACGAACAGGTCCCGACCGGCTGGGTGCGCCGCATCCGGGAGACCCGCGACTCGCGAAACGGCGCGATGGCCCGGTTGCAGGAGCAGTTGGTGGACTTCCGGGTGAAGTGACGCCCGGCGGGCACGGTCGCAGCCCGGCCCCGATGCTTGCTGGGGGCCGCGTCGCGGGCCTATAGTCGCGCGTTTCCGGCACCAGTCCCACGCGCTCCGACGAGGCCCCGAGCCATGACCACCTCCACGCTTCCCACCTATCCGAACCTGCGGCTCGAGCGGCGTGACGCCGTGACGATCCTGTTCGTCAACCGGCCGCAGGTCATGAACGCCATCAACCGCCAGACGCTTTCCGAGATCGCGGACGCGACCCGCGGGTTCCTCGCCGATCCGGCGCAGGGCGCGTTGATCGTCACCGGCAGCGGCGAGAAGGCGTTCATCTCGGGCGCCGACATCAACGAGCTGGCGCCGCTCGGGCCCGCGGCGGCCGAGGACATCTCGCGCTTCGGCCAGGGCGTGGTGGAGCTGCTGGAGCGGAGCCCCAAGCCGGTCATCGCCGCGGTGAACGGCTACGCGTTCGGCGGCGGCTGCGAGCTCGCGCTCGCCTGCCACATGCGGCTCGCCTCGGAAAACGCGGTGATGGGGCTGCCGGAAGTGAAGCTGGGCATCATTCCCGGCTACGGCGGCACGCAGCGACTCCCGCGCCTCGTCGGCCCCGGCCGCGCCCTCGAACTCATCCTGTCGGCGCGGAACGTCAAGGCCGACGAGGCCGAGCGCATCGGGCTCGTCAATCGCGTCGTGCCCCAGGCGCAGCTGCTGGACGAGGCGGTCAAGCTGGCTCTCGCGATCCTGAAGAACGGCCCGCTCGCGGTGGAGGCCGCGCTCGAGTGCGTCGTTCGCGGCATGCAACTGCCGCTCGACCAGGGGCTGCGCTTCGAGAGCGGGCGGTTCGGCATCCTCGCCTCGAGCGAGGACATGCACGAAGGGCTGAACGCGTTCCTCGAGAAGCGCCCGGCCGCGTTCAAGCGCAGCTGACCCCGGAGGCGACATGGAAGTGCTGCACAACGATCTCATCCCCATGGTGGTGTCGCTCATCCTCGGCACCCTCGTGGGACTCGAGCGCCAGATGGGGCGGAAGCCCGCCGGCCTGCGCACGCACGTGCTGGTGTGCCTCGGCAGCACGATGTTCGTGCTCACCACGCGGCACGCGGTCATCGCGTTCGGCGGACCGAGCCTCGACGCGACCCGTGTCGTGCACGGCGTGGTGACCGGCGTCGGGTTCCTCGGCGCCGGCAGCATCATGCGCACGGAGGGCTTCGTGTTCGGGCTCACCACCGCGGCCAGCATCTGGATGGTGGCCGCGATCGGCGTCGCGGTGGGCGTGCACGCCTATCCGCTCGCCGCGATCGGCTCGGTCATGGCGCTGCTCGTGCTCGAGGGCTACCGTTGGCTCGAGCGCATGACCGACCACGACCACGAAAACGGGGAGTGAGGCGGACGTTGCGCGGAGGGAGCGACCGATGATCGATCTCTACGTCAAGGGCAGCGAGAAGAAGCTCGGCTCGATCACCGAGGCCGATCTCAAGGTCCTGGTGGACGGCCTCGAGGAGGAGACCGCCGACGACCAGGACTACTTCATCGATCTCGCCACGATCGACGTGCTCGCCGATGGCCGGGCGACCGAGCACCTGGTCCGGCTGCTGCGCGAGGCGGTCGGGAACGACCCCGGCGTCGAGATCCGCTGGCAGCGGCGCTGAAGCGGCGCTAGCTAGCGCCCCGCCGCGGCGCCCGCGAGTTCCGCGAGCACGAGGTCGCCGACCTGGTCGGTCCCGACGCCGGAGTCCATGCCGAGATTGGGCAGGCGCCGCGAGCGCAGCAGCCTCACGACGGCGTCCTCCACGCGCTTCGCCGCCGCCGGCTCTCCGAGAAAGTCGAGCATCATGCTCACCGCCATGATGGTGGCGAGCGGGTTGGCGCGGTTCTGGCCCGCGAACTGCGGCGCCGAGCCGTGGATGCTCTCGAACAGGCTGGTCCGCCCCGGGTGCAGGTTCGCGCTCGCGGCGATCCCGAGTCCGCCCACGAGCGCCGCCCCGAGGTCGGTGAAGATGTCGCCGAACATGTTGCTCGTGACCACGGTGTCGTACTGCTCGGGCGCAGTCACCACGAACATGCACGCGGCGTCGATGTACTGGTGCTCGCGGGTCACGTCGGGGTACTCGGCCCCGACCTCCGCGAACGTGCGCGTCCACAGCTCCATGGCGCGGAGCGCGTTCGCCTTGGTGAGCAGCGTCAGCTTCCTCCGCTTGTTGCGCGCGCGGCAGGTCTCGAACGCGTGCCGGATCACGCGCTCGGTGCCCTTGCGCGTGAACAGGATCTCCTGCGTCGCCACCTCGTCGGGGGTGCCCTTCTTGAACTGGCCCCACATGCCGGCGTAGGCGTCCTCGGTGTTCTCGCGCACGACCATGAAGTCGATCTGGTCGGGAGTCTTGCCCTTCAACGGCGTGAGCGACTCGTCGTACAGCTTCACCGGGCGCATGTTGGCGAAGAGGTCGAGCCCGAACCGCAGCCGAGCCACGATGCCGAACTCGAGGAACCCGGGGGCCATGCGCGGGTCGCCGATCGCACCGAGCAGCACCGCCCGGTGCGCCTGGACCTGGGAGAACGACGCGTCGGAGAGCGTCTCCTGCGTCTTCAGGTAGTGCTCGGCGCCGAACGGGAAGTGCGTGGGCTTGACGGTGAAGCCCTCGAGCGACGCCACGCGCTCGAGCACGCGCAACCCCTCGCGCACGACCTCGGGCCCGATGCCGTCGCCGGGGATGACCGCGATCTCGTGGATTCGGCTCATGAGCACTCCTGCGAGCGCGGCCGATGCCGGCCCGCGCGGTTCGCTCCGTCTCAGGGCTTCAGCTCGTATTCCACCGAGGCCCACGAAAGTTGCGGCTTGTCGAACTTGCGCGCGGGGACGAACCGCCAGCTGCCCACCTGCTCGAGCACGTGGTGGACGACTCCCGCGGGAACCTCCGCCTCGGTGAGGTACGGCAATTCCGCGAGCAGCGGGTGTCCGGTCTCGCTCACCAGCACCTGGACGTACACCTGCGTCGGCTTCCGGAGCTTCATGGCCGCGCGCAGCGTGTCGTCCGGTTGCGTCTGCGGATTGAACGCGAGCATGGGCGTGGAGTCGAACTGGACGAACTCCTCCTGCTTCGGACGCTTGGCCGAGGTGAGCATGGCACAGCTTCGCACGCCGCTCAGGAAGCGCGTCGGCAGCGAATCCGCGTGCGCCCCCGGAAGCCGCAGGCGGGAGAGCGCGAGCGCCGGCTCGCGCCAGCTCGAATCGAGCGAGGCCGCCGTCTCGAGCGCCTGGCGCGCCTCGCCCCGGCGCCCGCCGCGCCACGCCCACAGGCCGCTCAGGAAATGCGCTTCGGGCAGCCACGGCTCGAGGTAGCTGGCCCAGGTCGCCGCCGCCTCGGCGAGCGGCGCGTCCCCGGCGCGACCGGCGGCGACCGCGAGCAGGAGCGCTTCCTTTCCCGACAGGGGTCGCGCGGCCGCGGCACGGCTCGCCATGTGCATGGCCTCCGTCCACTCGCCGCGCCGCAGCGCCAGCTCCGCGCGCGCGCGGGCGATGTACCAGTACCAGCCGTCGAACTTGCCGTTGACGAGGATCCCCTCGCGCTGGAACGGATACTCGGTGCGCCGGATGCGCCCCGCCGTGTCGGCGAGCGCCGCGTCCATCAACGGCGTGTGCAGGCGCACCCAGGCGGAGTCCACTTGGCCGACGCGCGCCTCGTCGAGCGCCAGCATCAGCTCGACGTCTGCATCCGGACCCTGCATGGCGCGGAGCGCCTTCAGCTCACCGAGCGCGCCCGCGTAGTTGCCCTGCTCCTCGAGCACGCGCGCGGAGGTCGCGGCGTCGATCGGCTTGCGCGCGGGGACGGCGGGGGCGGCCCTGGCCGCGGGCGCCGGGTTCCTCGCCGCCGGCCGGCTCGGCGCGGCCGCTGCCGCGACGCCGGCGAGCAGCGCCACGGCCGCCGCGCCTGCGCACAGCATTCGGCTGAGGCACCGCCGGCTCATCGCGCCACTCACGACACCTTGGTCTCGTCGAGTGCGGCCAGCACGGCACGGATTTCGTCGTCCGCGAGCACGCGGTCCACCGATTTCGCGCGCTGGAAGATGGCCTGCACGCGCTCCGCCGTGGCGGCGATGTTCCGGCTCTCGAGCCAGAACACCACGTTGCTCTCGCCGCTCATCGGCCCCACCTCGATGTGCTGGCGCCGGCCCACCATGTCGGCCGGCACCCCCGAGTAGACGCGGTCGGCGAGCCACGCGTCGCCCTTCTTGAACGCCTTGATCACCGCGGCGGCGTGCACCCCCGTGCCGGTGCGGAACGCGTCCGCACCCACGACCGGGTAGTTCACCGGGATCGGCACGCCGGTCGCGCGGCTCGTGGTCTCGCAATACTCGGCGAGCGCGGACAGGTCGTTGTCGATCCAGCCCAGCAGCCGGAGGTTCACGAGCAGCTGGTCCATGGGAGTATTGCCGACCCGCTCGCCGATCCCGATCGCGCAGCCGTGCACGCGCGACGCACCGGCGCGGATGGCCGCGAGGGTGTTGATCACGGCGAGGCCGCGGTCACAGTGGCCGTGCCAGTCGAGCCCCACGTCGGCGCCGCTCTCGAGCACCACCTGGCGCGCGAACCGCACCAGGTTCGCCGCGCCCGTCGGCGTCGCGTGTCCGACGGTGTCGCACAGGCACAGTCGGCTCGCGCCGCACTCGATCGCGGCCAGGAACAGCCGCCGCAGCGTCTCGGGCCGCGCGCGCACGGTGTCCTCGGTGACGTACATGACCTTCAACCCGTGCTTGACCGCGAAACTCACCGACTCGCGCGTGTGCGCGAGCATCATGTCCTCGGTCCAGTTCTCCGCATACTGGCGGATCGGCGAGGAGCCGATGAACGTGCACACCTCGATCGCGAGGCCGGTCTTCTGCGACACCTCCACGACCGGCTCGATGTCGCGCAGCATCGTCCGCGCGGCGCAGTTCGCCTGGATCGCGAGTTTCGAGGAGACGATCTCCTGCGCCAGGCGCAGCACGTCGCGCACCACGTGCGGACCGGCGCCGGGGAGCCCGATGTCCGCCGTGTCGAGCCCGAGCCGGTCCATCAGGTGCAGGATCTCGAGCTTCTGCTCGATCGTGGGCGTGCGCACCGAGGGCGACTGCAGGCCGTCGCGCAGGGTCTCGTCGTCGAACTGGATCTCGAACGCCGGCTTGTCCCAGCGTTCGCCAGCTTCGTTCCAGTCGTGGATGAGGTCGCGATCCTGGCTCATGGTGTTCGCCCCGTGGGGTTCAGGCCCGCTCGATCAGGACGGCCATGCCCTGCCCGCCCCCGATGCAGGCGGAGGCGATCCCGAACTTCTTGCCCTGGAGGCCCAGTTCCACGATGAGCGTGTAGATGAGCCGCGTGCCGGTCGCTCCGAGCGGGTGCCCGAGTCCGATCGCGCCGCCGTTCACGTTGACCTTGTCGCGTTCCAGGTCGAGGTCCTTCTCGACCGCGAGGTACTGGCCGGCGAACGCCTCGTTGATCTCGAACAGGTCGATCTGGTCGAGCTTCATGCCGGTCGTGGCGAGCACCTTGCGGATCGCCGGCGCGGGTCCGAAGCCCATGATGATGGGATCCACGCCCACGTAGGACCAGCCCCGCACGTAGGCGAGCGGCTTCTTGCCGTCCTTCTGCGCGTGCGCCGCGGTGGTCATCACCACGGCCGCCGCGCCGTCCACGATGCCGGAGGCGTTGCCCGCGGTGACCATGGACTCGGGGCCGAACGCGGGCGGCAGCGCCGCGAGGCGGTCGATCGAGGTGCCGGGGAAGAGGTGGTCGTCCTTCTCGACCATGGCGACCTTCTTTCCCTGCTTCACCTCGACGGGCACGATCTCCTGCGCGAACCGCCCGTTGTTGTTGGCCTTGTTCGAGCGGTCGTGCGAGCGGAGCGCGAACTCGTCCTGCTGCTGGCGCGTGACGCCGTACTTGCGCGCGAGATTGTCGCTCGTCTGCGCCATGAACAGGCCACAGTAGCTGTCCTTGAGTGCGGCGAACAGCGAGTCCTCCATCGCCGGGCCGGGCCCGAGCTTGATGCCCCCGCGCGCGCCGCGCAGCACGTGCGGCGCCTGGCTCATGTTCTCCATGCCGCCCGCGAGCACCCAGTTCGCCTCGCCGAGCTGCAGCAGCTGGGCCCCGCTCACCACCGACTGGAGCCCCGAGCCGCACAGGCGATTGACGGTGAGTGCCGGACAGTCGTCGGACACGCCCGACTTCAAGCCGACGTGCCGCGCGCCGTAGATGGCATCGGCGGAGGTCTGGAGCGCGTTGCCCATGATGACGTGGTCCACGGCGCCGGGGAGGACGTCGGCGCGGTCGAGCGCCGCCCGCGCGGCGGCCGCGCCGAGGTCGAGGGCCGACACCGTCGCGAGCGCGCCGCCGTTCTGTCCATCGCCACGTTTCCCGCCCACCCACTCGGCCATGGGCGTGCGCGCACCAGAGAGGATGACGATGTCTGGAAGTCCGTTGCTGGACAAGGCCTTACTCCTCGCGTCGAAGGTCATGGATGAAGCGGGCGGCGGTCGGATCGGCCGCACGCGGTGCCAGGGCGGCCCGCGCGGGTGGGTCCGTTGAGATGCGGGACGCTAGCACCCGACTCAGGGGCCGACAAGCAAGCTGGGGCGATTGGCCCAGCGAGGGCGGGCGCGCGTTCACCGGGCTACGCCTCGCGTGTCTTCCGCTGCGCCCGCTCGACGACGAGGACGGCATCGACGCGCACCTTCGGATCCGAGTCGAGCGCCACCGTGTACTTGAAGCGACCGTGGCGCACGGCGGGCCGTTTCGCCAGCGCCTCGTCGTGACGCAGCCTCGCGACGGTGAACGGCGAGCGGGCGGTGAACTCGATCGAGAACCGATGCGAGGTGCCGCACGCCCAGCGCACCTCGTCGAGCAGCGACAGGGTGAGCGTGTCCGGAGTGGCCCGGACGCCGTGCCGGTCCACGGTCAGCGAGATGATGTGCGTGTTCAGGTTTCTCCTCCGGGAGCGGCGCGTGGCGCCCGAGACCGGGGCGGTCGGCCCGTGCTACCGTGGCCGCCCATGAAAAGCCACACCCAGTATCTCACCCTCAATATCCCACGGCGTCGCGCGTTCGTGAACATCACGCGCGAGGTCGCGGAAGCCGTGACGAAGAGCGGCGTGCGGGAGGGCCTGGTCCTCGTGAACGCCATGCACATCACGGCCAGCGTGTTCATCAACGACGACGAGCCGGGACTCCATCACGACTACGAGGAGTGGCTCGAGAAGCTGGCGCCGCAAGAGCCCGCCGGCCAGTACCGGCACAACGACACCGGCGAGGACAACGCCGACGCGCACCTGAAGCGCCAGGTGATGGGGCGCGAAGTCGTGGTCGCGATCACCGCCGGCCAGCTCGACTTCGGGCCGTGGGAGCGGATCTTCTACGGCGAGTTCGACGGGCGCCGGAAGAAGCGCATCCTCATCAAGGTGATCGGGGAGTGATGGACCCGGGCGAGGAGCGCGCGTCCGCGGACCGCGTCACGGTGGGCGTGCGTCCCGTGCGCCCGGAGGACGTCGAGTACGTGTGGGAGATGATCCGCGGCCTGGCGGAATACGAGAGAATGACCGACATCCTCACCGGCACGCGCGACCGCCTGCACCAGCTGCTGTTCGGCTCTCCGGCCGCGCTGTTCGGACAGGTGGCCGAGCGCGCCGACGGCAGGCTCGTCGGCTACGCGCTCTACCACTTCACGTACTCCTCGTTCCGCACCAACCCGCGCATGTGGCTCGAAGACCTGTTCGTGGAGGAGAGCGCGCGCGGTTCGGGCGCCGGCGAGAAGCTGCTCGCGGCGTTCGTGCGGGACGCGCTCGCGCGAGGTTGCCACCGCGTGGACTGGCACGTCCTCGAGTGGAACCCCGCGCGGGCGTTCTACGAGCGCATGGGCGCGCGCCGCTCGGACGACGGCATGCTGCAGTACGGGCTCGACGCCGCGGGGATGAGGCGGTTGCTCGAACGTAGCTGAGGGCCGGGCACGCGACCCGGCGCGCCATGCCCGCGCGCGGCGCCGTCGCTCAGGCGGGTCGCAGCGCGCGCAGCTTCGCCGCCAGCGGCTCGGGGAGCGGCTCCGCCAGCAGCTCCTCGAGCCGCTTCGCATCCGCGCCGTGGTGCGCGAGCCACGCGAACAGCAGCCCGGCGCGCTCCGCCCGGCGAGCCCGCGCGGTCGGTGCGTCGTACTCGCCCATGAGCCAGTAGGCGCACGCCCAGCCCTCGGGACTCGCGACCGGCAGCCCGCGCCAGTGGACGCTCACGCGCAGCGGCAGGTTCACGACGCCGTCCGGGGCGTAGAACGCGAAGCGCGGGATCAACTCGGTGCGCTCGGCCGCGAACGCGAGCTTCCAGTCGGCGTGGCAACCCCCGTGACCGTGGAAGGAATGCGGCACGCCGGCGAACAGCCACTGGAGCTTCTCGGGATCGGCTTCCACCTGAATGTCCCAGTCGTTCACCTCGCGCACGAGATCGAGCGCCGCGAGCAGGCCGCTCCCGCCGACCGCCCACGCGATTCCCTCCGCGTCGAGCC
>CAYSWZ010000110.1:0-28861 GCA_964434945.1 uncultured bacterium | reverse complement strand
GTGGCGGTGGCGGTGGGCGCGGATCCCGCCACACTGCTCTCGGCGGTGGCGCCGCTGCCCGAGGGGATCGACGAGCTGGCGTTCGCCGGGTTCTTGCGCGGGCGGCCGACGCGGCTCGCCCGCGCCCGCACGCTGAAGACGCTGCGCGTGCCGGCCGACGCCGAGTTCGTCCTCGAGGGGATCGTGCCCGCGGGCGAACGCCGGAGCGAAGGGCCGTTCGGCGACCACTTCGGGCACTACTCGCATGCCGCGCCGTTCCCCGTTTTCCACCTGCGCGGCGTGACCCATCGCCGCGCGCCGCTCTTTCAGGCGAGCGTGGTCGGGAAGCCGCCGCAGGAGGACAAGTACATGGGCGAGGCGGTGCAGGACATGTTCACGGGAGTGCTGAAGGTGATCCATCCCGAGATCACCGACCTGTGGGCGTACTTCGAGGCGGGTTTCCACAACCTGCTCGTGGTCGCGGTGGAGAATCGCTACGCCAAGGAAGGGATGAAGACCGCGCTCGGTCTCATGGGCACCGGGCAGTTGTCGCTCACCAAGGCGATCGTGCTCGTGGACTCGGACGTGAACCCGCGCGACCGCGGCAAGGTGTTCGAGGCGATCGCGCGCCACTTCGACCCGGCCGAGGATTTCCTGCTCGTGCCCGGGGTGCCGCTCGACACGCTCGACTTCACGAGCGGTCGCATGAACCTCGGCAGCAAGATGGTGATCGACGCGCAGTCGCACGCGCGCGCCGTGGGCTCCTCCGGCGGCAGCGCCACGGCGGCCCGCGCTCCGGCACCGCTGCTCGAGACGGTCGCGGATCCGCGCGCGATCGATGCGCGCGTGAAATCCTGGCGGCTCCGCTGGGGCGGCACGCTGGTGGTGCAGGTGGCGGGCGACGGCCGGGCGGTGGTCGAGGCGCTCGTCGAGCGGCCCGAGTTCGCGGGCCTGAAGCTGCTGGCGGCGGTGAGCGAGGACGTCCCGCTCGACGACGACGAGCTGCTCCTGTGGGGCATCTTCACCCGCTTCGATTGCGCGCGCGACCTGGTGCCGGCGGCGACCGAGACGCGCGGGGCGTGGACCGTGTGCCGCGGCCCGCTCGGCATCGACGCGACCTGGAAGCCCGGCTATCCGGACCCGGTCGCAAACCTGCCCGAAGTGATCGATTCCGTCGACGGCTGGTGGGGGCGGTAGCCGCCGCGCCTCACAACTCCGTCCGCTCCCCCGCCGTGGCCACGCGACAGCCCGCGGCCTCGACGCGCCTGCGCTCCACGGTCCCGGCGATCGCGGCGCGGTTCGTGTGGTTCAGGTGGATGAAGTGGATGCGCCGCCGCGCCGCCTCCGGCAGCGACGCGAAGCGCGCGAGCGATTCGACGATGAACGGGTGCGGGATCTCGCTCATGTCGCGGCCGGGGAGTTCGTCGCCGTCGAAGAACGTGCCGTCGAGGTAGGCGGCGCTCGCGTGCGCCACGAGCGCGCCGACGTCGCGGTCCCAGCGCTCCCACTTGTCGATGTCCGGCACGAACACCACCTCGCCGCGCCCGCTCGCGATGCGGAAGCCGACGGTCTCGGAATACTCGTCGCGGTGCGGCACCCGGAACGGCGTCACGGTGAGCGAGTCGCCGAGCGCCACCACGGAGTCGGCGTGGAGCGCGTGCAGTTCGATGTTGTGGAGCTTCACGAGCTGGTCCCACGGGCCATTCGCCGAGAGGAACGCGGACATGCGCGGCATCGCCCAGACCGGGACGTCGCGCGCGCCCATGGCCTCGCGCCCGAGATGCATGAGTCCCGTGTAGTGGCCGATGTGCGCGTGCGTGAGAAAGATCCCGGCCAGCGAACACGCCGGCGCGGCTGCGGCCACGCGCGCGAGCTGGGCGCGGAAGTCCGGCGTGGCGTCGAACAGCCACCAGCGGTGGGCGGCGGGTTCGACGAGCGCGAGGCTCGCGACGTCCTCGTGGCGGCCGCTCGTGCAACAGCTCTTCCGGCATCCCGCCTGCGGGATTCCGCCGTCCTGCGCGATCCCGAGCACGAGCACGTACGGGTGCGCCGGCGCGGGTGCCGCGAGAGCGGTGGACCACGTGACGGCGAGCGTGACGAGCGCGACGAACGCGAGCGCAGGACCGACCCCCTCCCGGCGCCTCATGCCGCGTTCCGCCCAGGAAGTCCGGCGGACAGGGCGAAGCAGATGGCCGCGGGCACCATGAAGAACGCGGGTGGCGTGGTTCGGTAGCCGATCACCACCACGGCCTGCGCGCTCGCGGTGATCGCGCCGACGATGGCCGTGGCGCGCCGGACGCGCGCGTCGCCGGGGGCCGCGCGCACGCTCGCGAGGAGCAGGACGCCGAACAGGAGCGTCATGACGCCGTAGAGCGTCCCCCAGCACTGCATGACGTCCCAGTAGGTGAAGCTCGTGCCCGGGATGACGAATCCGCGCATCGCCCGCTCGATCCCCTTCCCGACCGGATCCGGCGGCCCCGGCGTGAACTGCCCGATGCTGTGTGCGATCGCGTCCAAGATGAATAGGATGCCGCCCGCCGTGTGCAGGCGGCTCGAAGCACGGGACATGGCGTGTCCTCCAGCGCGAAAACCGGCAAGCGGCGAACGCTAGCCGCGCTGCGTCCGCCCAGGCAAGCGCGCGGATTGCGCGGAGCCCCGCCTGTTCCCTACGCTGCGTCGCTCGCGCCACCCTCCCCGGAGCCTCCCATGGACCCTCGACAGGCTTTCGCCCAACTCTTCGGTGCCCCCCGCGCGCTCGTGGGCATGGTGCACGTGGGCGCGCTCCCCGGCACGCCCGCCGCACACCACGCGGTGGAGAAACTCGTCCAGCACGCGGTCGCCGAGGCGCGCGCCTACCGGGACGCCGGCTTCACCGCCGTCGCCATCGAGAACATGCACGACCGGCCCTATCCGAGGGGCGGCGCCGGGCCCGAGATCGTCGCGGCGATGGCGGTGATCGGGCGCGAGATCAAGCGCGAGACCGGGCTCACGCTGGGCGTCCAGGTGCTCGCCGCCGCCAACCGTGAAGCGGTTGCGGTGGCGCATGCGTGCGGGGCGGAGTTCGTGCGCGTCGAGGGCTTCGTCTACGCGCACGTCGCGGACGAGGGGCTGATCGAGTCCTGCGCCGGCGAACTCCTCCGATACCGCCGATCGATCGGGGCCGAGCGCGTGCGCGTGTTCGCCGACATCAAGAAGAAGCACGCCTCGCACGCGCTCACCGCCGACGTCTCGCTCGCCGAGACCGCGCGCGCGGCCGAGTTCTTCCTCGCCGACGGCATCGTGGTGACGGGCACCGCCACCGGCGAGCCCGCGTCACCTTCCGACGTGCGCCACGCCGTGGACGCCGGGCGGCTGCCCGTGCTGGTCGGCTCCGGGCTCACGCCGCGGAACCTGGCGCAGTACGCGCACGCGCACGGGTTCATCGTGGGTTCGTCCGTGAAGCAGGGCGGCGTGTGGTCGAACCCGCTCGACCCCGAGGCGGTGCGCGCACTGGCCGCCGCGTTTTCCGCGCTCCCGCCGGCCTGAGGACGAGCCCGTGACCCCGGACCTGGTCCTCCTCGGCAACCTGCTCGTGGACGACGTGGTGTTCCCCGACGGCCGCACGCGCATGGCGCAGCCGGGCGGCGCCATGCTCTACGCATCGCTCGCGGCGGCGCTGTGGGGTGCGCAGGTGGGCTGCGTGAGCCTGCGCGGGGAGGACTATCCGCCGGCGGCGCTCGACGCGCTGCGTGCGCGGGGTGTGTCGCTGGACGGCGTGCACGCGCTCGTCGGCAACGGCGTGCGGACGTGGCTCCTCTACGAAGGTCCGGTGCGCCGGGTCGTGCATCGGCTCGGCTGTCCGTCGCACGAGGCGGTCTCGCCGGTGCCGGCGCACGTGCCCGAGGCGTGGCGGAGGGCGCGCGCGTTTCACCTCGCCCCCATGCCGATCGCAACGCAGCGCGTGCTGGTCGAGGCGATCCGCGCATGGGAGTCGGCGGAGCGGCCCGCGTTCATCTCCGTGGATCCGCACCTTGCGGTTCGAGCCGACACGCTGGAAACCTGGCGCGGCACCCTGGCGCGCGTGGACGCGTTCTTTCCCAGCGACGACGAGTGGGCGTTGCCGGGGGCCGTGCGCGATCCGGCCTCGGCACTCGCCACTCTGGCGGGCGGCTCGCTCCGCTGGATCGCGTGGAAGCGGGGCGCGGATGGCGGGACGCTCTACGATGCGCGCGAGCGGCGCCTGTACCGCTGGCCCGCGCGCGCGTCGCGCGTGGATGATCCGACCGGCGCGGGAGATGCCTTCATGGCCGGGTTCGTGACCGCGCAACTCGCGGGCCAGCCCCCGGAATCCTGCCTCCGCCGCGGCGTGGTGAGCGCGGGATTCGCGCTCGAGGCTCCTGGTCCGGACGGTCTCTTGGCCGGCACGCCGGCCGAAGCGGAGGCACGACTCGCGGCGTGGGAATCGACGGAGGTCCGCTCGTGAGCGTGGAACGCCTCCAGCTCGCCGCCGACGTCGCGCGCGCGCTCGCGGGGCATCGGGCGGTGGTCGCGCTCGAGACCACGGTGGTGACGCACGGGTTGCCGCATCCGCGGGGCCTCCAGGTCGCGCGCGACATGGAGGCGGCGGTGGTCGCCGCCGGCGCGGTGCCGGCGACGATCGGCGTGCTCGACGGGACGATTCGCGTCGGGCTCACCCCCGCCGAGCTCGACCGGCTGGCCGCGACGCCGGGCGTTCCGAAGTTGAACCTCAGCAACCTCGCCACGGCGCTCGCGGCCGGGGGCGCCGGCTCCACGACGGTCGCGGCCACGATGCTGGCCGCGCACCACGCGGGCGTTGGCGTGTTCGCGACCGGGGGCATCGGCGGCGTGCACCGTGGCGCTTCCGAGACCGACGACGTGAGTTCGGACCTGACCGCGCTCGCGCGCTTCCCGGTGAGCGTGGTGTGCTCGGGTGCCAAGTCCATCCTCGACCTGCCGCGCACGGTGGAACGGCTCGAGACGCTCGGCGTGCCCGTCTATGGGTACCGCTGCGACGACTTCCCGGCATTCTGGCGGCGCTCGAGCGGGCTCCGGCTCGACCAGCGTTTCGACGACATGGCCCGGCTCGCCGAGGCCATCCGCGCGCACCACGCACTCGGCACCGGCACCGGCATCGTGGTGGCGAACCCGGTGCCCGAGGCGGACGAGCTGGAGGAGGACGCCTACCGGCGCGCGCTCGATGGCGCGCTCGCGAAGCTGGCTTCCGAGGGCATCCGCGGCCGGGCGGTGACCCCGTACCTCCTCGAGTCCATGCAGCGGATGACGGGTGGAAAGGTCGTGGACGCGAACGTCGCGTTGCTGGGGTCCAACGCCCGGGTCGCGGGCGAGCTGGCGGTGGCGCTCGGCGGCGCGTGACCGGGGGGCGCGTGGGGTCCACGGCCGCGGCGGCCCCGATGCGGCATGCGCAGGGTCGAGGCGAGGGCGGTTCGCGCCCGGGCCCGTCGCGTTCGGTCCCATGGAATCCCGCGTTGGTCCTCCCGACATGGAACCCTCCCGGGTCCCCGGTCAGTTTCTCCGTCGCGCTGGGCAACCCGTCCGGACCCCATCGCGTAGTGCGGGAAGCGTGCGCTGGATCCAGTGCGCGCTCGCGCGCCGGCCGCGGTGCGCGCCATCCGTGCGCCGACCGTGACCCGGCGCCAGAAGTGGCAGGGACCGATTCGCCCGTCGGTCTCCCCGGAGTCCGTCATGCGACGTCTTGCCATATTCCTCCTCCTCGGTGTGCTCGCACCGCGCGCGAACGCCGAGCTTCCCCCGGTCCGTGCGGTCCGGACCGATCGCCCGATCGTGGTGGATGGTCTCCTCGACGAGGAAGTGTGGAAGAACGACCAGGCCATCACGAACTTCACGCAGGAGGACCCGGACCAGGGCGTCCCGCCACGGCAGCGGACCGAGGTGCGGGTGGCGTACGACGATGACGCGCTCTATGTCGGCGCACGCATGTACGACTCGGCGCCGGATTCGGTCGTGGCGCGACTGGCGCGTCGTGACAGTGATGCCAGGGACGACCAGTTCGCCGTCTATCTCGACCCGTTTCACGACAAGCGCACGGGGTACTACTTCGTCGTGAGCGCGGCCAGCACGCTGCAGGACGGCGTGCTCCTCAACGACGGCTGGAACGACAGCTCGTGGGACGGCGTGTGGCAGGGCCGCGCGCATCGCGACGCGCACGGCTGGACGTGCGAGCTTCGCATCCCGTTCTCGCAACTGCGATTCCGCGCCGGCACGCAGATGGTGTGGGGCGTCGATTTCAAGCGCGCTCTCTCGCGCTACAGCGAATTGGACGCGGTGGTGTACACGCCGCGCGGCCAGTCCGGGTTCGTGTCGCGCTTCCCCGAGATGCACGGGATGGACGGTCTCAAGACCGGCCGGCACCTGGAATTGACGCCGTACCTCACGAGCAAGACCGAGCACCTCGATTACAACACCAGCAGCCTGTCGCTCTACGACCCGGCGGACCCGTTCCACAGCGGCTGGAATTCCGACCCCGCGGTGGGAGGCGACCTGCGCACGAGCCTCGGTTCCAGGCTGACGCTCAACGCCACGGTGAATCCGGACTTCGGCCAGGTCGAGATCGACCCGGCGGTCGTGAATCTCTCGGACGTCGAGAGTTTCTTCCAGGAGAAGCGCCCGTTCTTCACCGAAGGGGTGAGCGTGTTCCGCTGCGGGAACAACGGGGCGAACGACTACGACAACTTCAACTGGCCGGAGCCGACCTTCTTCTACTCGCGTCGCATCGGCCGCGGGCCGCAGGGGAGCACGCCGGACTCACTGGGGACCGGTCCGAATCGAGCGGCGGTCGACTTCACCGACGTCCCCTCCGCGACGCACATCCTCGGGGCCGCGAAGATCACCGGGCAGGCGGCGCCGGGCTGGAACGTGGGCACCGTGCAGGCGCTCACGAGCCGCGAGGAGGCGAGGCTCCAGACCGCCGGCGTCGAGTCGAAGTACGGCGTGGAGCCCATGAGCTATTACGGTGTGTGGCGCGCGCTGCACGAGATGAACGACCGCCGGCAGGGGCTCGGGCTCATGGCCATGACCACCGCCCGCTTCTTCGAGGGCAGCGGTGATCCTCTGCGCGACGAGGTGAACAGCGGCTCGGTCGTGGCCGCCATGGACGGCTGGACGTTCCTCGACAAGTCCCGCACCTGGGTGATCTCCGGCTATGCGACCGGTTCCCATGTGCAGGGATCGACGACACGCATCGCGTCGCTCGAGAGCAGCGCTCCGCATTACTACCAGCGGCCCGACCGCCCGGACCTGGGCCTCAACCCGAACGCGACGTCGCTCGCCGGCTGGGGCTCGCGGCTCTGGCTCAACAAGCAGCAGGGCAAGATCATCTTCAATGCCGGGCTCGGGGCCATCTCACCCGGGTTCGACAACAACGACCTCGGCTTCCTGAACGGCGCCGACGTGGTGAACACGCACGTGATGACCGGCTGGCAGTGGAACCAACCCCGCGGCTGGCGCCAGTTCGCGAACATCATGGGCGCGGTGACGAGCGGCTGGGACTTCGGCGGCAACAACACGTTCAAGGGCGCGTGGATCAACGGAAATCTCGAGCAGCGAAATCACTGGAGCTGGAACGCCAATTCGTTCTACAACGGCAGGGGCTACAACTCCCGCCGGACCCGGGGCGGCCCGGTCATGCTCACGCAGCCCGACATCAGCTTCAACGCGTATTTCGACACCGACGGCAGCAAGCCCTGGTTCTGGTCGATCAGCGTGAGCCCGAGCGCCTCGCAGGACGGGTCGTGGGCACAGGAGGTGAATCCCACGTTCCAGTGGCGGCCGAAATCGAACCTCGCCTTGAGCGGCGGGCCCGATCTCTACCGGGGTCACACCGACACCCAGTGGATCGAGAACGTGGCGCCCACCACGACCACCGGCTCGCGCTTCGCCCACCTCGAGCAGACCCAGATCTCGGGAAACCTGCGCGCCGACTACGCGGCGACGCCGAACGTGAGCGTACAGCTCTACCTCCAGCCGCTCGTCTCGACGCTCCGCTACCACGGACTGGTCGAGCTGGCGCGCTCCCGCACCTACGAGTTCGTGCCGGTGGCGCTCATGAGCAACGGCAACCCGGTGGAGACGTTCAGCGGCACGTTCGGTTCGCTGCGCGGGAACCTCGTCGTGCGCTGGGAGTACCTGCCGGGCTCGAGTGCGTACTTTGTGTGGACGCAGGAGCGCGCCGACGAGGACGCGGTCGACGAGTTCGACATGAACCACTCGTACAAGGTCGTGTCGACGGCTCCGGCGAACAACGTGTTCCTGATCAAGGTCGCGCACCACTTCGATCTCTAGGCCGCGCGCCTGCGGAAACCGCGGTGACCTCTCGGGCCGTCCCCGGGGTCGCGCCGCACCGCCCCACGGGGGTCGCGGCCCTTCGCTACCGTCCGCCGCGCATGACGTCGAGCACGCCCGGCTCCGCGCCGGGCCGCGCGCCACCGCCGGCCTCGCCGTCCGGGACGTTGTCGCCCTCGCCGGGGGCCAGGAACAGGTTCTGCTCGAGCCCGTGCTGGCGGTCGTAGAGGTCGCGGTAGCGCCCGTTCAACGCGTAAAGCGTCGCGTGCGTGCCGCGCTCCACGATGCGGCCTTCCTCCACGACGAGGATCTGGTCGGCGCGGCGGATGGTCGAGAGCCGGTGCGCGATCACGAACGTGGTGCGGCCGGTCATCAGGTGCTGGAGCCCGGCCTGGATGTACGCTTCGCTCTCCGAGTCGAGGCTCGACGTGGCCTCGTCGAGGATCAGGATGCGTGGATCGGCGAGGATGGCGCGCGCGATGCTGACGCGCTGGCGCTGGCCGCCCGACAGCTTCACGCCGCGCTCGCCCACGATCGTGTCGAGCCCCTCCGGGAAGCGCTCCGCGAACTCGTCCACGCGCGCGATCCGGCAGGCCTCGCGCACCTCGGCGTCCGTGGCCTGCGGCCGCGAGAACGCGACGTTCTCGCGGATCGAGCCGGCGAACAGGAAGCTGTCCTGGAGCACCACCCCGAGCTGCGTGCGGTAGGCCTCGAGGCGCACCGTGGACAGGTCGACCCCGTCCACCCGCACCGTCCCGGACCCCGGCGAGTGAAACGCCGAGAGCAGTCCGATGATCGTGCTCTTTCCCGATCCGCTCGACCCCACGAGGGCGGTCACGCTGCCGGCCGGGGAGAAGAACGACACGTCCTTCAACACCTGCTTGTCGGTCTCGTAGGCGAAGTCCACGTGCTCGAACGCGATGTCCCCCCGCACCCTGCCGAGCGTCTGCGTGCGATGCGGGTCGTCGTCCTCGGTCCGGTTGTCGAGCACCTCGCGCGTGCGCTCGAGCCCGGCCAGCGCCTCGGTGAGCTGCGTGCCGATGGCCACGATCTGGAAGATCGGCGCGATGAGGAAGCCGAGGAACATGGTGTAGGTGAAGTAGCCGCCGAGCGTGAGGGTGCCGGACAGGATGTGGCTCGCGCCCACGTACATGATGATGGCGCCGACGATCCCGAGCAGCAGCGAACTCGAGAGCTGCATGATGCTCTGCGCGGTGAGCGTGGCGAGCACGTTGTCGAGCAGGCGCTTGACGCCCCCGGCGAACACCTGCTGCTCGCGTTCCTCGGCGTGGTAACCCTTCACGGTGCGCACGGCGCCGAGCGATTCGGTGAGCCGGCCGGTGACGTCGGCCGTGATCTTCCCGCGCTCGCGGAAGATCGGCCGCATGGTCACGAACGCCCGGTTGAGGACGAGCGCGAACCCGGTGAGCACCGCGGCGGTGATCACCGTCATGGCGGCATTGATCCGCAGCAGGACGATGAGCGAGATGAGCGCGGTGATGATGCCGCCCACGAACTCCACCAGACCGGTGCCGATCAGGTTCCGCACGCCCTCGACGTCGCTCATGATGCGCGACACGAGGGAGCCCGTGCGATTTGCGTCGTAGTACGCGACCGGGAGCATGGAGATGTGGGCCTGGACGTTCCGCCGCATCTCGGCGATCAGCCGCTGCGCCTCCTTCGAGAGCAGCTGTGTCAGCGCGAACGACGTGGCGCCCTGCACCAGCGTGGCCGCCACGACGATGCCGACCAGTGGCAGCAGCATGCCGACTTCGCGTTTGCCGATGACGTCGTCGATCAGCCACTTGGTGGAGGCCGGCAGCACGAGCCCGGTGACGCGGTTCACCGCCATGAGCAGGAACCCGAGCGCGAGCATGCCGCGACGCGGCTCGATGAGCGTGCGGATCATCGGCCATACGGCGCGCAGCGACGTGGGCTTGTGCTTCTCCGCGGGCGGCGTTCCCGCCGCCGGTGCGGCGGCGGGCGGTGCGGCGGCGGGCGGTGCGGCAGCGGACATGCGGGTTCTCCGGGGTCAGGGTGCCCGCTACATTATACGAGGGCGCGCGGACGGGGCACTGGGACGATGGCGCGTGGCGGCGGCGCTTGTGATGAACTTGTGATGCGCTGGTCGCGCGCGCGATACCGGCCCGCTATACTTCGCGTGCTCCCGCCTCCCGAGCCGCACCCCGTCCGAGGACCCCAGTGAGCCACGTCTCCGAACTTCGACTGCGCGACCCCGGCGTCGAGGCCGCACGCAGCAAGTTGCTGTCCGGCGAGAGCTTGTCGCAGGAGGACGGCATCCGCCTGTTCGACGCCCCGGTCATGGAATTGGGGCGCCTGGGGCACGCCGTTGCGCGTGACCGGCACGGCGACCGCGTGTACTTCACGGTCAATCGCCAGCTCAATCCCACGAACGTCTGCGTGCTCGCCTGCAGGTTCTGCGACTACGCGAAGAAGCCCGGCGCGCCCGGCGCGTACACCATGACCCGGGAGCAGATCCTCGCGCACGTGGACCCGGAGATCACCGAGATCCACATCGTCGGAGGCCTCCACAACAAGTGGCGCTTCGACGACTACCTCGACGTCATCCGCTGGGTGAAGGAGAAGAAGCCGGATCTCTCGGTGAAGGCGTACACCGCGGTCGAGATCGACTTCTTCTGTCGGCTCACGAAGAAGCCCGCGGAGTGGGTGCTCGCCGAGCTCCGGGCCGCGGGCCTGGACGCGCTCCCGGGCGGCGGCGCCGAGGTGTTCAGCGAGCGCGTCCGGCGCGAGCTGTTCGGCCAGAAGATCGGCGCCCGGCGCTGGCTCGAGATCCACGAGATCGCGCACGGGCTCGGCATCCCGAGCAACGCGACGCTCCTCTACGGCCACATCGAGACGCTGGCCGAGCGCGTGCAGCACCTGATCGAGCTGCGCGACCTGGAACGCCGCGCCCCCGGGTTCCTCGCGTTCATCCCGCTCGCGTTCCAGCCCGGCGTCACCGGGCTCGTGCGGCGGCAGGCGTCGGCGATCGACGACCTGAAGACGATCGCCGTCTCGAGGCTGATGTTCGACAACGTGCCGCACGTGAAGGGTTACTGGATCATGCTCGGCCAGGACACCGCCGCCGCGGCGCTCGCCTTCGGCGCCAGCGACCTCGACGGCACCATCGGACAGGAGAAGATCGCGCACGCGGCGCTCGCCAGGAGCCCGGTGGGCATGGCCGAGGCCGGCATGGTGCAGATGATCCGCGAGGCGGGGAAGACGCCGGTGCAGCGCGACGCCCTTTACCGCGTGATCCGCGAGTACCCGCGCCGCGAGGCGGGCGCCGCGGCCGCGAAGTCTCCGGGAACCGCGCCCACCGCCGCCGCGGCGAGCGCATAACCCGGGCGAGGAGACGCCATGGATCATTCGCATTCCCCGGGGTTCCTGAAGCTCGTGCAGGACGCCAAGTCGCGCGTGAAGCAGTACTCGATCGACGAGTTCCTGGCGCGGTTGCAGGCGGGCGAGCGCTACATCCTGCTCGACATTCGCGAGGAATCCGAATGGGCGGAGGGCCACATGCCGAGCGCGCACCACATCGGCAAGGGCATCCTCGAGCGCGAGATCGAGCGCGCGATCCCCGACCCGGACACCCCGATCGTGCTCTACTGCGGCGGCGGATTCCGCAGCGCGCTCAGCGCCGACAACCTGCAGAAGATGGGCTACACGAACGTCGTCTCGCTCGACGGCGGCTGGCGCGCCTGGGTCGAGCGCGGGCTGCCCACGGTGACGCCCGGCGCCGCCGGCTGAGTTCCGCTGTCCCACGCGTCCCCGCCCAGGAAAGCCCACACGTGCCCGACTCCAGCGCTCCGCTGTTCCACACCGCGCGCTACACCGACCCGCAGCAGGTGCTCGAGGCCATCTTCGGCTACCGCGAGTTCCGGCCCGGTCAGCGGCGCATCATCGACGCCGTGCTCGCGGGTCGCGACTGCATCGGCGTCATGCCCACGGGCGCCGGCAAGTCGCTCACGTTCCAGGTGCCGGCCAAGATCCTCCCCGGCGCCGTGCTGGTGATCTCGCCGCTCATCTCGCTCATGAAGGACCAGGTGGACGGGCTCGCGCGCCTCGGGTTCCGGGCCACCACCGTCAACTCCAGCCTGCGGATCGAGGAGCGCCGCGAGCGGTTGGCCGCGTTCCGGCGCGGGGAGACCGAGCTCCTCTACCTCGCGCCCGAGGCGCTCGAGGGCTCGCTGCGGAACGTCATCGCCGGCTGCCCGGTGAGCCTCGTGGTGGTGGACGAGGCGCATTGCATCAGCCACTGGGGCCACGATTTCCGGCCCGCGTACCGGAAGCTCGCAGGCCTGAAGCAGGAGTTGGGCGAGATCCCGGTGCTGGCACTCACCGCGACCGCGACCCGCCGGGTGGCGGGCGACATCATCCGGCAGCTCGGCATGCGAAAGCCCGACGGCTTCAAGGGCTCGTTCTTCCGGCCGAACCTGCGCATCACGGCCGTGAAGAAGGGCGAGGGCAGGGACGCCGCCGGGCGCGCGCGCCCCGCGCGCAACGTGCGCCGGGACCTGCTCGCGCTGCTGCGCACGCGGCGCGGCGAGAGCGCGATCGTCTACTGCATGAGCCGGCGGAGCGTCGAGTCCACCGCGGAGTTCCTGGCCGCGAACGGCATCCAGGCGGCGCCCTACCACGCCGGGCTGCCGGACGAGACGCGCGCGCGCAACCAGGACGCGTTCGCCCGCGACAACGTCGACGTCATCGTGGCCACCATCGCGTTCGGGATGGGGATCGACAAGAGCAACGTGCGGCTCGTGGTCCACCGCGACATGCCGAAGAGCATCGAGGCGTGGATGCAGGAGATCGGCCGCGCGGGGCGCGACGGCCTCCCGAGCGAGTGCATCGTCTACTACTCGTGGGCGGACGTGATCGGCTACGACACGTTCCTCGGCGGCATCGAGGACCCCGAGTTGCGCGCCGAGACGCGCCGGAAGACGGTGGAGCTGTTCCGGCTGCTCGACGGTTCGCGCTGCCGCCACCAGGCCGCGTGCGCGCACTTCGACGAGGTGCTCGCGCCTTGCGGCGGCGCCTGCGACGTGTGCACGGGCGCCGGAATCGAGACGCTGGTCGTGACGTCGGGTGCGGTCACGGCGACCGGGCGGGTGCGCGGCGCCGGGGCGGCCGCGGCGGCGCTCTCCGACGAGGCGCTCGAGCGGTTCGAGCGGCTGCGCGCGGTACGGAAGCGGCTCGCCGATGCCGAGGGCGTGCCGGCCTACATCGTGTTCAGCGATGCCGCGCTCCGCGGCATGGCCGAGCGCCGGCCCGTGTCCGAGCGCGAGCTGCTCGAGGTGCCCGGCGTGGGACCGGTCAAGCTGGAGCGCTACGGCGCGGCATTTCTCGCATCGCTGCGCGAGGGCTGAGCAGTTCGTGCCGCGAGCGATTCGTGCGGCCCCCATGTTCGTGCGGCCCTCTCGACTCGCCCACCCTCCCGCGATATCCTCCCGCCTCCCATGAACCCCCCGCGTCTCACCACCGCCACCGTCGCCGCACGTATCCCGTACGCGAACGCCGCGCCGTTCTATGCATTGTGGGCCGACGCACCGTTCGCGGTCCGGAACCTCGCGCCGCGCGACCTCGGGCGCGAGGCCGAGGCCGGCAGCGTGGACCTGGGGCTCATGGCGAGCGGCGACTTCCTGCGCCTGCGCGACCGGTTCGAGATGCTGGCGCCAATGGGTGTCGCCGCGCGCGGGCCGGTGCAGTCCGTGCTGCTCTTCTCGCGCCGCCCCGCCAACGCGCTCGGGGACGCGCTCGTCTCGGTCACGCCCGAGACCTCCACCAGCATCCGGCTCCTGAAGCTGCTGCTGAGCGTGCGCCGCGGACTCCCGAACCTGCGCTTCGTGCGCGGGCTCGAACCCGCACAGGCCGACGCGCTGCTGCTCATCGGCGACCAGGCGATGCGCACGCGCAACCGCCCGCCGGAGGGATTCGTGCACACGCTCGATCTCGGCGCCGACTGGCTCGACTGGACCGGCCTGCCTTTCGTCTACGCCGCCTGGGTGGTGCGCTCGGCGCTCGACCCGACCTTGAAGAACGAGCTGCGCGGCTTCCTCGAATCCTCGCTCGCCGCGGGACTGGCCTCGCTGCCGGAGATCGCCCGGCGCGAGACGGGCCCCGGCTGGAGCGTGGCGGAGATGGAGGGCTACCTGCGCCGGTTCCACTACCGCTTCGGCCCCGAGGACCTGCAGGGACTCGAGCGGTTCGAGACGCTGCTCGGCGAGCACGGCCTGCTCGCCGCGGACTGACCGCACCGCAACACGGGGTGCGCGCCATCGTATCCATCCCGTGACCGGCGCGCCGCCGGCGCGGGAGCCGGCCGTCCGGCCGCATGCGAGGGGAGTGCCCGGATCATGTCCACCATGCACGAGATCGACTACGAGATCGTCGGCGATGACCTGCAGTTCGTGAAGATCGAACTGGACCCGAACGAGGCGGTGGTCGGGGAGGCCGGCGCGATGATGTACCTGGAGGACGGCATCCTCATGCAGACCGTGTTCGGGGACGGCTCGCCGCAGGAAGGGGGCTTCCTCACCGCCCTGCTCGGCGCCGGCAAGCGCGTGCTGACGGGCGCTTCGCTGTTCATGACCGTGTTCCAGAACCAGGCGCAGGTCAAACGCAAGGCCGCATTCGCCGCGCCCTACCCGGGCAAGATCATCGCGCTGCCGCTCGCCCAACTCGGGGGCGAGCTGCTCGCGCAGAAGGACTCGTTCCTCGTCGCGGCGAAGGGCGTGTCGATCGGGCTCGCGTTCACGCGCCGCTTCGGCGCAGGGCTGTTCGGCGGCGAAGGCTTCATTCTGCAGCGGCTGACCGGCGACGGCTGGTTGTTCGTGCACGCCGGCGGCACGCTCGAGGAGAAACTCCTCGCCCCCGGCGAGACGCTGCGCGTGGACACCGGCTGCATCGTCGCCATGCAGCCGAGCGTCGACTACGACATCCAGCTCGCGGGCGGCGTGAAAACGGTGCTGTTCGGGGGTGAGGGCCTGTTCCTCGCCACGCTCAAGGGACCCGGCCGCGTGTGGCTCCAGTCACTGCCGTTCTCCCGCCTTGCGAGCCGCATCTACGCCGCGGCGCCGCAGACGGGGGGCGGGGGTCGCGAACAGGGCTCGGTCCTGGGATCGCTGGGCAACCTGCTCGATGGGGATGGCCGATGAACTCCCGCCGCCCGCCGTCACCGTCGCCGCCGGGATGGGCGGCGCGGTCGAGCAGGAAGCTCTAGCTAGCGGCCCCCTCCGCGCACCTTCGACGGATCCTCGCCCGCTTCGATCGCGGCGCGCACCTCCTTCGGCAGGCGCACCCATCCCGGGGGGCGGCGGACCTTCCTCAGCGTGCTCGCGCCGAGATGCTCCTGCTGCCCGATGCGCCACGACTCGGCGAGCCAGCGGCGGAGCGTGGCGTCCACGTCGGACGGCTTCTCGAGCCGCAGGTGATGGTCGTACAAGCAGGGCGGGAGGTAGTCGACGCGGGTGAAGCGCGGGTGGCGGACCGGCCGGGTGAGGAGGAAGCGCGCCGCGAGGTGACCGCGGCGCGGCTGCTCCACGCCGGCGAAACGCATGCGGCCCTGGAACGTGATGCGGGTCTTCGTCGCGTTGACGGTCACGCCGCCGTGCACGCGGATCGCCGCCAGCAGCGCGTCGAACGTGGCGCGCACGCTCGGTGCCGAGCCCGCGAAGTGTGCGTCGAGCTCGCGCACCCGGCAGGAGTGCGGCAGGTTCCGTGAGACGAACTTCTGCCCGCAGCGCGGGCAGCGCCAGAGAGCGCCGCGAGGGACCATGGCTCCAGTCTTGCAGAGACGCGCGAGCGCGTCACCGGGCCCGATTCACAAGCGCCCCGGCCTCGACGCCCCCGCCGGTCCAATGTATTCTGGCCGCCCGATTCGCCCGGCGGAACCTCCGGGCGCCCGAAGTCCCAGGAGCTCCCGACCCGTGCTGAACCACATCGAAGACAAGGTGTTGCGGGGCGAGCGGCTGACCCGCGACGAGGGCGAGTGGCTGCTGACGGAGGCCCCGCTCGTGGAGCTGGGCGCGCTCGCGAACGAGGCGCGCATGCGCAGGACGGACCCGCGCATCGTCACCTACGTGATCGACACCAATCCCAACTACACCAATTGGTGCACGGTCGACTGCCACTTCTGCGCGTTCTACCGGAAGGCCGGCAAGCCCGCCGCGGACGGTTACACACACGACGTGGAAGGCGTCATGCGCATGATGGAGACCGCGCGTGGCCTCGGCGCCACGACGGTGCTGCTTCAGGGCGGCTTGAACCCCGAGATCCCGTGGGAGTTCTACACCGCGATCGTCCGCGAGGCGCGCAGGCGCTATCCCGAGATCACACCCCACTTCTTCTCGGCGCCCGAGATCCACCAGATGGTCGAGGTGAGCGGGCTGACGATTCGCGGCGTACTGGAGGAGTTGTACAAGGCCGGCCAGCGGACGCTGCCGGGGGGCGGCGCGGAGATCCTCGCGAAGCGCGTGCGCCAGCGCATCTCGGTCAAGAAGGGCGGCCCCGAGGCATGGCTCGACGTGCACCGCGCCGCGCACGCGGTCGGCATGCGGTCCACGGCCACCATGATGTACGGCCACGTCGAGACGCCGGCCGAGATCGTGGAGCATTTCGACTTCATCCGCGCGCTCCAGGACGAGACGCACGGTTTCACCGCGTTTGTGCCGTGGAGCTACAAGCGCGGCAACACGCCGATGGAATCGAAGGTCCCGCACATCGCCGGTGCGAGCACGTACTTCCGCGTGCTGGCGGCGAGCCGTCTCTACCTCGACAACTTCGAGCACATCCAGGCGTCGTGGTTCAGCGAGGGCAAGAAGACCGGGCAGGTGTCGCTGCACTTCGGCGCAGACGACTTCGGTGGGACGCTGTTCGAGGAGAACGTCCACCTCGCGACCGGGCACGTGAACAAGACGACGGTGGCCGAGATCGAGACCCTGATCCGCGAGTCGGGCTTCACGCCGGCCCAGCGCACGACGCTCTACGACATCCTGAAGGTCGGGGAGGGTCCCGAGGCGCTGGCGAACCTGTCCGCGGAGGTGCCGCTCTTCATCGAGAGCCTGCGCGAGCTGCCGGCGGAATACCCCGCGCAACTCGAGGGCGAGGAGCCCGGCGACACGCTGGTGATGCCGCGCTGAGCTGACCCGTCGCGCGGAACCGCCGCTTCGGCGCACGCGTCGTCGCGGGTGTGTTGCCCCACCCGCGGGTGCGAACCCCCCGCGGCCCCGCGCGGAGTGGCCCCTCGGCCGGCGTGTCACCGCGATTGGCGCGGGGTTCCCGGCGCCCGCCTCTGGTCCGCTGCATGCAAGTGCTCGTCGGGGACCGGGTGTGTCCGCTGGCAGGTGGCGGGTCCGCCCCGCCGGCGCCCCGCGTGCGCCGCACGACCCGGCGAACCCCGCGAGCCCCGCTTGATCCATCGCCTCCAGAGCATCGGTTGCTCCTCCGCGCTCCTCGCGTGCGCGCTGCTCGTCGCCGTGCCCCCGGCCCGAGCCGGCGCCCCGCTCGGCGAGTGTGCGCCGCCGCGCACGTTGGTCGCGCTCCTCCCGCTCGCGGATCGCACGGATCACGTGTGGGAGCTGTTGAGCGGGGAGAGCCCCGCCCACCTCGTCTGCCGGTTGCTCGCGGACTCGCTCGAGTGGAGCCGCGGCCGCCGCGTGCTGTGCGTGCCGCTCGACGCGAACGCCGGCGCCGCGACCGCGCGCACCCGACCGGTGGACGACGACGAGGCGCTCCGTGCGCTCCGCCACGAGGAAGCCGAGGTGATCGTGACCGGGACGGTGTCCGCGTTCTCGCACGACGACACGCGCGACTCCCCGCGCCTCGGCCGCTGGGGTGTGGGTGCGCCCGATGCCCGTTCGCGCGTACGCGTGAGCATCACGCTGCGCGTGCTCGATGCGCGCGACGGCTCGGTGATCATCGAGACCACCGCGGCCCGCGACCGGGCCGGTCGCGGCACGGCCTCGATCACGCAATCCGGGCTCGAGGAACCGGATCCCGCCGTGGACCCGCTCCTGAGCGAGGCGCTGGGAGACGTGCTCGGCGACCTCGTGGCCACGATCGGCCAGCGTCTCGACGCCTGCTGGCAGGCGCGGGTCGTCAGCGAAGGCCGTGACGGCTGCGTGCTCGACGCGGGCGCCGCCCGCGGACTCTTCGCCGGCGAGCGGTTGGACGTCTGGCGTCCCGGGCTCCAGATCTACGACGAGGACATGATGCGCATCGGGGACGAGACCCGCGTCGGCTCCGTGGTGGTGAGCTCGCTCGACGGCCGCGGCCGCGCGCACGCACGGGTGGCGGAGGGCGAGGCGGTCACAGGCGACCTGGTGCGGCCGTGTTCCGCCGCGAGCGCGCCCGCGATCTCGCTGCAGCACTGAGCCGCGCGGCTCAGCGAACCCGGAGCACCCAGCTCGCCACCCGCGCGGCCTCGCCCGGTCGGGCCGCGTCCACCGATATGCGGAACTCGTAGTCTCCTGTGGACAGCCGGGACCCGGTACCAAGGCCGATCACCTCGCCCAGCTCGCCGAGGCTGCAGACTCGGTGGGCGAACTCCCGACCCGCACGCCGCGCCTCCAGCGACACACGACGGGCGCCATCGTTGGCCGCGTGGGGACGGAGCCACTGCGGCACGTGCAGGTTCAGGCCACCGTCGGCGGCGAGTGGAGCGACCACGAGCGGCGGCGCGGATCCGGAAGCGGCTTCCGGAAGCGCGATCGCACCCGGTGTGGAGCGCGGCAGTGCGAGCTCGAACGCGCCGGCGGAGGAACGCGCCGGAAGCGGGGCCATCGTGGCGGAGGTGCCGGCGTCGCGCGGGGAGAGAGCGGGCCGCACCATGAGCAACCACGCGGCAGCGGCCGCGGCGCCCGAGAGCGCCAGCGCCCAGCCCCACGACCGCCGCCGCACGGGCAGCTGCGCGGGGCGCGCCGGAACACGCAGGGGTTCGGAGGCCAACCCCGGCTCGTGCCCCGCGAACGCGAGCGCACCGCGACAGTCCGCGCACGAGCGCAAGTGCGCCTCGACCAGGTGGCGCTCGATTCCGGACAGGAGTCGCGTCGCGCGCGGCCAGGTGGCGATGAGCGATGCCGGCAGGTGGCCCGCGTCCGGCGGTGAGACGTGTCGCATCGAATCCAGGCGGGCGCGACAGTCTCCGCAATCGCGCAGGTGGTCCTCGAGCCGGAGCGTCTGCTCCTCGGCCAGCAGGCCGGTGCCATACGCGGCGAGCTGGTGAACGGCCCAGTCGTGGTCGTGCGTGCTCGTCACGTTCATGCCTGCCTCACACGAGGCGCGCGGCACGCGCCCATTCCCATACCGGCCCACGCTCCAGGCGAGCCATCTCGCGCACCTGCTCGATGCAACGCGACCAGCGCTTGATGACCGTGTTGTGACGCACCCCCAGGCGTTCCGCGACGGCCGACCAGCTCTGCTCGGCGAAGAACTCCGCCGCCAGCGCATGGCACGGCACGTCGTGCATCCGGAAGTGCTCGAGCACGACGAACCGGAGGAGCTCCAGCATGTCGGCCGTCACCTCCAGCGACGGATCGGGAGCCGGGAGCTCGAACGCCGAGTCGTGATCCGGCAGCGGGTCCAGGCGCCCGGTCGGTCCCCGCATGCGCCGCACGTGATCCACGCACACGCGGTGGACGAGCGTCGTCGCGAGCGCCTCCGGATTGAGCAACGGCTCGCGCTGCGAGCACCGCCATAGCGTGACCATCACTTCCTGCGCCAGGTCCTCGAGCGTCTCGGCCGGGGCGAAGTGCAGCCGCCCGCGAATGCGCTTGAGCACGTAGGCGCGAAGCGTGTCCCAGTCGGGAACGGGGGACCCCGGACGGTTGCGCGGTGCCGACGACGCCGAGGTGGAGTCGGGCGAGACCACGGGGCACCTCCGCGAGAGACGAACACCACGGGCGAGGCCGGATGGGCGGTCGGGGGAGTTCGTACAGCGTAGCAATCCCGCACGACTCGCGCGACGGCGCCGGCGATTCAGCTCGCGCGACAACGCCCGAGGCCGCCGGAGGCATGCGCGACTCGGCGGCCTCGTGGGCTCGCGTGCGGGCCGAACTCGCGGGTCTGGTTGTCATGGCGTCGGGGCTTCCTTCAGGTGGGTGGGGAGTTCCGTACCCCGTACGTCGCGGGCGGCCGGGGCCTGTGACCCGAACCCGGTGCGCGGAACGTCTTTGCTCCGTGCGGCTTGAGGCGCCGGAGTTGCTTCATGCCGGTCCCGCAACGACTTATGGCGTGGCAGCGGGCGACCGACCCCGGCCGAGGCCCTGGCCGCCGCCCGGGCGGGGTCAGAGCCGCGCGGCGGCGAGCTGCGGCGGTAACGGGCCCAGTTCGAGCCAGACGACCGTGAACCCGTCGACCGTGGCGAAGCGCTGCTCGCGGCTGACCGCCAGTTCGGGGATGAGCCGGGCCGCGCCCGGGCGCGCGACGATCTCCTGCCACTCGTTCCACGCCCGGTCGGCGCTCCGGAACACCAGCACGATGTGACGGAAGTCGTGCACGCGCCGGCACGCGGAGACGTCGGCGGGCGAGTAGGCGAGGTGGATCACCGGGTGGTTCGTCTGCCACGCGAGCGCCGGGCCCAGGTTGCTCATCAGCGTCTCGCCCGGGACCAGCACTTCGCCGAGCTTGACCGAGAGCGTGGTGAGCGTCACCGACGAGGGCACGCCGCGCTCCTGCGATACGGCGCGCGACTCGGCGTGGACGGCGCGCGTCTGCCACGTGCCCCAGCCGAGCGCCAGCAACGCCGCCGCCACGCATGCCACCGCGCGCAGCCGCTCGCTCACGCCGGGAAGGCGCTGGAGCAGCGCCCACAGCGCCAGCAATCCCGCTCCCTCGGCGATCACGCGGGTCGGGAACACGAACCGCAACCACGGGATGCTCACGCACGCCGCGAGCAGGTTGAGCGCGACGCCCGCCAGGATCACCATGCCCGCGGCGGCGAGCGGGCGGCGCGGGCGGGTGAACAGCCACGCCACGATCGCGCCGAGCCACAGGCCGCGCGGTCCCTGGAGGAGGGCCGGCAGCAGCGTGCCGAGGTTGGCGCGCGTCTTTTCCATGAGCAGCAGCACGGCGTGGCCGCCGTGCGGGAGCGGCGGCAGTTCGATCCGGTGGAAGAGCTCGAACCAGTCCCGGCCCTCGACCTTGTCCCAGACCACGAACCGCGTCAGGTCCCAGCCCGGTGAGCCGAACACCCGCCACTTGTAGAACCACCAGGGCGCGAGCGGAAGCACGAAGCCCGCGAGCACGCCGAGCGCGACCCGCGGCCGGTGCCCGGGTGCGGCGCACCACGCCGAGGCCAGCGCGCACAGCGGCGCGAGCCACAGCATGTTGGCGCGGAACGAGCCCGCCACGCCGAGCAGCAGTCCGAACACGAACGGGTACTCGGCGCCCGCGCCGCGCGCGAGCCCGAGCACCGCGGCCAGGTAGAGCACGGTGAACGGCATCTCGGTCAGGCCGCTCACCGCGAAGTGCTGCGCCTCGGGGTCGAGGAGCACCATCAATCCGAGCGCCGCGGGCGCGCCGGCCTTGATCCAGCGCGGCGCGTCCGGCATGTAGCGCGCGAGCAGGTGGCGCGTGCCGAGCACCGCGGACGCCCCCAGCATCAGGTAGCTCATGAACGGTATCAGGAGCGTGAGCCACGCGCGCGGATCCGAGCCGGCCTGCGCCCCGCGCGCGGGCACGAGCTTGAAGATGGCTGCTTCCACGAGCACCAAGCCGGGCTGGACCGTCGAGAGCGGCCACGGCGGTGCCGCGTGGCGCGCGAGGTCGAGCGGCAGTGCGAACGGCGTCGCGAGCCGGCCGTGCCACGCGAGTTCACGCGCGGCGAGCGCATACTGTGCGCTGTCGTAGGACAGGATCGGAGAGCGATCGCCGAGGTCCCACGACACGGCGTGCGAGTACCAGAGCACCGCGCCCGCCAGCATCACGAGCACCAGCGGCATCAGGTGGTCCGTCGACCGCGGCGCCGGGATCATGCGCCGCACACTACGCGGCCCGCTCCGCTGCCTCAAACGCACCCGCCTCCCGCGCCGGTGGTGCGGAACGGCACGCTGGCCGCTCGCCGACTTGCGTGGCGATCAGCGGCCGCGCACTGTCCCCCGGTTCCGTCCCACGCGTGAGTTTCGTCCGAGATGTCCCTGGAGGCCCCATGACCGCACCCCTCCGCCGTTCGATCGTTCGCGTCCTCGCGCGGGCGGCCGCGTGCGCTCTCGTGGTCCTTCCCGCGGCGAGCCGCGCCGAGGAGGCGCCCGACGTGCGGCTCGGGCGTGACGTCGTGCCCACGTTCCAGCTCGTGCGCCTCAAGCTCGACCCCGACAAGCGGAGCTTCACGGGCTCGGTGCACGTGGAGCTCAAGGTCGCGAAGGCGACCGACCAGATCCGCTTTCACGCCGATGGCCAGCGCCTGACCCGCGTCGCACTGTCGCAGGCCGGCGACTCGGTGGCGACGACGCGCGTGACGGGCGACCACGGGCTCCAGACCCTGACGGCGGCACACGCGCTCAAGGAAGGCACCGCCACGCTCGACATCGAGTTCACGCACCTCTACGGCACCCGCGCCGTGGGACTCTATCGCGCGCTGCGCGACAACCGTGGCTACCTGTTCACGCAGTTCGAGTCGGACGACGCGCGCCAGGCGTTCCCATGCTGGGACGAGCCGTGTTTCAAGTTCCCGTACCAGATCGTGCTCGAGGTGCCGTCCGCGCAGGAGGCGGTCACGAACACGCCACCGGAGCGCACGACCGAGTCGGACGGCTGGAAGACCATCACGTTCAAGCGCACGCCGCCGCTCCCCAGCTACCTGCTCGCGATCGCGGTCGGCCCGTTCGAGTACACCCCTGTGCCCGGCACGAAGATGCCGACGCGCGTCATCACCTGCCAAGGTGAGAAGCACCTCGCCGCGACCACGGCCGAGATCACGCCCAGGCTGGTGGCGGGGCTCGAGCACTGGTTCGGCATCCCGTACCCGTTCGAGAAGCTCGACCTGATCGCGGTGCCGGAGTTCGCGTACGGCGCGATGGAGAACCCCGGGCTCATCACCTTCCGCGACGACATCCTGCTGCTCGACGGCGCGAGCGCGAGCTCATCGCAGCGCCGCTCGAACGCCAGCGTGACCTGCCACGAGCTGGCGCACATGTGGTTCGGCGACCTGGTCACGATGGCGTGGTGGGACGACCTGTGGTTGAACGAGTCGTTCGCCGACTGGATGGCCGCCAAGGTCACCGACCAGGTGTTCCCGCAGTACAAGGACGGCCTCGCCGACCTGCAGCGGATCCAGACCGTGCGCCAGGGCGACGCGCAGCCGTCCACGCAGCCGATCCGCGACAGGACCACCAGTGCCACCGCCGGGCTCAGCAACGTGGGCCTCGTCTACAGCAAGGGGAACGCGGTGCTGTCGATGTTCGAGCGTTACCTCGGCCCGGAGACGTTCCAGAAGGGCGTGCAGGCCTACCTCAAGGAACATGCGTGGGGGAACGCCACCGCGAGCGACCTGTGGCGGGCGCTCGACAAGGCGAGCAACACGAATGTCTCGGCCGCGATGACCACGTTCCTGGACCAGCCCGGCGTGCCGTACGTGCGCGTCGTCCCGGCCGAGGGCGGGGTGCGGCTCACGCAGTCGCGCGCGAGCCCCTACGGCGTGTCGCAGCCGCCCGTCCGCTGGATCGTGCCGGTGACGCTCAAGTGGTCGGACGGGAAGAGCGTCCGCTCACAGCGTGTGCTGCTCGCGGACGAGAGCATGGTCGTAAAGCTGCCGGGCGCCCCCAAATGGGTGATGCCGAACGGCGAGGGCCGCGGCTACTACGCCTGGAGCGTGCCCGACGAGTGGATGGCGGCGCTGGCGGAGAACGCCGGCGGGCTGCTCTCGCCGGAGGAGCGCGTCGCGTTCCTCGGCAACCTGTCGCTGCTCATGACCACGGGCGAGGTGCACGGCGACACTTACCTCAAGTCCCTGTCGTACTTCGGCCGTGATCCGGAACCGCAGGTGGTGTCGAGCACGATCGAGGGCCTGACCGGCGTGCGGGCCGCGTTCGTTCCCGACAGCCTGAAGAGCCTGTTCGCGGTGTACGTGCGACGCACGCTGTCCCCCGCGCTCGAGCGCGTCGGCTACGACCGGCAGCCGGGCGAGGACGAGACGGTTTCCACGATGCGCGGCGAGCTGCTGCGCTGGCTCGCGGACCGCGGCCAGGACGCCAAGGTGATGGCGTTCGCGCAGGGTGCGGCCGCGCGCTATCTCGCGGATTCGACCCGCGTGGATCCGGGTATCGCGGACGCGGTCGTGTCGCTGGCCGCCCGGAAGGGTGACGCGGCGATGTTCGCCGACTACCAGCGCCGGCTCGAATCCACCGACGTGCCGGCGATCCGCCGCCGGTTCCTGTCCGCGCTGGGCGCGTTCGAGGACCCCACGCTCGAGGCGAAGGCGCTCGACTACATGCTGTCCGACAAGGTCCGGCCGACCGAGTCGTTCATCATCATGCAGGGCCTCGGCAGCCGCGACGAGGCCACGAGCGAGCACATGTTCCAGTGGATGACCCGTCACTACGACCAGCTCGCGACGCGTGTCCCGCCACCGGCGCTGCGCTTCCTGCCGATGATGGGGAGCGGCTGCTCGGCGGAGAGGCTCGCCGCGACCCAGGCGTTCTTCAGCGATCCGAAACGCGCCGGTCCCGGCATGGAGAAGACGCTCGAGCGCGTGAGCGACAACGTTCACGGCTGCATCAGCCTTCGTGAGCGGGAGGGCGAGCGCGCGACCGCGTTCATGCGCGGCCTCGCGATCAACTGACTCTCGGCGCGATCGGGGCGGAAAGCGCTGCCGGTGCGCGGTCGGGGCGCGCCGCTCAGTGCCCGCCGTTCGTCACCGAAATGAACCCGTACCGCTCCAGCACGCGCTGCCCCTCGGGGGAGCGCACCAGCTCGAGGAACGCCTGCGCCGCGGCCGGTTCCGGGGCGCGCTTCAACACCGCGATCGGGTAGGAAGCGAGCACGTTCGCGGCCGCCGGGATCTCGAGCACCTTCACGTACCGCCTCAGCTTCGCGCTCACGTCGGAGCGGTAGACGAACCCGGCGTCGGCCTCGCCGAGCTGCACCTTCGCGACGACCGAGCGCACGTTCTCCTCCTCCGAGACCATGTTCCCGAGCGTCCGGTACTCGAACTCGCTGTCGAACCCCGGCTCCACGCCGAGGTTGTGGATCACGGCGCGGCTGTAGTGCCCGGCGGGCACCGCGTCCGCGCACAGCACCAGCTTCACGCCCCCGTGCGCCAGGTCTTGAAGCTTCCCGATGCGCGCCGGGTTCGTGGCCGGGACGATGACCACCATGAGATTCCGGACGAACGGCACGGGATCGCCCGCCAGGAGCCCCTGGTCCTTCACCTCGTCCATCCAGCGCTCGTCCGCCGAGGCGAACACGTCCGCCGGCGCGCCCTGCTCGAGTTGCGCCGCCAGTTGCTGCGAGCCCGCGAAGTCCATGCGCACGATGAGTCCAGGGCGCCGCTGTTCGAGCAGGTGACCGAGTTCGTTGAACGCGTCCACGAGTGAAGCGGCCGCGTAGACGCGCAGCGTGGACTTCGCGGTGGCCGGCGTGGCGCCGGACGCCGTGCGCGTGCCGGCCAGCGCCAGCAGGAGCGCGAGGACGCCGGACGAGACGCGCCGCGCCGGCCGCCTCACGCGTCACCGTCCTGCTTGCCGATCATCACCTCGGTGGACTTGATCACCGCGAGCACCTCGTCGCCGACGGCGAGACCGAGTCTCTCCGCCGACGAGCGCGTGATCACCGAGACCAGGTCCTGGTCGCCGATCCGCACCACGACCTCGGCCATGAGCCCGTCGACGCGGAGCGATGAGATGCGGCCGCGCAGGCGATTGCGGGCGCTCAACGTGAGCGAGCGGCCCGCCGTCGCGGCCGGGGTCCGGCTCCGCGCTCCGAGCAGGGACTCGAGGTCGTCCCTCCGGAACAGCCACTTCCTCCCCACCCGGACGGCCGGCAACCTGCCCGCGCGGGCCAGGCCCTGGACGCGCTTCACGTTCAGGTGGAGCAGCGTGGCCGCCTCTTCCGCGCTCAGTGTCGTCATGTCGCCCCCTGCGGTTGTGACCTCCCGAATGTGCTGCTAAGTTACTCTAAAGGACTGGATATGTCATTCTAGGACCTTTAGGGTCGACTGGAGTACTTCCGGGACCGGGGGGGGACCGTCCATGCTGTCGTCCGAGAGGCCGGGCTCGCCCTGCGTCCCGCGTTCGATTCCGAGGCTGCTCGCGATGGCCTCGCTGGCGGCGTCGCTGCTCCTGGCGGCCGGCCGCGCGAGCGCCTTCCCCGCGGACGACACGCTCACCACCGCTTCCGTCACCGTCATGCCGTGGACGGCTCCGAAGCTCGGCGGCTACTTCCAGGTGCGCGAGATCGCGCAGGAGCAGGTCGGCCTCACGGCGCTCCTGAACCGCGCCCGGTTCTCGATCGACGGGGGACTGCCCTCGCGGTTCTCGTACCGGGCGCTGGTCGAGCTGCAGGCCTCGGCAGGTGCCCGGGTTCCGGCGACCGTGAGCCTGCGCGAGGCGATCATCCGCTGGAACCCGGCGCCGTTCGCGCTCACCGCGGGTGAGTTCAAGACGCCGTTCACGCGCGAGTACCTGATCCCCGTCCCCGCGCTCGAGCTGGCCGACCTCGCCACGGTCGTGGATTCGCTGGCGCCCAAGTACGACGTGGGCGTGATGGGCGAGGTCGCCCTCGGCGCACTCGCCGCGGTCTCGCTCGGCGTGTTCAACGGTGAAGGCGCGAACGCCATCGCCAACCGTGACTCGACCGTGATGTATGTCGGGCGCATCACGTCGCGGCCGATCCCCCAGCTCGCACTCGGCGCGAGTGCCACGCACGACGGGCCCGACAGTCTCCGCTGGGGCGCGGACGCGAGCCTGCAGCAGTCCGGGCTCGTGGTCCGGAGCGAGTACGTCACCCGCCACCTCCGCGGGCGCGCCCGCGAGAACGACGACTTCGGGTGGTACGTCCTCGAGTCGTACCGCGTGACGCCGAGATTCCAGCTCGTGGCGCGCCAGGAGGACTACCAGCGCCCGTCGCGGGGGATCGCCAGGCGGATTCGAGGCCTCGCCTATGCGACCAACCTCGAGGTCGCGCCGAACCACGTCCGGCTGCTGCTCGAGTTCTCGCGGCGGCTGAGCGGTGCGCAGCAGGCGCGCACGGACACGTTCATCGCCCAGATGCAGGTGCAGTTCTGACGCGGAACGGTTGCGCTCAGAGCAATGTCCTGATCCAGCCGCCGTCCACCGGGATGGAGGTGCCGGTGATGTAGCCGGCGCGCTCCGAGGCGAGGAACGCCGCGAGCGCGGCGAACTCGCGCACGTCGCCCAGGCGCCCCATGGGGATCTCGCGCTCCCAGCGCGCCGTGGCCTCCCCGGGCGTGATGCCCTCGCGCCGCGCCGTGTCGCGCGCGAGTTCCTCCACGCGCTCCGTACGCGTGTAGCCGGGCATCAGGTTGTTCACCGTGACGCCCTCCGCCGCGACCTCGTTCGCGAGCGTGCGCGCCCAGCCGGTGACGGCCGCGCGCAGGCTGTTCGAGAGCATGAGATGGTCGATCGGCTGCTTCACCGCGATCGAGGTCACGTTGAGGATCCGTCCCCAGCGCCGTTCACGCATGCCCGGCAGCACGCGGCGCGCGAACTCGACCGGCGCGAACAGCGTCAACTCGGCGGCCTTCTGCCACATCGTGGCGTCGAGCGCCTCGAACCTCCCCGGCGGCGGACCACCGCTGTTCGTCACCAGCACGTCGATCCGGCCGAATCGCTCGAGCGTCGCGTCGACGAACGCGGCGATGGCCTTGGGCTGCGACACGTCCGCGGGCCGCGCGAAGACCTCGGCGCCGGTCGCGGCCGAGAGGGCCCGCGCCGCGGCCTCGAGCGTGGCCGCGTCCCGGGAACAGATCGCGAGCTGCGCGCCCTCCGCCGCGAGTTCGTGCGCGACGGCGCGGCCGAGTCCCTTCGACGCGGCCGCGACCAGCGCGACCTTGCCCCCGAGTCCCAGGTCCATCTACTTCTTTCGCAGGTACTCGTCGGTCTTGTTGACCCAGTCCCAGCGCGGCGGGCTGAACACGTCGATGGCGAGGACGTCATCGAGCGCCTCGGCGCGGTGGGGCAGGTGCGGCGGCAGGTGCAGGATCTCACCGGCCTTCACGTCCACGACCTTCTCGTCGTCGCCGATCCAGAAGCGCAGCGTGCCCTTGAGGATGTAGCTGAACTGCTCGTTCAGGTGGCTGTGCTTCGGCGCGCCCCCGCCGGGCGCGAGGAACACCTGCGCGACCGTGATGTGCTCGCCGCTCACCAGCCGGCGGTCGAACGTGGCGTTGACGTGGTCGAGCGGCTGGTCGTCCCAGCGCGTGAGCGTGGCGCTCTTCATCGTCTCCATCGATTCACCTCCGGTCGCGTCGGGTTCACACCACGTCGAAATCGGGAGCCTTCGCGATCGCGCCGCAGGCGAGGGCGCGATCGTAGAGGAGCTTCAAGCCGGCGCGGCCGCGCGCGCCCATGTCGAGCGTCAGCTCGTTGAC
>CAYSWZ010000109.1:0-2643 GCA_964434945.1 uncultured bacterium | reverse complement strand
CCGTGGGCGGTCAAGAAGTGGGAGAAGGTCAGCTTTATCGTCCGCCCGGGTGTCACCTATGGCACCGCAGACGCAAAGGACAAGCAGGCGGTGGTCCTGCCGGACAAGGAGACCGAGTCGTTCCTCTCCGTCTCCGGCGAGCTCGAGGTCGAGTGGATGGTGACGGACAAGGTGAGCATCTCCGCGGCGCACGGTATCGCATACCGCGACATCGAGCTGAAGCAGAACACCAACCCCGAGAGCAAGATCAAGGTGACCGGCTGGGACACGACCGGCAACAACTTCACGACGCTGGGCTTCCACGTTTATCTCTGGTAGGCGGACGCGCGAGCCGCGCCGCCTGATGTCCTGCACGGGCCCCCGGCGCCGTCGCGCCGGGGGCTTTGCGCTGCCCGGTGAACCTGCTCCCGGCCGCGTTTGACGCGGGCCTACACCCCCTCTAGCTTCGCGCCATGCCCTTGATCCAGATCGCGGACACGCGCCGCGGCGAGCGACGGAGGAGTGTCGTGTGCCGGGTCGGCGGCGTGCCCGTGGGTGGCGCGCACCCGGTCGTGGTGCAATCCATGACCAACACCGACACGGCGAACGCCGCGGCCACCGCCGAGCAGGCCGCATTGCTCGCGGCCGCCGGCAGCGAGCTGGTGCGCGTCACCGTGAACACGCGCGAGGCGGCCGCGGCGGTGCCCGAGCTGGTGAAGCGCCTGCGCGACCGCGGCGTGAACGTGCCGATCGTGGGCGACTTCCACTACAACGGCCACACCTTGCTCAGCGAGTACCCCGAGTGTGCGCGCCTCCTCGACAAGTACCGGATCAACCCGGGCAACGTCGGCGTGGGCGAGAAGCACGACGACAACTTCCGCCGCATGATCGAGGTGGCCGTCGCGCACGGGAAGCCGGTGCGCATCGGCGTCAACTGGGGCTCGCTCGACCGCGCGCTGCTCACCTCGCTGATGGACGGCAATGCCCGGCGGCAGAGCCCGCTCACCGACCGCGAGGTGGTGCTCGAGGCCATGCGCGAGAGCGCGCTCCGCTCGGCCGAGCTGGCGGAGCGCTGCGGCCAGGCGCACGACGCCATCATCCTCTCGGCCAAGGTCTCCGACGTGCGCGACCTGGTGCAGGTCTACCAGGCGCTCGCCGCCGCGTGCGACTACCCGCTCCATCTCGGGCTCACCGAGGCGGGACTGGGCGCCAAGGGGATCGTCGCCAGCACCGCGGCGCTCGCGGTGCTCCTCTACCAGGGGATCGGCGACACCATCCGCGTGAGCCTCACACCCGCGCCGGGCGGCGATCGCGCCGAGGAAGTCCGCGTCTGTCAACAGATCCTGCAATCGCTCGGCATCCGCCACTTCACGCCCCAGGTCACGAGCTGTCCCGGTTGCGGCCGCACCACCAGCACCTACTTCCAGGAGTTGGCGACGCGCGTCACCGCCCACATCCAGGCGCGCATGGCGGAATGGCGGGGACGCTATCCGGGGGTGGAGGAGATGAACGTCGCGGTGATGGGCTGCGTGGTCAACGGTCCCGGCGAGAGCAAGCACGCCGACATCGGCATCTCGCTCCCCGGCACGGGCGAGGACCCGCGCGCGCCCGTGTTCGTGGACGGGAAGCTGGCCGTGACGCTGAAGGGCGACGCGATCGCCGAGGACTTCGCGAAGCTGCTCGACGACTACGTGGCGAAGCGGTTCGGAGCCTGAACCTAGGGCTTCCGCGGCGGCGCGCTCGCGGCGTGGAGCTTCGCGAACCGAAGCACCTGGTGCTGGTTCCCGAGCGGTGAGTGGGAGGTGCGCTCCATCAGGAGCGAGTCGCCGCCCGCCGCCAGCGACCAGCGCTCGTTCACCCGCAGCTCGAGCAGCATGAGCTTCAGCACCGAGACGAACTCGAGCGCGGCGCCCGCGTGCCGGCCGGTCGTCCGCACCACCTGCCCGTCGAGCATGTTCTCCGCCGTGCTGTCGGCCCGGTAGACGTAGTCGAGGCTCGTCGAGTCACCGTTCGCGCGCACGGACCGGCTCCTGACGTGGAGGCGCTCACCCTCGCTCGAGAGATCGTCCTCGCGCGCGCGCAGCACGGAACGGGCGTTCCCGAACTCGCTGCGGCCCGCATCCAGCACCCAGCGGCCGTCGAATCCGGCGAGGGGGTGCGCGACTTGACGTGCCGGGAGCGCCGGCGTCCCGGCCGCGGCGGTTGCGAGGAGCGCCGCCACCAGGAGCGGCATGCTCATCCCCCGTTGGCCAGTGCCGCCAGCACCTCGCGAGCGAACGTGGTGAGCGACGGGTCACGCGCGCCCATCACCAGCACGAGGTCGCCGGGCTCGGCCACCTCCACGATGCGGCGCACCAGCCATTCTCGGGACGGCGCGAACTCGGCGTCGCGGCCGCGCGCGACGATCTCGCGCACCAGGTCGGCGGCGGAGAAGTCGCGCGTCGCCGTGCCCCCGGCGTAGAAGATCTCGAGCAGCCACACCCTGTCGCCCGGCGCGGTCTGGGTCGCGAACGTGTCGACGAAGCCCTCGCGGAGGAAGCGCGTCGGCCCGTACCCGTGCGGCTGGTAGACCGCGAGCACGCGCTTGCTGCGCAGTCGCGCGGTCGCGAGCGACGCCGCGATCTTGGCCGGGTTGTGCCCGAAGTCGTCCACCACCTCGACGCC
>CAYSWZ010000108.1:0-6079 GCA_964434945.1 uncultured bacterium | reverse complement strand
CGCGTCCGCGGCGAACGCGGGATTGGGCTCGACGCCGGTGCCGGTGCCGCCGAGTCGCTCGATCGCTCGCACGAGCAGCTCGCCCTTGCCGCAGCCCACGTCGAGCACGTGGCCGACCGATGCGCCGGGGATGCGCGCGAGCAGTTGGTCGACACTCGCTTCACCCAACGGGCCCAGCCACGTGTGACTCGAATGGGCGATCGTGGTGAAACGGAACGGGTCCGGCATGTTCGCGATCAACTCGACGCGCGGATCACGATGCGACCCCGGCGGCGGTCAGCCCTTCGCCGCGGTGGCGTTTCCCGCGCGCCCGTGTGCGACATAGGCCTCCCGCAACCGCCTCATGAGGTCGTCGCGGCGATCGTAGAGGCGCTTGCGTGTGCGCGGCGCGTGCTTCGCCAGCGCGTAGGCGGTGAGCAGCGGCAGGCCGATCGTCGAGTCGGCATAGCAGATCACCGTGCCCGGCAACTGGTCCGGATCGATCTTGCCCCAGCTCACGGCCTCGGCGGGCGTCGCGCCCGACAGCCCGCCCGTGTCGGGGCGCGCGTCGGTCACCGCCAGGAAGTAGTCGTGGCCCTTCTCGGCGATGCCCAGCACCTCCTGGATCTGCGGCTCGGTCTGGAGCAGGAAGTTCTTGGGACTTCCGCCGCCCAGGATCCACACCGCGCTCTTCCCGCCCGCGGACTTCGCATCCCAGACGATCGCGGCCGTCTCGTTGACGTCGGCGTTCACGTCGATCAGAAGCCGGTTGCCCTCGAGCGCTTTCGCCGCGACGTTCATGCCGATCGAGGAGTCGCCGGGCGACGACGTATAGACCGGGACGCCATATTCCCACGCCGCGGCCAGCAGCGAGCGGTGCTTCAAGCCGAGCTTGTCCTCGCGCGCCCGCAGGTAGCGGCCGCACAGGAAATGGAACTCGGCGCTGCTCATCGTGCGCTGGAACTCGGGTGTGGCGATGATCTCGCGGAAGAACGCGTCGGTGTCCAGCAGGACGCGGTAATCGAAGAAGATGTCGTAGATGCGGACGACACCCTGCTCGCGCAGCACCACGTCGTCCACCTGGAACGTGCCCTGGTGCATGGCGAGCCCGAGCCCGAAGTGGGCGTCGTGATAGAGGTTCGCGCCGGTCGACACGATCCAGTCCACGAACCCGGCCTCGAGGAGCGGGATCAAGGCACTCATTCCGAGGCCCGCCGGGGTGAGCGCTCCGGTCACCGACAGCGCCACGGTCACGTCGTCCTCGAGCATGCGCTGGGTCAGGAGGCGAGCGCCCTCGCGCAGACGGGCGGCGTTGTAGGCGAGGAATGCCGAGTCGATCAGCTCGGCCGCGGTCTCGCGGCCGGTGATGGCGGGCGGATCGATGCGGGACCCGCCGAGGTAGCCGGGCGCCTTGCGGGCAGCGGACATAGAGGTCCTCATGGGGTCTCGGGTTGCCGGTAAAGGCCGTGCAGCATACCGCGCGCATGCGGCCGCCGAAAGCCGCGGCGGGGGTGGCAGGCGCCGGTTGATCAGCGCTCAACGGCCCCAGAAGATCAATAAAACCGTGGCATTCGAGCGTTCCGCCCGGCTAGGATGCCCGCGATGCTGCGCCCGCGCGCCTTCGTCCGGCCCGCCGGGCGTGCGCACGGCTCGACGGAGACGAGCAGGTCACGCGCTTCGTGAACTGGCCGAAGCGGGCCTCCCGCGCATCGCGTTCAGCGGGGTGCCGGTCGGCGACGCCCCCCCTCCGTCGCGCTTCCCCCAGGCCGCGCGCCCCGCCTTTTTCTTTCATGACGGCACGCCGCAGCCCACCGCGCGACCTCACCACGGCGCGCCCTTCGTGGCCTGCGCCTGCACCTCGGCCACGGCCTTCGCATCCGCGGGGAAGAGGCCGACGCGCGACAGCCGCTCCACGAGCGGCACCCAGCGCGCCTCCTTCGCGAACACCTTCTTGAACAGCGGCAGCGCATCGGCCTTCCGGTCGTTCGAGTACATCGTGACCGCCGCCCAGAACTGGAGCTCGACCACGTCGGGCGCGAGCTTCATCGCCTCGTCGTACGCCTTCGCCGCCTCAGCGCTCTTCTTCTCCGACGTGAAGTTGTCGCCCTGGTCCTCGAGATTGTAGGCGCGCCGCAGGCGCAGCAGCCGGCGCAGTTCGTCCAGCGGGTGGTCGTTGTCCTCGACACGCAGGTTCACCACCACGTCGTTCCAGGGCTTGCCGCTCGCCGTGCCCTTCACGACGAGCATCGCGGCGGACTGCCGGCCGCGGATGTCGCCGCCGGCCTTCTGTGCCGCCTCGAGCGCCTGCATCAGTCGCTCGGCGAGATCGCCCTCCGCCTTCTCGTATGCGGCCTTCATCGCGGGCCAGATTTTCGGATTCGCCATCAGGTTCGCCTGGCAGGAGAACTGGTCGCCCTGCACGTCGCCCGCGTCCGGGATGCACGACGGGCCGGTGAACGCCGCCACGTTCCCCCTGGCGTCCACCATCGCCACCTGCCGGCCCTCGTGGTGCGGATCCGCGGCGAGCAATGAATCGAGCGCCTGCTTCGCGGTGTAGCCCTTGCGCATCAGGTCGAGCCCGTAAGGGCCGTAGTCCACGAGCACGAGCGACTGCGTCGCCACCGCGCCGACACCGGCCTCGGCCCACGGCACCACCGGGCCGACGCTGAAGTAGTGCGATTGCACCGCCACGCCCAGCTCGCCGGTCTTCGCATCGCGCGCGACGATCGAGAACGTGTGCGCGAGCGGCGACGGCTTGCCGGCAGGCGCGACCACCGCCAGCGTGGGCAGGGCGAACACGGACAGCGCGAATACCAGCAGCTCGGGCGTCATGGCGGCATCCTCCGAGGCAGCGAACGGCGTGGCGAACGTGTGGCGGGACCGGCCGGGAACGATAGTGGAGGCGCGGGTGCCGTGCGAGCGATTCGAGGGCACGTCGGTATGCGCCCCGGTACAGCGTCGAGCGGGCCGCGTCGCGTCGGCACAGGCCGGCTTGTACCGCGGGACGATCGGGGCGCTATCCTCGACGGGGCCCGTCGCTGCGCTCTCGCCCGTCTGCGACGCGCCCCGCTCGCCCCGCTTGACGCCGTGCTGCGGCGCCCGGCGGCGCAGTCCGTCCCATGAGCCTCGACCCTCGCGCCCGGAGTCCCCCGATGACGCCGCATCGCCGGGTGATCTTCGCCAGTCTGTGCCTGGTGCTGCTTCCGTGCATGGCGCGAGCCGCCGACCGGCCCACGCTCGTGGTGCAACGCGCCGACGGCCCGCTGCGGATCGACGGCGTGTTGGACGAGCCCGCATGGCGAGCCGCGGGCTCGGCGAGCGAGTTCGTGTTGATTGGCACGCGCGAGGGCCAGGCGCCCGACGAGTCCACCACCGTGCGCGTTCTGCGCGACGGCGAGCGCCTGGTGTTCGGCATCTGGTGCCAGTCGAAGCGCGCGCCGCATGCCGGCCTTGCGCCGCGAGACCAGGTGCTGGATGGCGACCACATCGCGCTTCACCTCGACACCGACGGCGATGGCCAGCGCGCGTACATCTTCGGCGTCAACCCGTGGGGCGTGCAGCTGGACGGCATCCTCACCGGCGACACCGACTTCAAGTGGGATGGCGTATGGGAGGCCGCGACCCGGAGGGGGCGCGGGGAGTGGACCGCGGAGATCGCCGTACCGTTCCGGATCCTCCGCGTCTCGGCGCAGGGGAGACCGTGGCGGCTGTGGGTGCGGCGCGAGCTGACCGCATGGAACGAGGTCGCGTCGTGGCCGGCCTACCAGGTCGGCCAGCCCGGTCCAATCATGCTGCAGGCGGCCGACCTCGAGGGCCTGGACGGCGTGCGCGGTGGACGTGAGCTGACGGTGGAGCCGTACGTGTACGGAGCGCGCACCAGCGTCCGCGACTCGCTCCCCGGGGGCGGCACCTCGAACTGGAACGACCAGACCCAGCGCGAGGCTGGTGTGGACGTCCAGGCGGCACTCACTCGGTCGCTGGTCGTGAACGCCACGTACAACCCCGACTTCAGCCAGATCGAGGCCGACGTCCTCCAGATCGACGTGAACCGTCGCTTTCCGCTCCATTACCCCGAGAAGCGCGCGTTCTTCCTCGAGGGCGCCGACCACTTCGTGACGCTCATGGACCTGGTCGAGACGCGCCGCATGGCGGACCCGCGCTGGGGCGCCAAGCTGACCGGTCGTGCCGGCGCGTGGAACACCGGCGCGTTGCTGGTGAGCGACGCGGGCGGCGCCACGCTCGAAGGCTCGGGCTACACACCGAGCACCGACGAACGACTGACGCGGCCAGGTTTCTGGGGGCTCGGGCGCGCACAGTTGCCGTTCGGGGAGGGCGCCAACGTCGGGATACTCGCGGGCGGGCACACGCAGGACGAGGAAACCGGCGGCGCGCCGGTTCGCGAGCTGGCGACCTACAACGCGTTCGGCGGCTTCGATTCGCAACTGCGGCTCTCGCGACACTGGACCACGGAGGGACAGGTCGTGGGCTCGACGTCGCTCATCGACAGCACGGGGGTCGCCCGGAAGCCCGAGCCGTTCAACGACTGGATGGGCGTGTGGCGCGCACGCTACCGTGACCGGGCGCGCGAGTTTCACGTGGGCGTCCGCCACGTCGGCGAGAAGTTCCGGGACGAGCTGGGCTCGCAGGACTTCTCGGGAGTCACCTGGCGCCAGGTGGGCGGGTGGTGGGATCTCTTCCCGCGGACCGGTCCGCTCCAGCGGACCGCGCCCATCGTGGACGCGCTCGTGGTTCACGACCACACCGGCCGGCTCGAGTTCACGAATCTCCAGGGCTCGATGGATTTCGAGTTCCGGAGGAGCACGTTCGTGAACGCCGGCTACGTGCATCTCGACGAGCGGTGGCTCTCCCGCACGTACCCGGAGGACCGCGCGCACGGCTACGTGCAGTGGACGGCGTGGCGGCCGCTGTCGTTCGACCTCGACGTGACAGTCGGCGACGCGGTGCTCTACGGCGAGACCGACGCGACCTCCGCGCTGGCGTGGGGCGAGACATACATCTTGAATGCCACCGCGCGCCCGGAGTCGCGCGTGACCGCGGCCGCGAACGTCGTCCGTTACCGGCTGTCGAACGGCTACCGGGGCAGCGATTACCTGGCGCTGTGGCTCGTGGGCGTGAACGGGAACGTGCAGTTCACGCGCCGGCTCTCGGCGCGCGTCTATCCCCAGTACGACAGCAACGCGCGCCACCTTGCCGTGAACGGGCTGCTCGGCTATGTCATCCAGCCGGGCACGGTATTCTACGCGGGTGTCAACAGCGGGTGGGACGAGGACCTCGCGACCGGCGCGCGGCGGGCCACGTCGCAACAGGTGTTTGCGAAGGCGAGCTGGCGATTCTCACGGTAGGAGCGAGACGCCATGGCGACGACCAGGAAGAAGGCATCGGGGACGCGCCCCGCCAGGGCCGCGAGAACCGCGCTCGAGCCCACCCGCGTCCGCTACTTCCGGACGCAGGCACGGTGGCGCGCCTGGCTGGAGCGGAACCACGCCCGCGAGGTCCAGCTCTGGGTCGGGTTCTGGCGAGTGGCTACGGGCAAGCCCTGCATCACCTGGCCCCAGTCGGTGGACGAGGCGCTCTGCTTCGGCTGGATCGACGGCCTCCGGCGCGGGCTCGACGCCGAGAGCTACGCCATCCGCTTCTCGCCGAGGAAGGCAACGAGCTTGTGGAGCCGCGGGAACCTCAAGCGCTTCATGGAGTTGGAAGCCGCAGGGCTGGTGCGCGCCGCCGGGCGCGCTGCGCGCGCGAAATGGGATGACACGCGCTCGAGCGGCTACTCGCACGACACGCCGAAGAGCAAGCTAGACGCACCAAGGCTCCTGGCGCTGCGGGCGCGACACAAGGCGTGGCGCTTCTGGGAGGCCCAGTCCCCGTCCTACCGGAAGGTCGCGGGACATTGGGTGGTCAGCGCCAAGCGGGAGGACACGCGTGCGAATCGCTTCGCGATACTCGTCGCCTCGTGCGAGGCGGGGACGCCGATCCCGCCGGTCGCGAAGTGGGTGAAGGTGAAGCAGCCGGGGCGGTGAACGCCGTACGCTGTCGCGCCAGCACGAGGCGCGCCGAGCGCGCCCCCGCGGGCGGCGCT
>CAYSWZ010000107.1:0-3262 GCA_964434945.1 uncultured bacterium | reverse complement strand
GCGTCGATCCACACCCACGTCCCCGGCTGTCCCTGGTGACCTTCGCACAGCATCAGAGTGGCATGGTCGCGGGAGACGGACGCCATGACCCCGGCCGCGTGCCATCTGACCTTGAAGCCCAGCACCGCCACGTAGTGACCGAGGCTCCGCTCCAGGTTCTTCACCCGAAGAATCGGCACGGCGGCGCCGACACGGAAGGTGGCGGGCTCGCTCACAGGGACGGCTCGCTGACCTTCTCCGCCAGCAGCGCCACGCCCAGCGCGCCGCCGTGATCGCTGAACGTCGTGAACACGCGATGGCAGCCCGCCGTCTGGAACAGCAGGAACACCAGGTTCAGGTCGTAGGGATTCATCTGCATGTACGGTTCACTCCAGGCCCGGCGGCCGAGCAGGTTGGCGAGACCGTTCACCATCGGCACGCCGGATCTCACCCGCCGCACCGAGGCCCGGAGCGCGTCCTCGCCGGGCTTCGCGTACGTGAGCTGCAGCATCGCCAGTCCGCCGGGCGCGAGGAGCCCGAGGAGCTCCGCGATGAGGGCGAGGCCCTGGTCGACCGGGATGTGCTGGAGCACGATGTAGCTGTGGACGAAGTCGAACGGGCCGCGGAGCCCCGCCAGGCTGCCCGTGAACTCCACCAGCTCCACGTTGGCCATGCCCTTCGCCTCGGTCGCCTTGCGCGCCTCGGCCAGCATGCTGGGCGAGACGTCCACACCCACGACTTGCACGGAACGGCGTGCGAGCGGCAGCAGCACGCGCCCCACGCCGCAGCCGAAATCCAGGCTCCGGCCCGGACGCAACTCGCGGCCGAGGTGCGCGGCGAAGAGCGCCGCGAGGCGCTCGACGTGCGCTTCGCCCGTTCCCCAGAAATCGGCGAGCGCCGCGGCGTCCAGCCGGTCGCGGCGGAATCGCGGATCGGTGAGCACGCCGAAGTAGGGATCCGTGTCGCCGTAGCGCTTCCAGTCCTCGCGATAGTCGCCCAGCATGTCGAGCGTGCCTCCGTGTCGACCGAGCCGGTCCACGTCCGAGCCCGGGGATCCCCCCGCGAACGTCGCGTGCGCACGACGGTAATGCTTCGCCCCCGTCGGCGCGAGCCGAGCCGCCCTGAGCCGGGCTCAGGCCGTCACGCGCACGAACGCCTCCTCGACCAGCCGTGGAACGCACGTGCTCACGTCCAGCTCGGCGGCGAGCGCCACGTCCTCGGGGAATCCGCGCTCGCACAGCTCCCGGCCCGAGGCAGAGGCCGCGAGCGCGGCGGCGATCCGTCTCCGACAGGCGAGGAACGCGGATTCCGCGGCGCCGGCCTCCGGGGACTTGCTGCCCGTGAGCGCGTGTATCACGGCTCCCGCGCCGACCAGGTCTTCGAGCGCGAAGCGGGTCGCACCGTCGGGCCAGCGCTCGCCCGCCGCGATCACGCACACGTCGCGCCCGCCCACGCCGGCGTGGCGCGCGACGGCGGAGGCGTTCCGCAGGCAGCCGGCGAGGACGACCGGTGCAACGCACGCCAGCGAGAGCACCGCGCCATTGGGTGAGGGCAGGACGAGTGCGCTGCCCGGCGCGAGCGCGGCGAGCGTGCCCGGCGACAGCGACGGCCCGGGCTCCGAGCGCCGCACGGCCAGCGTGGCGCGCTTCGCGGCGGCGAAACCCGCCGCACCCGCATCGCGCTCGCCATAGGGCAGGACCGTCGCCCCCCGCCGGGTGGCGATCTCGACGCAGGTGGAGAACGACAGCACGTCCACGATCACGGCGGCGCCCGAGTGGTTCGCGACCCCGAGCACGCCCGCCAGCGCCCACTCGAAGCGCACGCGGAACGCGTCCTGAGACGTGAACACGAGCGGGTCGGCTCCAGGCGCGGGATCAGTGCGCGGCTGGCGCCATTTCGTTCAGCCGCTTCAGGTTCGCGAGCCCCTTCTCGAAGTCCCCGCCCACCATCTTGTCCATGCTCATGAACAGGCACATGAACTTGGACATGAAGTTCATGGGGCCGTCCATCGCCCACGTCACCCGCGTGCGAGCGCCATCGGGCACGAGACTGAACGTGGTGGTGCTCGTGCTCTTGAAGGGCTTCAGGAACTCGAGCTTGATCGCGACCTTCGAGGACGGTTGGGTCTCGGTGAGCGTCATGCGGCCCTGCCCGACCTTGTCCATGGCGGACGACCACGAATAGTTGGCGCCGACCGTGCCGTCCGCCCCCCCGAACTCCTGCTTCATCTTGGGGTCGAGCTTCGCCCACGGGGACCAGTTGTCCCAGGCGTGGAAGTTCGCGATGTGCGCGTACAACGAATCCGCAGGCGCCGCGATCGACGCGGAGCGCTCGACGTGGAACGTGGATGGCCGCGAGTTGACGAACACGACGAAGAACAACACCACCATGAGCACGATGCGTAGGATTCGATTCATGACGCCGCCTTTCCTGTCGAGATCAGGCTCGGTGGGCCGCTCGAACACCCGACCCTGGACGTGATTCCCGCCTCAGGCCTCCGCGCGTCACTCGACGCCGAGCGCGCGCTTCGCTTCCGCCACCCGCTCGGGCGAGTCGTGGAACTCGTAGCCCGCCTGCAACAAGCGGTGGCTGTAGTTCTTGTTGTAAAAGGCCGCCCACGCGAGGCTCACGAGAAACCAGAGCGCGCCGTGCGAGAAGGCCGCGAACACGCAGCCGGCGAGAAGGATTCCGAGGGCGTACCCGATGTCGCCCCGGAAAAGCGCGGGAAATCCGCCGAAAAAGAAGCTCGTCCAGGAGAATCCGTAGTAGCCCTGTTTCACGATGCCGCTTTGCGCGTGCTTCATGTGGATCGCGACGGCCATGGCACCCTCCGGGCCCAGCACTCTACACGAACCGCCGCTCGCAGGGCGCGCAGCACACGGCACCCCGGGCCGCGCGGTCGCGGGTGCGTTGGCTACAAGTCCTTGCCCATGCAGACACTCGTGGGCGAGTCGACGTACTCCCCGAATGCGGGGATGACCGCGAACCCCGTTTTCCGGTAGAGGGCGAGTGCGGCTCGCTGGCGGATGCCGGTTTCGAGAACCAGTCGCCGCGCCCCGAGTCCGCGAGCCTCGTCCTCGAGCGCGCGGAGCAGCGCCCCGAGGCCCTCGCGGAACCAGGCATCGCCGAACTCGTCGAGGCCCGTGTTGGTGCGCGCGGCGGCGAGCAGCTCCTCTTCGCGCAGCGAGACGAGACTGCGGCCGGCATCGCCGAGGTTCGCGCCGAGCGCGTTCACGGCATCGACCCAGGTCGGTCGCGGTCCCGGCTGCCACGCCATCGTCCC
>CAYSWZ010000106.1:0-8042 GCA_964434945.1 uncultured bacterium | reverse complement strand
GGAGATGCTCAAGGGCGGCGTGATCATGGACGTGATGAACGCCGAGCAGGCGGAGATCGCGCAGGAGGCCGGGGCCGCCGCCGTCATGGCGCTCGAGCGCATCCCGTCGCAGATCCGCAGGCAGGGCGGCGTCGCGCGCATGAGCGACCCGTCCATGATCCGTCGCATCCAGGCCGCGGTGGACATCCCGGTCATGGCCAAGTGCCGCATCGGCCACATCGTCGAGGCGCAGATCCTCGAGGCGCTCGAGATCGACTTCATCGACGAGTCCGAGGTGCTCACGCCCGCGGACGAGGCGAACCACGTCTGGAAGCACGAGTTCAAGGTGCCGTTCGTGTGCGGCTGCCGCGACCTGGGCGAGGCGCTGCGCCGGATCGGAGAGGGTGCCGCCATGATCCGCACCAAGGGCGAGGCCGGCACGGGCAACGTCGTCGAGGCGGTCCGGCACATGCGCGCGGTCGTCTCGCACATGAAGCGGCTGACCACGCTGACCGCGGACGAGCTGATGGCCGAGGCCAAGGGCCTGGGGGCGCCGTTCGAGCTCGTGCAGCAGGTCGCGCACTCGGGCCGGCTGCCCGTGCCGAACTTCGCCGCCGGGGGTGTCGCGACGCCGGCGGACGCCGCGCTCATGATGAAGCTCGGGGCCGAGGCCGTGTTCGTGGGCTCGGGCATCTTCGAGATGGGCGACATCGAGAAGCCGAAGGACGCCCGGAAGGAGCAGGCCCGCATGGCCCGGGCGATCGTCCAGGCTGTCGCGAACTGGGACCGCCCGGACCTGTTGAAGGACATCAGCACGGGGCTGCCGCAGGCGATGCGTGGCATCTCGCTCGAGACGCTGTCCGAGGGCGAGCTGCTTGCCAAGCGTGGCTGGTAGCACGGATTCGCGCCCGGCCGCGCGCTCGCGCGCGGCCGGCGCCCGCCCGCGGGTCGGGGTGCTGTCCTTGCAGGGCGACTTCGCGCTCCACTCGGCGGCGCTCGCCGAGCTGGGCTGCGAGCCGGTCCGGGTGTCGCTGCCCGAGCACCTCGCGGCACTCGATGCGCTCGTGATCCCGGGCGGGGAATCGTCCACGATGCTGCGCCTCCTCGACTCCACGGGTCTCCGGGAGCCGGTCGAGCGCTACGTGCGCGACCGGCCCGTGCTCGGCACCTGCGCCGGGCTGATCCTGCTCGCCGGGGAAGCCGACAAGCTGCCGCGGCCGACGTTCGCGGTGCTCGACGTCACCGCCCGGCGGAACGCGTGGGGGCGCCAGGTGCACTCGTTCACCGGCCCGGTGGACGTCCCGGCGCTGGGCGCCGTGCTGCCGGGTGTGTTCATTCGCGCCCCGCGCATCACGCGCGTCGGGCGCGGCGTCCAGGTGATCGCGAGCCACGCGGGCGAGCCCGTGGGTGTGCGGCAGGGGCACGTGGCCGCGCTCACGTTCCATCCCGAGCTGACCCCCGACCGCCGCCTGCACGCGTGGTTCCTGCGCGAGGTCGCGGGGCTCGACGTCCGGGCGCCACGATGAGCCGGACGCCGGCGACGCCGGAGCGGGCGGCTCTGCATCAGTTCATCGCACGGCACGAGCGATTCCTGCTCACGACCCACGTCAATCCCGACGGCGACGCGATCGGCAGCGAGGTGGCATTCGCCCGCATGCTGCGCGCGCTCGGGAAGCAGGTGCGTGTCCTCAACGACTCGCCCACCCCGCGCGTGTTCGCCTGGCTCGGGCTCGAGGCGCCGGTCGAGGGGTACGCGGAGGAACTGGCCGAAGCGCGATTCGCCGAGGCGGGCGCGCTGGTCGTGCTCGACACCGGCAACAAGCAGCGCATCGGACGGCTCGCGAACCATCTCGATCGCCACGCGATCGCGATCGCCATCCTCGACCACCACGTCTCGCACGAAGGGTTCGGACAGGTGAACGTGATCGAGCCCGCGTGCGCCGCGACCGCGGTGCTGGTGTTCGAGGTCATGCGCGAGGCGGGGATCGCGATCGATCCCGTCGCCGCCGACGCGCTGTACGTGGGGCTCGCCACCGACACGGGGTTCTTCCGCTACTCGAACACCGACGCCCGCGCGCTGCGCATGGCCGCCGACCTGGTGGAGCTGGGCGTGGACGCCGCCGAGGTGAGCGCGCGCGTCCACCAGAGCGCGCCCCCCGGCCGCCTGCGCTTCTTCGGCGAGGCGCTGGCCGCGCTCGAGATGCGTCACGCCGGCCAGCTGGTGGTGATCGAGGTGGGGCCCGAGCAGTTCCAGCGCCACGGCCTGGTCGGGGCGGACACCGAGGGCCTGGTCGACATGCCGCGGAGCGTGGAAGGGGTGGAGGCGGTGGCGCTCTTCAGCGAGGTCGAGCCCGGCAAGGTGAAGGTGAGCCTGCGCTCCACCGGACGCGTGAACGTGGACGGGGTGTGCTCGCGCTTCGGCGGGGGCGGGCACGCGCACGCGGCCGGCGTGCAGATGCGCGGGACGCGCGAGCAGGCCAAGGCGCGCATCCTTCCCGAACTCGAACGCCTGCTGGCGGAGCTGCCGCCGCTCGATCCCTCCTCGCCGGCCCGGGAGGCGCGCGCGTGACGGCGGCGACCGCGGTGAGCCTGCGCGGCGAGAAGCTGTCGCACCGGTTCGGCCAGCGGCAGACCGGGATCGCCGGCCTCGCGTTCGCGTTCGAGGGGCCGGGGACGGTGGCGGTGACCGGCGTCAACGGCAGCGGCAAGAGCACGCTGCTGCGCATCCTCGCCGGGCTCCTGCCGCCGAGCGCGGGGAGCACGTCGCTGCGCGTGGACGGGCGGGAGGTGCCGGCCCGCGAGCGCCGGGGCGTGCTCGGGCTCGCCACACCGGAGCTGTCGTTCTACGAGGAGTTCACCGCGACCGAGAACCTCGTCTTCGCGGGTGAGACGCGCGGCCTCGCCTCGCCCGCCCGGGCCGCCGCGGAGGCGCTCGAGCGGGTCGGCCTCTCGGCGCGCGCAGACGATCGCGTGTCGGCCTACTCGAGCGGCATGAAGCAGCGCCTGCGGATCGCGTTCGCGTTGCTGCACCAGCCGCCGCTCCTGCTTCTCGATGAACCCGGCAGTCACCTGGACGACGCCGGGCGCGACGTGGTGCGCGCGGTGGTGGCGCAGCAGGCGTCGCGCGGGCTCGTCCTCCTTGCCACCAACGACGCACAGGAGGTTCAACTTGCGGCCGCAAGGCTCGAGCTCCGCGGCAACGGTCTGGGCGATCCTTCGTAAGGAGTGCCGCAGCGAATGGCGGACGCGCTACGGGCTCAACGCCGCGGTGCTGTTCGCGGTCACGAGCCTGACCGCGGTCACGTTCGCCGCGGGCCGCATCCCCGATCGTCCGGACCTGCTCGCGGCCCTGCTGTGGGTGACGCTGCTTTTTGCAGCGCTGGCCTCCATGAGTCATGCCTTCGTCCGGGAGATGGAAAGCCACACCATGCTCCTCCTGCGGCTGGTGGCCTCGCCCACGCAGATCGCACTTGGCAAGCTCCTGTTCAATCTCCTCTTCCTGGGTGTGGTCGAGGCGATCTCGGTGCCGATATTCCTGGTGCTGACCGGCGCGCCGCGACCGCACTGGGCCCCGTTCCTCGCCATCCTCGGGCTCGGGACGGCATCGCTCGCGGCGTCCAGCACGCTCGTGGGCGCGGTGATCGCGCAGACGCGCAGTCGCGGCGCGCTGTTTGCCGGGGTTTCACTGCCCCTGCTGCTGCCGGTGCTGGCGGCCGGCGTCGCGGGCACGCGCGCGCAATGGGAGGGCGGCAGCATCGCCGCGGATGCGCGGTTGCTGGGGGCATACGCGGTGGCCCTGCTCGCGGTGAGCCTGCTACTGTACGACCACCTGTGGGAGGACTGAGCCGGCGGGGAGCGGCGGCCGGAAGCAGGCGGAGAAGCTGGAGGAGCGGATGACCTGGCGGATCGGCATCTTCATCTGGATCGCGGCCACGATGGCCGTCGCGTTGTTGCAGGCCCCCCTGGTTCCCGTGCTCCAGGAGACCACCCGGGTCCTCTACTTCCACATCCCGGCCGCGTGGATCACCGTGGTGGCGCTGGGCTGGTCGATGCTCCACAGCGCCCTCTACCTGTGGAAGCGCGACCTCCGGCACGACGACCACGCCGCCGCCGCGGCGGAGCTGGGGCTCGTGTTCTGCATTCTCGCCACCGTGTCCGGCTCGCTGTGGGCCAAGGCGATGTGGGGCTCCTACTGGAACTGGGACCCGCGCGAAACCAGTATCTTCTTCGTGCTCTTGCTGTACGGTGCGTATCTCGCATTGCGCGGCAGCATCGAAGGGGACGAGAAACGGGCCCGGTTGTCGGCCGTGTACTCGATCATTGCCTTCGTCGCCGTGCCGCCGCTCATCTTCGTCGTCCCACGCATCTACTCCGGGCTCCACCCCGACCCGATCATCAACAACCGTGGCAAGGTCGAGATGGACCCGATGATCCGCTGGTGCTTCCTGTCGATGCTCGTCGGCTTCACGTTCCTCTACTCATGGCTGCAGTCGCTGCGCGTGCGCGTGTCCCGGCTCGAGCGGCGCCTCGCGGCGTAACGGCAAGGACCCGCCATGGATCGCAATTGGGTGGTACTCGGCGTCGCGCTCCTCGCGTGGGGGCTGTTGTTCGTGTGGATCCTGCGCGTGGAGCGCCGCCTCAACGAGATGGAGAAGCGATGAACCTCAAGTTGATCGTCGCGATCGTCCTGCTCGCCGTGGCCGCGGCCGTCGGGGCGTCGAGTTTCAAGCGCACCATGACGCCGTACATCAGCTTCGCCGAGGCCCGCACCGCGAGCGGGCTGGTGCAGGTGAACGGCAAGCTGGCGGACAAGGACTACGTGCTGAAGCCGGCGGAGCAGTTCCTGCAATTCAAGCTCCGCGACGAGAAGGGGGACGTCATGCCGGTCGAGTACCGCGGCGTCATCCCGGGCAACTTCGACCAGGCCGTGAGCGTGGTGGCCATCGGCAAGTTCCAGGGCGACCACTTCGAAGCCCAGCAGCTGCTCGTGAAGTGCCCGTCCAAGTACCAGGCGGAAGCGGAGAAGGCGGCGAAGGGCAAGGCTTCGTGAAGCGCCCGGAGCTCGTCACCACGTTCGCCCTGCTCGTGCCCGCGCTGGTCATGGGCGGTGTGCTCACCTCGACGGGTGCGCTGAGCTGGGGGCAGGTGGCGTGCTGGCTGGCATTCCTCGCGGCGCTCACCTCCAGTGTCGCCGGGCTGGGCGTGCTGGTCGGGCGCAACGAGGCCGCGCCCGTCGCGCGCGCCGCGTTCCGCGTGCAGTGGCTCGGGCTGTTCGGCGGCGCGGTATTCCTGTGGTGGATCCTGTTCCATCACCAGTTCCAGTTCCAGTACGTGCACGATTACTCCTCCCGCGACATGCCGTCGTACTACGTCTACGCGGCGTTCTGGGGCGGGCAGGAGGGCACGTTCCTGCTGTGGGCGCTGATCAGCACCACGCTCGGGCTGGTGCTCATGCGCTGGAAGAGCGCGCTCATGCAACCGGCGCTGTTCTTCCTCAACATCCCGGTCATCCTGCTGACGTTCCTCGGCGTGGTCCGCGGGCCGTTCCTCCACAGCGCCCAGGCGTTCACCGACGGCGTCGGCCTGAATCCGCTGCTGCAGGACTACTGGATGACGATCCACCCGCCCATCCTGTTCACCGGGTTCTCGTCCTTCGTGGTCCCGTTCGCCATCGCCTGCGCGGCGCTCCTGAAGCGCGACTACGACGGCTGGGTGAAGCCCGTGCTGCCGTGGGTGGTGTTCTCCACCGGGATCCAGGCCACCGGTTTCATCATGGGCGGGGTGTGGGCGTACAAGGTGCTCGGCTGGGGCGGCTACTGGGGCTGGGACCCGGTCGAGAACGGCTCGTTCATTCCGTGGCTCTCCAACATCGCGCTCCTGCACGGTCTGCTCGTGCAGCGCGCCACCGGCTCGCTCCGGCGCACGAACTTCTTCCTCGCGGTCACGAGCTATGTCCTGGTGCTGTACGCGTCGTTCCTGACGCGCAGCGGGGTGCTCGCCGACTTCTCGGTGCACTCGTTCGCGGCCAGCGACCAGTGGAACCTGCCGTTCGGACTCGGCGGCTTCCTGCTGCTGTTCGTCGCGGTGGCCGCCGTCGTCGGCTACGTCCTGCTGGTCCTGCGGCTGCGCGAGATCCCCACGGCGCCGCAGCCGCTGGGCTCGTTCTCGCGCGAATCGTTCATGTGGCTCGGCCAGCTCGTGTTCATGCTCATGTGCCTGCTGGTCGCGGTCGGCATGAGCGCGCCGCTCATCACGCGGCTGTTCGGCCCGCCGAGCAACGTCCAGACCAGCTACTACAACCTGGTCAACGCCCCGCTCGCGATCGCCATGGGGCTGCTGCTCGGCATCGCGCCGCTCCTGCGCTGGCGCCAGCACGAGCCGGAGGCGTTCGTGAAGGCGGTGTTGCCCGCCGCGGGGTTTGGAGCCCTGGCCGCGATCGTGGCGGTGGTGCTCGGCGTGCGCCAGCCGATGCCGGCCGGAATCGTGTTCGCCATGGCGTTCGCGCTCGCCGCGAACAGCACCGTGACGCTGCGTGGATTCCGGGCGTCGTGGAAGCACGGCGTGGCCTTCCTCGGGCACATGGGCGCCTCCGTGCTGGTGATCGGTGTCATCGCCTCGAGCGGGTACGGGCTCTCGGAGCAGGTGCAGTTGCCGCGCGGCGAGTTGCGGAAGGCGCTCGGCTTCGACATGACGTTCGAGGGCATGCAGCGCGATCGGGACGGAAAGGACCACGCCATCATCGCCATGGTCGCGTCGGGGCGCAGTTTCACGGCCAACGCCAAGTTCTACTGGAGCGACTACAACCAGGGCTACATGAAGAAGCCGCACATCGAGCGGTTTCTGACGCATGACGTCTACGTCTCGCCGCTCGAGATGGTGGGCGGCGCGGACAACGGCGGGACCTGGTTCTCCCCGGGCGAGAGCAAGCAGGTGGGGAACGTGAAGTACACGTTCGAGGGCTTCGTCCCCGAACCGGGGCCGAACGGCATGAAGCTGACGGCGAACCTGGTCGCGGACATCGGCGGCCGGACCGTGCCGCTGAAGCCGGTGATGGAAGTGACCATGGGGGACGGGAAGCGCACGATGATCCCCGCCTACCTGCCGAGCGGCGGCACCGTGTCGATCATCTCCGGCGAGCCGAACACCGGCCGTGCGCTGTTGTCGCTGCCGGGCGCCGAGCGCGGGAGCGCGAGCCAGACGCTCGCCGTCGAGGTGAGCACCAAGCCGTTCATCAACCTGGTCTGGATCGGCGCCATCGTCATGCTCGCCAGCGCCTTCCTCTCCGCCATCCGCCGGGCCCAGGACGTCAACCGCGAGCCCGTTGTGAAAGCGAAGGCCTAGGGGGCCCACGCGACGGAGTAACATGCGCTTGAGAAGCGCCAGCGAATCGCACCCGCGGTTGTAGGCGGAAGGCCGAGGGGTCTTTTCGTGAGTGGGGCCACGAAGCGGGGTCCCCGCGAATGAAAAGACCCCTCGGCCTTCCGACGGCTGACCCGCTCGAGCTTGCAGGGTGGGGATTCTCTGCACTTGCCTTACTGCCCATCCGTGCACTAGGGTGAGCGTGGTGCCTATCGAGAGCCATGTTCGAATCCCTCAACGACCCGGTCGACGTCCTGACCGCGTTCGTGGACGGTTCCATGCGCCCCATTCGCTTCCGCTGGCAGGGGCGCGTCGTCCGCGTGCGCAAGATCACCGGTCAATGGGCCCGGCGCGAAGGCCAGGCGCTGCTCCGCTACTTCGCCGTCCAGGGTGCCCGGGACGACAGTTACGAACTCTGCTACGACGCTCGCGGGCCCTCGTGGGTGCTGTCGCGGGCGTGGACCGGCCCCGGCTGAGGCGGCAGCCGTGATCATGCTCGTCGACATGGACGCGTTCTTCGCGTCCGTCGAGCAGGCCCATCACCCGCACCTGCGCGGGAAGGCGGTCATCGTGTGCGGCGACCCGAGCCGGCGGGGCGTGGTCACCGCGGCGTCCTACGAGGCGCGGCCGTCCGGGGTGCACGCCGGCATGCCGCTCGCAGAGGCGAAGCGCCTGTGCCCGGACGCCGAGTACGTCGAGGGCAA
>CAYSWZ010000105.1:0-2721 GCA_964434945.1 uncultured bacterium | reverse complement strand
CCGTCCGAGAACGAGTCGGGCGTCACGTTGACGATGCCCATCACCCGGACGCGACGCGACAGATCGAGCGCGACGTCGCGGCAGCGCCAGATCACTTCGCCAGCGCCGCCTTCAAGCGCGTGATCTGCGCGGCATGGCCGTGCGCGTGTTCGGCATAGATCTCGAGCCAGTGCTCGCTGTGGTAGCTCCCGGCCTCGGTGTGCCAGCCCAGCTTCCTCCAGTCCGCCTCGGTCATGAGGTCGAGGAGCTGCGCCGTGGTCTCGCGCGCGGCCCGGAAAGCCAGCAGCGCCGGCTCCAGCGGACGTTGCTGATAGTGCAGGCGCCGCGTCCATTCCTCCTGGTCATAGCCCTGGATCACCGGGAAGGGCTCGGCGAGGAGCTTCCGGATCCGGGTGGCGCTCTGCGTCTCGCTGTCGGCAAGGTGATGGACGATCTCCGCCGCCGACCACTTGCCCGGGATCGGGTGCGCCGTCAGCTGCGCGGCGGGAAATCCCTCGAGCGCCTTCACGACCTCCGCGTAGCCTGCCTTGTACTTCGCGACAAGAGCGTTTCGCGCGTTCGCGTCCACGATGCGTCTCCCTTTCCCTCGAGCGTCCCCGGGTGGCGGGCCCGTATGCGGCCTCGCTCGCCGGCTCCCGCGCCGCGAGCGGGTCGAGCGGGAACGGCCGGAGCGCGTTGACCTGCCGCATGGCCGATGCTAACACTTACCGCCTAACCGCATGCCTTGGGCCGCTTTCGCACCGCGCACATGGGGCAACCGCCCCGCGTCCTCTACCCTCGGCGCGCCTCGCAGTCGACCGCACGGGACACAGGAGGTCCGTTACCCATGTCCGGCTCCAAGCGCCTGCCGTTCCTCGTCCTCTTGGCGGTGATGGCGGTGACTCCCGCCCGTGCGCAGATCGCCGGGCACCCGGTCGAAGCCTCGGTGGGTGGCGGATGGCAGCAGTTCGACGGCCGGGACTACATCAAGAACTCGGTGCTCGGGATCGCCTCGTTGGGCTACCGCTACTCGACCGGCCTGACGATCGACGGCACGTGGCTCGGCACCTCCACCAAGCGCGTCTATCCCTACCCGGACGTGACCCACACGTTCACGTGGACGGGCGTCGACCTGCGCTGGAGCCTTCGCGACCCCTCCGAGCACGTCACGCCCTACCTCCTCACCGGGCTAGGGTTCGGCCGGTCGCAGGACAAGGACCTGAACCAGACCACCCGCGAGGGCTCCCCGAGCGCCGGCGCGGGCGTGATCATGAGCGTGGGGAACAACGAGCGGCTGATGGTGCGGCTCCAGGTCCGCGACATGCTGATGCGGGAGGCGAACTCCTCCGATTTCTCGAACCACATCAACGCGACGGCGGCGGTGCAGTGGTCGTGGCGCGGCAAGTCGAAGGACCAGGACCTGGACGGCGTGCGCAACTGGCTCGACGAGTGCCCCAACACGCCGATCGGCGCCACGGTCAATGTGAAAGGCTGCCCGGTCGACAGCGACGGCGACGGGGTCTTCGACGGCATCGACAAGTGCCCCAACACGCCCAAGGGCGCCAAGGTGGACAAGAACGGCTGCCCGATCGACAGCGACGGCGACGGCGTGCCGGACGGCATCGACATGTGCGACAGCACGGCCCACGGCGCGACGGTGGACGCGAAGGGCTGCCCCATGGACACCGACGGCGACGGCGTCCTCGACGGCATCGACCAGTGCCCGAACACGCCCAAGGGCGCGAAGGTGGACGCGAAGGGCTGCCCGATCGACTCGGATGGCGACGGCGTCCCGGACGGCATCGACCAGTGCCCGAACACGCCCGCCGGCCTGAAGGTGGACGCGAACGGCTGCCCGATCGAGGTGAGCGAGAAGGAGACGCAACTGCTCGACACCGGGATGATCCGGATCCAGAACATCAACTTCGCCACCAACAAGGCGACCATCGAGCCGGAGAGCTTCCCGGTCCTGGACGAGGTGGCCAGCATCCTCGAACAGTACCCGATGCTCACGATCGAGATCGGCGGCCACACCGACAACACCGGCACGAACGTGGCGAACGTGAAGCTGTCCGAGGCGCGCGCGAAGGCGGTGCTGAGCTACCTGGTGCAGAAGTATCCGCTGCTGGACGCCTCGCACTTCACCGCGATCGGCTACGGCCCGATGGTGCCGGTGGCCTCCAACAAGTCGAAGCTCGGCCGGGCGAAGAACCGCCGGGTCGAGTTCAAGGTGACGAACGCCGAGGTGCTGAAGATCGAGCGCCAGAAGCGGCACTTCGTGCCGAAGGAGGACGCGGCGCCGGTGCCGGGGGAGAAGAAGTAGTCGCCCCACGCGAGCGCCCGGCTCCCGGGCGCGTGAACACCGGCCTGTTGCAGGCGTCCCGGGGTCCCGAGCGGACCCCGGGACGCTCTCTTTTCGGCCGCCGGGCGGCACGCACTCGAGCGTGCGCAAGCGAACGGAACCTCGCGTGACAGGGGCGTCCGGCCGATACCCCGTGAGCGAGCGAGCAAGCGCCGCCGCCGGACCCGCACGCCCGAACACTTCCCCACGGAGGTCGCCTGAAGACGCCAGAGCACGACCGGCTCGCCTCGCTCGCCGGGGAGTGGAGCACGGTCTACCGCGTCGTCAGTGCCCCCGGGAAGCAGCCGGTCGAGATGCCCGGGCGCGCGAGCTACCGGGTCACGCTGGGCGGGTACTGGGTCATCGCCGACACCGAACTCCAGGTCGGGCCGCGCACGGTG
>CAYSWZ010000104.1:0-13869 GCA_964434945.1 uncultured bacterium | reverse complement strand
CTCGCTCGCGGTCACCACCACGTCGCAGCCGATGAGGCTCGACTCGATCCGCCCGGTGATGGCGTGCAGGTGGCTCCGGTCGAGCACGATCGAGTTCTCGATCTCGCACTTCTCGATGCGAACGCCGTCGGCGATGGCGCTGAACGGGCCGACGTAGGCGTCGCTGATGTGCGCGCCGGCGCCGATCACCAGCGGTCCGCGCAGCCGCGAGCGTGCCACGACGGTGCCGGGGCCGATCCGGACCGGACCCTCGATCACCGTGGCCGCATCCACCGTCGCCTCGTTCCGCGTCGCCAGGTCCGCGAGCACGATGCGGTTCGCCTCGAGCAGGTCCTCGACCCGCCCGGTGTCCTTCCACCAGCCGTGGATGACGTGCGAACGCACGTTGCGGCCCGTGCTGATCAGGTGCTGGATCGCGTCGGTGATCTCCAGCTCGCCGCGTGCGGAGGGCTTGATCGCGCGCACCGCGTCGAAGATGGAGTGGGTGAACAGGTACACGCCGACGAGCGCCAGGTCGCTGTGCGGATGCTTCGGCTTCTCTTCGAGCCGCACGACTCGGTCGCCCTCCAGTTCCGCCACGCCGAACTCCCACGGCCGCGCCACCTTCGCCAGCAGGATCTGGGCCTCGGGCCGCTCGCGCTCGAACTCCTGCACGAACGGCACGATGCCGTCCTTGATCAGGTTGTCGCCCAGGTACATGACGAACGAGTCGCCGGCCATGAACGACTCCGAGATCTTGACCGCGTGCGCGAGCCCGAGCGGCGCCTCCTGCTCGATGTAGGTGACGCGCAGGCCGAACGCCGCGCCGGCGCCGACCGCGGCCCGGATCTCCGCCTGCGAGTTGACCAGCGTCGTGACCAGCTCGCCGGTGCGGTGGTCCGGCTGCAGCAGCTCGCGCGGGTCGCTGACGATGATGCCCACGTCGCGGATGCCGGCCGCGGCGATCGCCTCGAGCCCGTAGTAGAGCACCGGCTTGTTCGCCACCGGCACGAGCTGCTTCGCGCGCGTGTGCGTGATGGGGCGGAGCCGCGTCCCGCGACCGCCGGCGAGCACGAGCGCCTTCAATGCTTGTTCCGCATGTAGACGAGGAACGCGACGATGATGAAGAGTCCCATGATGACCATGGCGGCGACCTGGCCCGCGGTCACGACAGCGCCTCGCGGACGAGCCGGCGCGCCTCGGCGAGCGCCTCCTCGACCCTGGCCACGTCGCGGCCGCCGGCGAGCGCCAGGTGCGGCTTCCCGCCGCCCGAGCCGCCGGTGACGGCGGCGACTCTCCTCACGAGTTCATCCGCCCGCAACCTCTTCTCCGCGACGAGGTCATCACTGACGGCGGCAAGAAACGTGAGCTTGCCCTCGTGCTCGAACGCCAGCACCGCGGCTCCGCGGCCGAGCGCGCCCCGCAGCCGGTCGGCGGCGTCGCGCACGGTGCCCGGGTCGCCCGCGGAGGCGAGCCGTGCCACCACCCAGCGGCCGCCCGGCGACTTCGTGGCGCCGGCCGCGAGCTGCGCGAACTCGGCCTCGAGCCCGAGCTTGCTCGCCTGGGCGCTCGCCTTCTTCAGCGTCGCGACCTCGGCCTGGAGCTTCTGCACGCTCTCGAGCACCTTGTCGCTCGGGGACTGGAGCGCGTCCATGACCCCCGCGAGCGTGCCGCGCACGCCGAGCAGCCGGGCGCGCGCCTCCTGCCCGCACAGCGCCTCGATCCGGCGCACGCCGCTCGCGACCGCGGCCTCCTCCGTCACCAGGAAGAGACCGATGTCGCCCGTCCGACGCACGTGCGTGCCGCCGCACAGCTCGCGCGACGGCTCGATGCCCTGTTCCGGCACGCCGTCCACGGTGACGACGCGCACGCGCTCGCCGTACTTCTCGCCGAAGAGCGCCATGGCGCCCTCCGCCTTCGCCTCGGCGATCGGCATCTCGCGCGCGCTCACCGCCACGTTCGCCAGCACCCAGTCGTTGACCCGCTGCTCGATGAGTCCGGACTGGAGCGGCGTGGGAGCCTCGAAGTGCGAGTAATCGAAGCGCAGACGGTCGGGCGCCACGAGTGAACCCGCTTGGTGCACGTGGTCGCCGAGCACCGTGCGGAGCGCAGCGTGCAGGAGATGGGTCGCGGTGTGGTGGCGCATCGTCGAGACGCGGGCGCCGGCATCCACGCTCACCACACAGGTGCCCGCCGCACCGGCGGAGAGGAGCGCCTCCTGCGTGCCGGCCTCGAGGTGCACGCGGTGGACGATGCTGTCGCCCTCGCGATAGACGTGCACGAGAGTCGCCTGCACGGAGCCTGCGGTGATCGCGCCCCGGTCCGCGACCTGTCCGCCCGATTCGGCGTAGCAGGGCGTGCGATCGAGCACCAGCTCGAGGTCCTCCCCGTGCGGGCGCCAGCGCACGATTCCGACGCGATCGGCCGTGGTCGCCTCGTACCCCAGGAACTTCGAGTCGTGGCCCTTCTTGAGCGCCGTCCACGGGCGCTTCTCGCCGCCCGCGTCCCGGGAGAACCGGCTGCCGGAGCGCGCGCGTGTGCGCTGGTCCTCCATCTGCACGTCGAAGCCGGCGTGGTCCACCGCAACGCCGCGCGCGGAGGCCATCTCCTCCGTCAGCTCGATCGGGAAGCCGAACGTGTCGTGGAGCGCGAACGCCTCGGCCCCGTCGATGACCTTCGCGCCGCGTTCGAGCAGCTTCTCGAGCCGCTGCATCCCGGCCTCGTAGGTCTGGCCGAAGCCCGCCTCCTCCTGCTCGAGCAGGTGCAGGATGCGCTCGCGCTGCGTCTCCAGCTCGCGATAGTGCCCGCCGAACTGGGCGATCGCCCGAGCCGCCACGCCCGCGAGGAACGGACCCTTGAGCGCCAGCCCCTGCACCGATCTCCCGCGCGTCACCGCGCGGCGCAGCAGCCGACGGAGGACGTAGCCGGCGCCCTCGTTCCCGGGCAACGCCCCTTCCGATACGGCGAACGTGAGCGCCCGCACGTGGTCGGCGATGATGCGTGCGTCGCGCGTCGCGGCCTGGCGGTTCGCGGCCGCCGGCCTGGCGCCGGCGAGCACCGTGTCCACCAGCGGCGCGAACAGGTCGGTCTCGAAGATCGTGCTCTTGCCCTGGAGGATGAGCGCCAGCCGCTCGATGCCCATGCCGGTGTCGATGCCGGGATGCGCGAGCGGCTTCAACGTGCCGTCCGGCCGCGCGTCGAACTGCGGGAACACCAGGTTCCAGAACTCCATGTAGCGGTCGCCCGCGTCGCCCGGCGTCTCGCCCCAGAACGCGTCCTTCGCCAGGTCGTCCGGGCGCTTCTCGCCCAGGTCGAAGTAGATCTCGCTGCTGGGGCCGCACGCGCCGGCGCCGCCGGCCGGCCCCCAGAAGTTGTCGGCGCGCCCGAGCGCGACCAGGTGGTCGGCCGGGAGTCCCTGCTTCTTCCACAGACCGGCGGCCTCGTCGTCGCGCGGCACGCCCGGCTCGCCGCCGAAGATGGAAACGAAGAGTCGCGCCGGGGGAAGTCCCAGCACGCCGGTCAGGAACTGCCACGCGAACGCGATCGCGTCTTCCTTGAAGTAGGCTCCCTTCGCCCGCGGGCCGAACGAGAAGTTGCCCAGCATCTCGAAGAACGTGTCGTGCCGGGGCGTGAGCCCGACGTTGTCGAGATCGGTGAGTCGCAGGCACTTCTGCACCGAGGTCGCCCGCGTGTAGGGAACGTCGTGGCTCGTGGAGTAATAGGGCTTGAACTGCACCATGCCGGCGGTGGTGAACATGAGAGTCGGGTCGCCGTGCGGAACGAGCGGCGACGACGGCACCTCGGTGTGCCCGTGCTGGACGAAGAAGTCGAGGAAGGCACGGCGCAGCTCGGCGCCGGTCTTGAGCGAACTGGTCGGGGACATCCGTGCTCCGGGACTGCGGGACAGTGGGACTCCGGCTCCCCGGGGCGCGCGGCGTGGGCTCCGGGACGTGGCAGCATCAGGGTGCAGGCGCCGGGAAGATAGCGGAAAGCGCGGGGAGAAGTCAGGCCGTGGCCGGCCGCGCGGGGTGGAAGCGAACACACCCCGCCGGAGCCTCGCCTCGGCTCGTCGCCCAACGCCCGCTCGCGCGGGCGATGGCGCCGCTCGGAGCTACGACTTGCGGCGCGCCGCGCCCGAGAACATCGCGGCGAAGGGCCGCCCGTCGAACGCCGACTGCACGCGGCGGATCTTGCCGTCCGAGACCTGGTGCCATTCGGCGACGAGCGTCGTGGCGGCTGCCGGAGCCGTGGTTTCGAGTTCGAAGAAGATCGCCGCCTCGTGGCCCTGCGCGATGATCGTCTTCACGTCGAGCCGGACCGTGATCGACAGCAGGCCCTTGAACGCCGCGAGGTACGCCTCGGGCCCATGGTAGGTCTCGAACAGGCCGACGAACACCAGGTCATCCCCGAGGTACGTTCGCGCGGTCTTGAGATCCTTCTTCTGGGCGGCATCGTAGAAGCGCTTCACCACTTCTCCCGCATCGAGCACGGTTGCCTCCTCGTCGAGGGATGTCACCGGGGCCCGCTTCCGCCGGCCCGCCACGGGGCGGGCCGAACCCGCGCGGCCTGGGCCGATCCGCCCCCCACCTTCCGGACAGGATAGGCCCTCGCGCCTGCGCACCCATACGGCATTCGTCGTCGCCACCGGCGGAAGCCGGGCCCTGCGGACGTGCCGGGAGCACGGCACGGGTGGGGTTCGAAGACCTGCCCGGAATACAGCCTGGTGTGGGAATTTCCGTTGAAACCCGGAAATCAATTCACTTAGGTTCTCCATTGCGTCATGCGCCCCCGCGGATGGAGCCCCCGCTCGTCCGAGCAGACTCGCGAACACCTTGCGTTGCTCGACCGCTGCGCACCTCCATCAGGAGTCTCCCCATGTTCACGCGCACAGGGGCATTCCGCGTCGTCATCGCCGTCCTGCTCGTCGCATGGCCAACCGGCGCCGCCGGGGCGCTCACGATCCGGAGCTGGGACACCGCCACCGAGCGCGCCGGCGACCTGTTCGGAAGCGGCCTCGGGACGATCGAGTACGGCCATCTCGCCGCCGCGCTCACGGCCCGGGGGCACACCATCCTGCCCGGGATCAACACGCTCACGCCGGCGAACCTGTCCGGCGTGGACGTGTTCTTCGCCGGGACCTCCTCGCACCTGGTCACTCCCGCAGAGGGCGCCGCCCTCGCCGACTTCCTCGCGCACGGCGGGTGCATGATTCTCGAAGCCAACTCGCTCAGCACCGAGCAGGCTGCCGGAAACGCGATCCTCGGCGCACTGGGCCTGGGCCCTCTCTATACGGGCATACTGACCTGCTGCAACGGTGCGACGGAAGGAACGTTCGTGAACGTCGTCACCGGGACCACCGTGGGCGCACTCGGGGACGTGAGGGGAATGACGTACGCGAGCTCGGTGGCGTGCGAGCTCGCCCCGGGTTCGGGAACGATCGTCGGGCGCGTGACCAGCGGCCAGCCGACGATGATCGAGTTCACCGCGCCCGGCCACATCCTGATCACCGGTGATCCCTATGGGTTGAACCTGTTCCAGAATCCCGCGGAGGCGTTCTACAACCCGAACAACGAGAAGGCCTACATCAACTTCATCGAGCACTGCGGCAGGGTGGTGCCGACGAAGTTCTCGACCTGGGGCGCCATCAAGGCGATCTATCGGTAGGGGCGGTGGAAGTTCGCACCCTTCGCCGGCCCGGCTGACCGGGTCGGGATCCGGCGAAAGCGGCCGATCCGGAGCGCGCGTGACGAACCCGCGCGCTCCGGCCGGCCGTTTCGGTGCACTGCGCATGCGTGCCTAATTGGCCACCTTCGCCCAGGTCGGCAGCGGCTTCCCCGTCTCGAGCAGTGACTTGAGGCTCGAGAGCACGCGCGGCCAGCCTTCGCTGATGCCCTTCAGCATGTCGGAGCCCGGCACGAGCTTGTCGTGCGTCACGGTGAGCTTGATCATGCTGTCGATCGGCTGCAGCTCGATCGTGACGCGCGACGTCGCCGCGTCGTTGTTCTCGTCTGCCGGTCTCGCCCAGGTGATGACCAGGCGTCGCGGCGGCGAGGACTCGATCACCTTGCCGACCATGTCCAGCCTGCCGGAGCCGTCGGTCCGCTTGTGCTCCCAGCGCGAGCCCGCCTTCCAGTCGGACACGTTGTCGTGTTCCCAGTACTTGCGCGTGAACTCGCTGTCGAGGAGGCCCTTCCACACCTGCTCCTGCTTGGCGGAGATGTACGTCACGTAGACGAACGCCGTCTCAGTCATCGAGTCTGCCCTCCAGTCGCTTCTTGAGTTGGTCCAGCGCCTGCAACCCACGCCGCTCGAACTTCCGCACCCAGCGGTCGTAGATCTCGTGGATCGGGACCGGGTTCAGGTAGTGGTGCTTCTCGCGGCCACGCCTCACCGTGCTGATGAGATTCGCCGACTCCAGTACGCCGAGGTGCTGTGTGACCGCCTGCCGGGACATGTCCATCTGCTCGCACAGCTCGCCCAGCGTGAGGCCGTTGTGGGCGTAGAGCCGGTCGAGGAGCTTCCGCCGGCCCGCGTCTGCGAGAGCCTTGAAGACCTTGTCCATGGGCCCTATTATGCAAGTAAACGCTTGCATGTCAAGCGCGAAAATTACGGACAATTTCGAATTTTCTTGGCCAGGCCGGGGCTGCTACCCCTCCGCCCCGCTCTCCAGCGGTTCGCGCAACTCGAGCGCGCGCCGGATCGTGTCGCTGTCGTAGCCGTGCCGGGCGAGGAGCGCGTAGAGCCGCTGTCGCTGCGCCTGCGGATCGAGCCGGGCGTAACGCGGGCGCGCCCGCGCCACCAGCCGGGCGGCGGACTCGACCTCGTCGGGAGCGCTCCCGCGCTCGGCGAGCCGCGCGCGCTCGATGTCCTCGTCGGAGATGCCCTTCGCCCGCAGCTCCTGTTGCAGCAGACGCCAGCCGGACGGCTTTCGTCCCCAGCGGCCCGCGAGCCACGCGCGGGCGAACTCGGCGTCGTCCACGAGGCTCACTTCGACCAGCCGCTCGACGACCTCGCGGACCGTACCCGGCGCGTAGCCCTTGTCCTTGAGCCTCCGCTCGAGATCGTTGCGCGTGCGCCGCGTCCGGTCGAGGAGCTTGAGCGCCGCTTCACGGCAGGAGGAGGCGTCGGTGGCGGCCACCGGATCCGGATCACTTCGTCGGCGCATGGTGCCCTACCCGGGGGCGGGTCAAAGTGAGGCGGTCCCATGACCGCCCCACCCTGGTTACTGCCACACTACTTCCGGCGGTCCGCCACCGTACCGGCGGGCACGGGCTTCACCGGCGTGATGCCCGGGGTGCCCGGCGCCTTGGCGATCTCGCCGTTCCCCATGCTGTTCGGCGCCGGGGCCTTGAGCCCCAGCATCGGCAGCACCTTGGCCTCGATCTTCGCGCGGATGTCGGCGTGCTCCTTCAGGAACAGGCGCGTGTTCTCGCGGCCCTGGCCCAGGCGTTCGTCGCCGAAGCTGAACCACGTGCCGGCCTTGCTGATGACGTTCTTGTCCACGGCGATGTCGATCAGCTCGCCCTCGCGCGAGATGCCCTGGTTGTAGAGGATGTCGAACTCGGCCTCGCGGAACGGCGCGGCGACCTTGTTCTTCACCACCTTCACCTTGGTGCGGTTGCCGACCGCGGTCTCGCCTTCCTTCAGCGTCTGGATGCGGCGGATGTCGAGCCGCACCGAGGCGTAGAACTTGAGCGCGCGTCCGCCGGCGGTGGTTTCGGGCGAGTTGTGCACGACGACGCCATCGGCAAGGTAGGTGTGATTCCCCTCGACCTCGATGTCGAAGCGATGCATCGAGCGCGTCTTCGGCTTGATGTACTTCTTCACCACCTTGGCGGGCACCGCGCGCAGCACCCGGCGCGATTCGAGATCCGTGCCGCTCAGCGCCACGTTCCCCAGCTGCGGCTGCCACGCGAACCGGCCCCGCTGCGAGGGGTGGAGCTTGTAGTCGAGCGACGGGTGCACGTACGGAGCGATGAGTGCGTGCAACCGGCTCGTCTGCTCCGCGTCGAACCAGAATCCACGCCCGTCGTCGCGCGGGCGCCCGACGCCCATCCGCTCGAGCGAAGCGGCGACACGTTCGCGGGCCTCGGCATTGAGGCTCTTGTTGTAGAGAACGGCCTTGCCCTTGCCCCACTTCTCGAACGAACCTCCCAACGAACCGTCGTCGCCGTACCAGACGGCCAATCCGCGCGCGTCGATCTGCTCCAGCACGGCCGTGGACAGCGAGCGCTCGCCATCCTCGGTGTAGAGCTGGGAGTGGAGTGCGGCCAGCGTCGGCATGGCGATCGTATCGAAGCCCTCGCCATTCCCCGTGGGCCTCAGCTCGCTCGCGAGCGGTGCCAGCATCTCGTGCTTCCAGCGCAGGTACTCGGCCTGCTTGGGCCCGTGGCCGACGCGGAACATCGCCTTGTGTGTGCTCACCTTTCGCAGCGAGCCATCCCCCAGACTGCCACCCAGGACGAGTTGCAGCTGGTCGTCGGTCATGGCGTGGTCCTCGACCGATACCAGCACCTCGGAGCCCACCTCGAGTTCCTCGGCGGACACCTCGCCGTCCGGGGTGTAGATCGTGTGGTTGGGGGTCGCCGCGAAGCAGCGGCGGCCGGCGGGCCCGCCCTCGACCTCGAACTGGATGAACTGCTCCGCCGGTCCGTTGTCGAACCAGTTCACCACCGGCCGCGGCTCGATGGCACCGGTCTTCTCGTTCCACGACAGCACCTCGACCGCCAGCTTCTGGTTGACGATCTTGCCGATCTTCTCGGACGTGCCATCCGCCAGGAGGACGCGCGTGTTGTAGTGGAAGCAGCCGAACATCACCCCGATCTGCATGCGGATCTGGTTGATGAAGATGACGCAGGTGTTGCTCTTGTTGATCGAGCCGGTGAGCTTGCGGAGCGCCTGCGACATGAGCCGCGCCTGGAGGCCGACGTGCGAGTCGCCCATCTCGCCCTCGATCTCGGCGCGCGGCACGAGCGCCGCCACCGAGTCGATCACCACGATGTCCACCGCGGCCGAACGCACGAGCGTGTCGCAGATCTCGAGCGCCTCCTCGCCGGTGTCCGGCTGCGCCACGTGCAGGTTGGCGATGTCCACGCCGAGCTTGGCGGCGTAGCCCGAGTCGAGCGCGTGCTCGGCGTCGATGAACACCGCGCTGCCGCCGAGCTTCTGCGTGTTCGCGATGATGGTGAGCGCCAGCGTCGTCTTGCCGCTCGACTCCGGCCCGTAGATCTCGATGATGCGCCCGCGCGGCACACCGCCCACGCCGAGCGCCAGGTCGAGGCCGATGGACCCGGTCGAGATGGTCTCGATCTCGGGGGCGGCGTTGCCCTCGCCGAGCTTCATGATGGCGCCCTTGCCGAACTGCTTCTCGATCTGCTGCAGCGCCAGGTCGAGCGCCTTCGACCGTTCCTTGGCATTGGCGGGCACGTTCATCTCCATGACTGCGTCTCCTTCGCAGGGGCTGCGTCTCGAGTGCGGGGATCCGGGTGGCGTCCCGAACCGGCGAACCGGCGTGAGACACTCCGCCCTCTCAGGGATGAGGCATACTACACATTTGGGCACTAGGGTGGAAGCCAATAATTCCGGCCGCCTGCCGGATTCCGTGACGCCGGCCAACGCTCAGCGGTAGAACGCTTTGACCCGCCCCCACGACTCGGGCCTGGCGGCCGTGACCGCGACGCAGTCCCCGCGCGCACGGAGGACGAACGGCGCGTAGACGCCACCCGAGCAGGCGTCCTCGAGTCCCGGCTGATACCGCACGTCCTCGTACTGGCGGCAGCTCGTGCAAAGGAGGGAGGAGATCTGCCCCAGCGCCGGCGTCTGGTTGGGCGCGGGCAATCCCGTGGGCTGGAACTCCAATCGCAGGAACGCGGGCCGGAAGAAGAGCGGGCTGCCCGCGATCGGGGCACGGAGCGCGAAGCGACCCGAGAGGGAGGCCGGCACCGTGAACGTCACCCGCTGCGCGGGGATCAGCACCACGGCGTCATCCGGGAAGGGGCACGATGCCGACCCCTTCCAGCCCACGACGGAAACCGTGGCGACGAGGGTGACCGGCACGATCGTGCTGAACGCCTCGATCTCCACCGTACGCAGTTCGATCGCCCCATCGCTCACGAGGCAGAAGCCGCAGGTGGTGGGATCGATCCACTGGTAAATGAGCGGGCCATACCCGTAGAGCCCACTTCCGCCGAAAGTGGCGTCCCGCGATTCGCCCATCTCGCAGGTGCCGATGCCGGGCTGGGCATGGACGGCAGCCGCAATGACGGCGAACAGGACGAAGGAGGGCAGGGTGCGGATCGCGCGCTGCATGGCGGCCTCGCGGGTGGTCTCGGCTGCCCAATCTAGCGCGTATGACCGCGACCGCGCAGCGAAAACTCGCCGGTCGCGGGTATTTTCCGGTGCGGCACCACCGCCCGCCACTATGCCAGCGGCGCCTCGCCGATCCGCTCGTAGCGCGAGCCCCCGGCGCCGAGCGCACTCTTCATGAGCAGCAGGCGATCCACCTGGAATCGCCCCTCGACACCCGGCGCGTCGATGAGCCGCGCGGTCCAGTCGCCGGGCATGCGCACCCGCCCCACCGTGAGGTGCGGCTCGAACGGCTGGTCGGCGCGCTCGAAGCGCTGCTTCTTGAGCGCCTGCTCGAGCGATTCGGCGAGGAGCCGCATGGGTTCCGCGCCGTGCAGCATGCCGATCCACAGCACGCGGGCCTTCTTCGCGGTGGGAAACGCGCCGAAGCCGCCGAGCGTTGCCCCGAAGCGCGTGTGCGCCGCGGCCGCCTCGCGCATCGCCTCGCCGGCGCGCGCGGCGGCCGGCTCGTCCAGCTCGCCGAGGAATCTCATGGTGTAATGGAGATTCTCCTGTCGCACCCACGACACGGAATCCCCGCGGCCCACGCGGAGTGGGTCCACGGCGCGCCAGGCGGCGGCCTGCATGTCGGGCGGCGGGTAGACGGCGATGAAGAGACGCATGTGGATGGCTAGATTACACTGCCGCCACGCATGCCGCCCGATCCCCGCCAACCCATCGAGCCGAGGCCCCGGTTCCCCGAAGGTCCGCCCGCGTTCGTGCCGCCGCCGACGCTGCCGGTGCACGCGGCGGGGGCCTCCGGGCCGGCCGCCCCTCCGCCGCCCGCGGCGCCGCGGGCGCGCCGGCCGGTGCGCACGTTCGCCTACCGCCAGCCCGTTCCGGGCGCACGCACCGCCGCGCTCCTCGCCGGCGCGGTCGCGCTCGCCGTCTACGTGTGGGGCGCCGCACCGACCGTGCTCTCGGGCGACAGCGCCGAGCTGGCGGCGACGGCGTTCCGCGGTGGCGTGCCGCACACGCCCGGCTACCCGACGTTCGTGCTCCTCGGGCAGGTCGCTGGCCGGCTCCTCTCCGGCGACCCCGCGCACCGTATCACGCTCATGTGCGCCTTCGCCGGGGCCGCGAGCGTGGCGCTTTTCGCACTGCTCCTCGCCGAGCTGGGCGTGGCGTGGGGCGGACTCCTGGCGGGCGCCCTCCTCTTGGCCGGCACGTTCACGCTCTGGTGGGCGTCGATCCGCGTCGAGGTGTATTCGCTCGCCACCGCGCTCGCGATGTTCGCGCTCTGGCGCGTGTTCGTGGCGCGCCGCACGCTGGCGCCGGGCGACGGGCTCCTGGCCGCGTTCGCCATCGGCCTCGGCCTGACCGGGCACCTCCTCTTCGCGCCCGCGCTCGCGATTGCCGGCCTGGCGCTCGTGGTGAGGGCGGCGCGCTCGCGCGCGCTCTCGTTCCCGCTCGTCCTCGGGGCGATCGCGATGCTGGCGCTCGGCGTCTCCCCCTATCTCTACCTGGTGTTCGCGGACCATCACTACACGCTCACCAACTACCTCCACTACGCGATCGAGCCCGCGGGCGGCCAGTACGGCCTGACACCCTCGCGGTTCGACAGCACACCCGAGCGGATGTTGTTCCTCCTGCTCGGCCCGGAATCGCACCCGCACGACTTCGCGCACCACGTGCCGACGGCGCTCGCAAACATGGGCATGGCTTGGGCCCGCTTCCTGGCGTTCGAGGTCGGGCCGCTGGCCGCATTGCTCGCGCTCGCCGGAGCGGGCGCGCTCGCCGGCCGGGACCGCGGCGCGGTGGGCCTGCTCGTCGCGATCGCGCTCGTCACGCCGGTTTACGGCGCGCTCGTCGTGGATGGTCCGCTCTTGAGCGTGTTCCTGCTGGCGAGCACGGTGGCCGTTTCGGCGCTCGCCGCGTGCGGCCTCGATGCCCTCCTCGCGCGAACGGGCACCAGCGCGCCGCTCGCCGTGGCGGTGGCGCTCGCCGCCGTGGCGGTGCCGCACGAACTGCGCGTGCGCGCCGACCGGCGGCCGCCGGGCGCGTCGTGGATGCACGTGGTGGAGAAGGGCCCGCCGCACATCACGACGTTCCTGCCACAGTTCCGGCACGAGCACTCGGCCCGCGACCGGGCGCGCGAGGTCCTCGCCGCGATCCCGGAGAGCAGCTTCGTGGCCGCGCGCTGGGAGCAGGTGATGACCATGAAGTACCTGCAGAGCGCCGAGGGCATGCGCACCGACCTGACACTCGACCCGTGGTACGAGCCCTCGCACGTCGTGCGGCTTGAGCGCTGGCAGCGGGAGCACTCGCTCCGCACGCACCCCGTGGTCATGGTGGATCCGATCGCGGGGCTCATGGTGCGGCTCAAGGACCCCGACGTGCGCCGGCTTCCGAACGGCACCAAGCTGTCGATCGAGCGGCACGGCGTCGTCACCCGCTGACGATGGAGATCACGATGAGCGAACGGAAGCGATTGCTGGACCTGGTGGATCGCGCGTACAAGGCGCGTGCCTGGCACGGGCCCGCAGTGCTCGAGACGCTGGAGGGGGTCACGCCGGCGGTCGCCGCGAAGCACCCGCTCCGCGGCGCGCACTCGATCTGGGAACTGGTCGAGCACGTCGCGAGCTGGAACGAGATCGTGGCGAAGCGGCTCGAGGGCGGAGCGCCGGTGGTGACGCAGCAGGTCAACTTCCCGCGCGTGCCCCGGCCGACGCCGGCGGCGTGGAAGGCAACGCTCCGCCGCCTGGCCCGCACGCAGGCACGCTTCCGCCGCGCGGTCGCCGCGTTTCCGGTGGCGAAGCTCGGCCGGCGTCGGGCGAAGACGGACCAGACGTGGAGCGTGCTCATCCACGGCCAGATCCAGCACATGCTCTACCACGCGGGCCAGATCGCGCTCATGCGGCGCGGTCTCGGAAGACCGATCCGGCAGTAGTCGAGCGGCGCGCCTACAAGGCGCCCGCGTGGCCGGTCGACTCGCCGACGACCCACGCGCCGGAGGGACCGCCCGGGCCGTCGTCCGCGCGCGGCAGGCCCGGCGGCGCCATCCACGGGCCGCCATCGAGGCGCAACTGGACGCGGTGCACGCCCGGGGAGACCCGGACGACGATCGCGTACCAGTTCGCGTGCACGGGGATCAGCGTGACCGGCGTCCAGTCGGTGAAGTCGCCGGACAACTCGACGCGTGAGACGTTCCGGCCGTGCACGCGCACCAGCAGCCGGTCGTGGCCGACGTTCTGCGTCTGCCACTTGATGCCGATGGGCTTCAACGCGGAGTTCAAGGCCCAGCCGCGCGCGGACCACGGCGCGAACTGGATGCCGAGCATCGTGCGCGGCTGGGCGCCGCCGCTAAACGCGAGCGCCGGCGCCGGCCGCTCCCCGAGCGAGGCCATGAAGAGGACACGCCGCGTCAATTGCACGTCGAGCGTCGCCTGCGCCCAGCGCCGCGCGTGGACGCCGTCGCCGAGCGAGAGTCCGCCCACGCTCTCGAGCGCGAGCCGGCCGTGCTGCCAACGGAGCGAGCCCTGCGCGGTGTTCCAGAGCGCGGCATGCGTGTCGTGGTCGGTCACCGTGCTGTCAGTGTAGTAACCC
>CAYSWZ010000103.1:0-4569 GCA_964434945.1 uncultured bacterium | reverse complement strand
GCTGGCGCTGCTGGTCATGGCCAGCCAGGCCGTCGCGGCGGAGAAGTCCATCATCATCGGAGTCGGCCTGATGCACGGCACCGCGGACATCGCCCACGATGTCGGCGGGTACAACACCGCGTTCCAGACCCCCGAGCTGGGCGGACGATTCGAGTACTGGAACCAGATGCACGAGAACTACGCGCTCAACTTCGCGGCCAACTGGGGATTCTCGAGCGAGACGGACAAGCCGCAGACGGGTGTTGTCGGGCCGGACCAGAAGTTCACGACCAGCTCATGGAGCGTGCGGCTGGGAGGCGACCGCGTCTGGAACCCGCTGCCGAACACGAAGGTGTTCTTCGGTCCCGGCATCGAGTACTGGTCGGGCAAGGCGAAGTTCGAGGATGGTGCTGGCGGGTACCCTGCCGGAACCACTTACGAGACCAAGAACACGAGCCGGATCAGCCTCGCCGGCCACACCGGCGCGATGATGTTCCTCGGGCCCAACTGGGGCCTTTCGGGCCAGCTCGGGCACAAGATCGGGTACGCGAGCTACGAGGAAAAGGGCGGAAAGGTCGCCTGGTGGCCGACCAGCGTGGACGGCGCCATGGAGCTGATCTTCTCGTTCGGCAAGAAGTAAGTCGGGCCCGGATCGGCGTTTCGGGGCTCCCGCCCGCGCGGGGGCCCCGTTTCTTGTTGCCGGCTGGCCGGAGCGCGCCCACAATCAAGGGTGCTGACCGTGGCGCTCAGCCCGCCACTCTCCCCCAGGTCCGCCCGTTGGAGTCGTCCATGCTCACCGCACTCCGCAGCCGTTGGCTGCCCGTCCTGCTCGCTTCCTTGTGCCTGGCCCCTGGCACCGCGAACGCCGGCATGCACGGGTCCAAGTACGCTCCGGCGGCCGGGTCCGCCTCCGACACCACCCGCGCCCAGAAGCGGCACTTCCGGTTCTACATGAATGCCGGCGCGAGCTGGATCACGGCACCCGAGGCTGGCCGCCAGCACACCGAGCCGGGGGTGATCGTCGAGGGTGGCTTCGAGGCTGCCCCCCGCCGCGGCCTTCACGTCCGCTTCGGAGCGGACTACCAGTGGCTGCCGATCAAGACCTCGGTCTCGGGCCTGCTTGTCCAGGGAGTGGATCTGGAGGGGAATCCGATCGGCGTCAGCTTCTCCGGAGACAAGTCAGGAACCGGGGGCATGTTCGGGGTCCACGTGGAGCCTGAACTGATCATCATGCCGGGGACGTGGCTCCTGGTGGGCGGCGGCGTGGCTCACCTGAGCACGTCGGATCCCAACGCGTTCAAGGCCGGGAGCGTCTACGGTGCGGTCGATGGCGGACCGCCCGTCCTCGTCACCCGCGCGGTCGGACCGGGCGAGTACGGCTGGGCCGGGTCATGGACGCTCGGCCTCCGGCGCGACCTCCGCCTCCTCGGCCCGCGGGTCGGGCTCGAATTGCGCTGGGGCGGGATCGAGACGGGCGCGAGACCCCTGCACATGGCGTCGGTCCGGATCGGCTGGTAGGTCGCGGGCGGCGCAATCTGCGCCGTCGCGCCGCGGAGCCTGCGGCGGTTCAGTGCTTCCTGTCGCGGATCTCCGTGCCGATGCGCTCGAGGAACGCGGGCAACGCCATCGCGCCCAGGTCGCCCTCGCCCTTCCGGCGCACGCTCACCGTACCGGCCTCGGCGTCGCGCGGGCCGACCACCAGCATGTAGGGGATCTTGAGCAGCTCGGCGTCGCGGATCTTGGCGCCCAGCTTCTCCTCGCGCAGGTCGATGTCGGCGCGCACGCCCGCGGTCTTCAGGGCCGCCAGCGTGCTGTTGGCGTACTCCTGCGCCTTCGCGTTCACCGGAATGATCAGCGCCTGCACCGGCGCCACCCACACCGGGAACTCGCCGCCCGTGTGCTCGATGAAGATGCCCACGAAGCGCTCGAGCGAGCCGTAGAGCGCGCGGTGCAGCATGATGACCTCGTGGTCCTGCCCGTCCGGGCCGGTGTAGTAGACGCCGAATCGCTTGGGCAGGTTCAGGTCCACCTGGATGGTCGGGCACTGCCACTCCCGGCCGATCGCGTCGCGCAGCTTGACGTCGATCTTCGGCGCGTAGAACGCACCGCCGCCCTCGTCCACCTCGTACGGCAGCCCTTTCGCCTCGAGCGCCCGGCGCAGCGCGTCCGTGGCGAACTCCCACTCCGCGTCCGAGCCGAGATACTTGTCGTGCGGGCGTGTCGCGAGGAAGCACTTGTACTCGTAGCCGAAGGTCTTGAGCAGGAAGTCCATCAGGTCGAGGATGCCGATGACCTCGGTCTGGAGCTGCTCCGGGGTGCAGAAGATGTGCGAGTCGTCCTGGGTGAAGCCGCGCACGCGCTCCATCCCGTGCAGCACGCCGGAGCGCTCGTAGCGGTACACGGTGCCCAGCTCGGCGAAACGGATCGGCAGCTCGCGGTAACTGTGCTTGCGCGAGTTGTAGATCATGATGTGCCCGGGGCAGTTCATCGGCTTCGCCCGGTAGTTCTGCTCGTCGATGACCATCGGCGAGTACATGATGTCGGCGTAGTTCTCGAGGTGCCCGGAGATCTCGTACAGCTTCTCGCTGGCGATGTGCGGCGTGTAGACGAACTGGTAGCCGCGCTTGTAGTGCTCTTCCTTCCAGAAGTTCTCGAGCACGTGCCGCACCATCCCGAGCCGCGGGTGCCAGTGGATCAGCCCCGGGCCCACCTCCTCGTGGACCGAGAACAGCTCCAGCTCGCGCCCGAGACGGCGGTGGTCGCGCTTGAGCGATTCCTCGATGCGCTTCAGGTGCTCTTCGAGCTCGGCCTGGCTCGCGAACGCGGTGCCGTAGATGCGCTGCAGCATCTCGTTCTTCTCGCTGCCGAGCCAGTACGCGCCCGCGACGTGCGTGACCTTGAACGCCTTGAGTTCTCCCGTGCTACGCAGGTGAGGGCCCCGGCACAGGTCGAGGAACGGGCCATTGCGATAGGTGGTGACCTTGGCGCCGGCCGGGATCTGCGACAGGAAGTGGAGCTTGTACTTCTCCCCCAGCTTCTCCCAGTGCGCGCGGGCCTCGTCGCGGGTCATCTCGCCGGCGACGAACGGCTGGTCGGCGGCGACCACCTCGCGCATCTTCGCCTCGATGCGCTCGAGGTCCTCCGGGGTGAACGGCGTGGCCCTGGCGAAGTCGTAGTAGAAGCCGCCCTCGACGGGCGGCCCGCCCGCCACCTTCACGTCGGGGAACAGTTCGGTGACGGCGGTCGCCAGCACGTGCGCGGCCGAATGGCGCAGGCGGTACAGCGCCTCGCCGCCCGGATAGGCGGACAGGTCGGGTCCCATGCTCGGCTTGGCGGTGGTGGACATCGAATCCTCGAGTTCCTCGAGTGCGGCCCGCGGCGACCGCAGTTTTACCTCCCAAGACACGGGCAGGGCGGCGCGCGCTGTCGTCCCGCGCGTGCGCGCCCCCGGGCTGGAAGGGATGGTGGGCGATACTGGACTTGAACCAGTGACCCCTTGCTTGTCGAGCAAGTGCTCTACCAGCTGAGCTAATCGCCCGTCTACTTGTGCTGCAAACAATTACGCCCGCTACTCGACGGGCAACGGGCGCTCGGTGGACATGAGGTGGACAGAATCGACCCGATCAGGCCTCCTCGCGGATGCCTTCGATGCGCTTCGCCTCCGCCCGCACGAGGCCCTCCGAGACCTTGGCGTAAATGGCGGTGGTTTTCAAGTCAGCGTGGCCGAGGATCTCCGAAAGGACCGCGAGGCTGCCGCCATCCGCAAGCCAGCGCATGGCGTAGTCGTGGCGCGTACGGTGCAGATGGAAGTCCCTGATCCCTGTCGCCCTGCGGACGGCCCTCGCAAAGCTCCCGTTCGACTCGGCGGAGAACGGCACCAAGCGCCCCACCCGCGACTGCAACTCAGCCGCGAGTGTGGCCGACAACGGAACGCGGCGGACTCTCCCACTCTTGGTCCGTTCGACTTCCAATTGGCCCTCCCGGATGTGGTTGGACTGCGCGCGGCACGCCTCTCCCCAACGGAGCCCTGTCCCAAGGAGCAACCGGAGCGCGACGCCGTACGGTTCCGGCAGCGAGCTCAACGCGGTTCGCTCTTCGGGCGTGAAGCCCTTCGGCAAGGACTCGGGGATGCGCGGCATGACTCGCCGAGGAAACGGCGAGCGATCCACCCTCCCCGAGTCGGCGGCCCAGTTGAGGAACGCGCGCAGGTCGCTGAGGATGCGTGCGACCGTGTTCGCGCTCAGCGTCCCCTCTCCCACCGGCTGCTTCTGCAACCACAGTCGGTAGCTGCGGACGCCGTCCCCGTCGATCGAGCCGAGTCGACCGGTGAAGTACTTGAGCAGGTAGAGCTCCACCCAGGCAGTCGCGCGTTCTTGACCCTGCTCGTTCCTGCGCGTCGCGACCGCGAGCTTGAGCCAATCTGCGGCAGCATCGGCGACGTTCACCTTTGACGGGATGGCTTCCCCTGCCTTGAGCGCGTTGAGCTTCCGCTTCGCCTCGGCGTAGTCGGTCCCGAGCGGCACCCACTTGGCCTTGTTGTTGCGCCACAGCCGCGCGTGGTAGTGGCCGCCGCCTGTGATCCACAGACCC
>CAYSWZ010000102.1:0-5255 GCA_964434945.1 uncultured bacterium | reverse complement strand
TGGATGAGGGGAACGCTCGGTCCCGCCATCCTGGCGGGACCGAGCTGACGCGCGCTTGACGGCCTCCGGCAGTCCCTGCCTCCGGCCTGCGCGCGACTCCCCTCATCCAAGCTCCCCAGCCCACCCCCGCTCGACCTCTTGCACGCGTACCGCTACCAATGACTACCGGGACGGGGGAAGGGGCTGCGGCCGCCGGGCTGTTGGCCCGGCGGCCGCCTTGGGTGGCGATGCTATTGAGAGGACGGCGTTGGCCTTGTTTGCTTCAGCCCCGCAGTGCTCTCGAGAGAGTCTGGCGCGATGCCTTGAGGGCGGGGAAGAAGCCTCCGACGAGTCCGAGGAGGGCGGAGAAGATGACGCCCTGGGCGAGGATCTGCGGAGTGATGCGGAACTGGAAGGCCATCTCGGAGAAGCTCTGGAAGTTCGTCGTGCTCGAGGTGATGCCGTTCATGGGCAGCGCGAACACGCAGCCGACGAGGCCGCCGATGACGGCGATGATCACCGACTCGGCGACGAACGACAGCAGGACCGAGCCGGGGGCGAAACCGAGCACGAGCAGCGTGGCGATCTCGCGAGTGCGGGCGCCGATCGCGGCGTACATCGTGTTCGCGGCGCCAAAGACCGCGCCGACCGCCATGATGACGGTGATGAACGTGCCGATGGCGGTGATGAGGACGGTGAACAGCTCGCTCTGGGCGGTGTAGAACTCGCGCTCGCGCTTGACCTGGACCTGGAGTCGCGGGTCGGCCTCGAGCTCCTTCTTGGTGAGCTCGAACCGGGAGGGGTCCTTCATCCGGAAGACCAGCGTCTGGTAGTAGCCCGTCCGGTGCAGCGCGGGCATGAGCACGTTCGCGTCGCCCCAGATCTCCGACTCGAACGCCGAACCCGCGGCCGTGAACTGGCCGACCACCGTGAAGTCGCGCTGCTCGAAGCGCAGCTTGTCGCCGACGTTGCAGTTGGCGAAGCGCCTCGCGATCCGCCGGGCGACGATGATCTCGTCGGTGCCGGGTGTGAACATGTGGCCCGCCACGATGGTGATGCCGCCGCGGAGGTCGGGCGCCGCCGGGTCCACGCCGCGCACCATGACGTTGGACGAGCCCTTCTGGCCGAGGCGCTGCTTGTTCACCACGATCACCATCTCGGCGCTGGCACGCGGCCGGCCGTCGGGCCCCACCGCGACCGCCGGGTTGGCCTTGAGGATGTTCACGTTGTCGAGCGTGATGCCGCTGGAGATCTCGCTGTCGGCGCCCTTTCGCAGCACCAGGATGTTGTCCGGCGAGCCGGTGGTCACCAGCGAGGCTCGAAATCCGGCCGCCAGCGCCAGCGCGCCGATGTAGATGGCCACGGTGAGACCGATGCCGACAGCGGTGGTGGCCGTGGACACGGGGCGCTGAATCACGCTGCGCAGGTTGTAGCTCAATGGAATGGCCATGGAGGTCCCCTTACTCGACGCGGCGGAGCGCGTCCACGATGCGCAGGCGCGATGCCTGGAAGGCGGGAGTGAGCCCGCTGATTGCCCCGATCACCACCGCGATCGCGATCCCGGTGAGCACCGTGCCCCAGTACACGGACATCGGCGGGAGGAACCCGCCGAGAATGGCGTGCCCTTCGACCGCGAACTTGGCCCCGAGCGCACCCAGCATCCCGCCGCCGAGCGTGATGATCGCAGCCTCGGCCACGACCATGGCGAACACGGCGCCGTCCGTGAAGCCGAGCGTCTTCAGGACGCCGACCTCGCCGGTGCGCTCGCGGACGGACGTCATCATCGTATTGGCGGCGATCAACAGGATGCTAAACACGATCGCCAGCCCGATCACCCGGAGCACGAACGGGACGTTGCCGTACATGCTCACGAATCCGGCCTGGAACGCCTGCTCGGTCTCGGTCAGCGTGGCGGGCGCCGCGTTTTCGAACATCGCATCCACGGTGTGCGCGACGTTTCCGGCCTGGGTCGGGTCGGACAGCTCGAGGATGTAGGTGCCGACCGGCTTCTGACCGCCCATCCCCTTCTCGCTCAGGTAGTCGTAGTGGAAGAACATCGCCTCCTCGCCGAACGACTTCTTTTTCGCGCGATACACGGCGCGGATCGTGAACGGCCAGTCGCCCGGGAAGATCGTGCCGGCGAGCGTGATCGTCTGCCCGAGCTTCCAGCCTTTCTTGAGGAGCAGTTTCTCGCCCACGACGCACGCCGTGCGCTCGAGGGCGTAGGCCGTCAACTGCGGATTCGTCCCCTCGGGCAAGGCGACCGTGGTCTGGGGCGGCGAGGCCTGGACGATGTCGAAGTCGTTCGCGTAGAGCCCGTACCACGGATCGTCCACCGCGAACTGCGCGAAAAATCCGTGCCGATCGGCGGGATCCTGGGCGCCGAACCAGTTCTGGACCGCGACGCGCTTCACGCCGGGCACCGCCTCGATGCGCTGGCGGTACGCCATCGGCAGCCACTGCACGAGCGAGATCTTGTTGCGGGTGACCAGCCGCGACTCGCTGCCCACCTTGATGGATTCCTGCAGCGTGTCGAGCACGCCGCCGAGCGTGCAGTAGAGGAACAGGGCCACCGTCACGCTCGCCATGGTGAGGAAGGTGCGGAGCGGGTTCCGGAACAGGTTCACGATCACGAGCCTGAACATGCGCGCCTCCTCTAGTTGGACAGGACACCCTTGTCGAGGTGGTACTGGCGCGAGGCACGTTCGGCCGAATGCGGGTCGTGCGTCACCATGACGATGGTCTTCTTGAACTCCTTGTTGAGTCGTTCGAGGAGCTGGAGCACGTCCTCCGCCGACTTGCGGTCGAGGTCACCGGTCGGCTCGTCGGCCAGCAGCACCTTGGGGTCGGAGACGAGCGCGCGCGCGATCGCGACGCGCTGCTCCTGCCCGCCCGAGAGCTGCCGGGGGAAATGCTTGAGCCTGTCCCCGAGGCCCACGAGTTCCAGCGCAGCGGTGGCACGCTTCTTCCGCTCGGCGCCGCTCATCTTCACCAGCAGCAGCGGCAGCTCCACATTTTCGAGCGCGGTGAGCACCGGAATCAGGTTGTAGAGCTGGAAGATGTAGCCGATGGAAACCGAGCGCCAGCGCGCGAGCTGGTTGCTCTTCATGCGCGCGATGTTCGTGCCCGCGACCGTCAGGTCGCCCGACGTGGGCTGGTCCACGCCGCCGATCAGGTTGAGGAGCGTGGTCTTGCCCGAGCCGGACGGGCCCATGAGCGCAACGAACTCGCCGTCGGCGATGGTGAGCGAGAGCCCATCGAGGACGCGCACCTCCTCGGCGTCACGGCGATACACCTTGACCACGTTCTTGACCTCGACGGATGCCATTCGTGTTCCTCCCGTACGGGCGCCTCACTGCGCCACCTGGAAACCTCTGGGCGCGTTACCGCGCCGCCAGCTTCACTCTGCTGCCGTTCTCGAGTCCTGCGGGCGCGGCGAGTACCAGGCTCTCTCCGCCCGAGAGGCCCTGCCGCACCTCGATGCGATCGCCCCGCTGCGGCCCGACATCCACGTTCTGCCGGCGCACCCGGCCATCCTCGACCACCCACACGAACGCCTTGCCACCGGCGTCGCCGACCGCGGCCTGCGGCACGAACACCCGGCGCGGGGCCGCCTGCGCCTCCGCACCTTTCGCATCGAACACCACCTTGGCACCCATCTCGGGCAGGATGCGCGGATCGTGGTCGAGGATCGAGACCTTGACCAGCACCGTGGCCTTCTCGCGGTCGGCGGTGGGCACCACCTGTCGCACTCGGCCACTGAACGACGTGTCCGGGTAGGCGTCGAGCGTGATGCGCGCCGGTTGGCCGTTGTGCACCTGGGCGATGTACGCCTCGTTCACGTCCACCTCCACCTCGAGCGTGGACAGGTCGGCCATCGTGACGATGGCCGTGCGCGTGAGGCCGCCGCCCGCGGACGACGGCGCCACGATCTCGCCGACCTCGGCGTCCTTGCGGAGCACGGTGCCGGTGAACGGCGCACGGACGCGCGTGTTCTCGAGGTTGGCCTGCGCCAGAGCTGCCTGCGCGCGCGCCGAATTGGTCTGGGCCACGGTCACGTCCAGCTTGGTCTGGGCATTCTCGAGGTCGGCATCGGACAGGAGGTTCTGGGCGCGCAGCGACTGCGCACGCTTCAGATCGCGCTGGGCCTGAACGGTCTGCGCCTCGAGCTCTGCCAGGTTCGCCTGGGCGGCGGTGACCGCGGCCTCGTAGTCGGCGCTCTCGAGCCGGGCGATCACCTCGCCGACTCGCACGGTCGAGCCCTCGGTGACGCTGGTCCACGACAGGCGGCCGAGGATCTTGCTCGACACGCTCGCCTTGGTGCGCGCCACCACGTAACCGTTCGCGCTGATCCCCGCGCCGGACACGCTCCCGCCCCCCGTGGCCTCCGCCGTGCCGACGGTCACCGTGACGGCGCCGGTGCCGCGGGCGAAACGCAGCCCGAAGAAACCGGCCGCGGCCACGACCAGCAACAGGATCACGCCGATGAGGAGCGGCGGCATGCCGCTCCGCTTGGGCGGTGGCGAACGGTCGATTCGCAGCGACGACAGGTCGGTCTTGCTGTCCACGAAGGGGAAGTCCGCCGGGTTGGGGAGCCGCGCAGGGATTGCGAAGCGTGCGAGTGTGGCCAGCTTGCGCGACCGGGTCAAGGCTGGCCCGCCCGCGTCCACGGCTCCCGGATCTCGAGTGCGTGGCGTCATGGACGGAGCCTTGCACCGCGGGGCGCGGACCCGGGAGCGGGTTGCGGCCGGCGGTGCACCGTGGCCGACGAACGGTCGACGGTCGGCGACGAAAGGCGGGCCGCATCCGGTCAGGAGCCACGACGGGGCGGTCTTGCCAGTCCCGGCAGCCCACTCTAGACTCGCCGCCGTTCCTTACCGTGTCCGTTCTCGAGCGCGCTCCGCGCGCCTGTACCCTGCCGGAGGTCCTGACATGCCGTTCATCATCGCCGAGCCATGCATCGGGGTGAAGGACAAGTCGTGCGTCGAGGTGTGCCCCGTCAACTGCATCTACGAGGGCGAGGACCAGTATTACATCCACCCCGACGAGTGCATCGACTGCCAGGCCTGCGAGGCCGCGTGCCCGGTCCAGGCGATCTTCCCGGACAACACCGTGCCCGAGAAGTGGCGGACCTTCATCGACAAGAATCGCAAGCACTTCGAGAACAAGTAGCACCCAGCGGCAACTCTCGATCCCGGGCGGCGCGCGGCGCCGCCCTCGTGCTTGCTGGCGATACCCGGGGAGGAAGGCGATGACGACCGTCGGCGCGCTGCCCA
>CAYSWZ010000101.1:0-14218 GCA_964434945.1 uncultured bacterium | reverse complement strand
GAACCCGTTCAGCGGTACGACCGACGTTGGGTTCGCGGTTCCGAGCTCTCGGCTCGTCACGCTGAGGGTGTTCGACGTACGCGGCGGCCTGGTGCGTACCCTGGCGGACGGCTGGTTCGGCGCCGGGCGCCACGACATGCGGTGGGACGGGCGCGATGCGCGCGGAGGCTCCGCCCCGACCGGGATCTACTGGGCCGAGCTGCGCGCGGGTAGCGATGTCCTGCGGAGGAAGCTGGTTCGCGTGGAGTGAGGGGGGGCGGCCCAGGGCATCGTAGTGGGGGTGCCGGAGGCGGGCGCCCCGCACAGCGGCATACCGTTGGCCTGCCATTGGTCGTAGCTGGGTTGTGCGCTGGCCGCGAGATGCACCATAAGCAAGTTGCCGCGGCGGCCCCAACTGAGGTAACCCGTACCGTGCAGGCCCGCGCTCGAGCCGAACCCAACTGACGGAAGTCCGCAGGCTTGGCGGGGCGGCGACGGGTATCATCCCGTCGACACGCCCGGCGAGGTTGAGACGGCGGAGGAGCGTCTGCGCGAGCAAGCGCGTATTCCGGGCCGAGTTGGGCGCCTCATCCCTCTGGACCATGGGCGGGGTGGCTTACGGCGCACAAGCTGATTGTGTATGCGTGTCTGCCAAGAGGGAAACAGGAGCTCTCGATCGCTCGGCGCAGCTCGTCACCGCGCCCCACTCGCCTGGATTGCATGCCTTTCACTGTTGGGCGCGGCGTCCTGGCCGGCACGAACGGCGTCGGCGGGCGCGCTCTTCTCCGCACCGTTCCTCGCGTTCCGCACAACTCACAATCCGAGCGCGATGGCGACCGCGGACCTGGACGGAGATGGCTGCGTCGACGTGGTCGCCGCCGGCCCGGATAGCGTCACAGTCCTACTCGGCGCAGGGGATGGCACGGTTCGCGAGCGCCGGTCCTTCGCCCCGGTGATCGGCGGCCAATACCCCATGGATCTCGCAATCGCGGACTTCGACCGAGACGGCAGGCCCGATCTCGCGGTGGCCAGTTATTCTGGGAACAGCATCACGGTGTATCGGGGCGACGGGAAGGGCGCCTTCGCGTTGATCACGATCATCACGGTGGGTCACGGCCCCAACGCGCTCGCGGTCGCCGACCTTGACGGGGATTCCATCCCCGACATCGTCACGGCAAGCGACTCGACCTCGACGGTCACCCTGCTCCGGGGCTTGGGCGACGGGACGTTCGCTCCCGGCCTCGACGTGGTCACGGGGGACCAACCGAGGGCCGTGGCGGTGGGCGACGTCAACGGCGACGGCGCCCTCGATGTGATCACGACCAACGAGACGAATTCAATTTCCGTGCTGCTCGGCAACGGCACCGGGGGACTGGTGCGGACCGCCAATTACGCGACCGGGAAGGGGCCTTGGGGTGTGGCGCTCGCCGACTTCGATGGTGACGGTCGGCTGGACGTGGCGACGTCCGAGATTGACACGCTGTCCGTGAGGCTCGGCAAGGGCGACGGGACCTTCGGGCCACGGACCTGGTACCTCACGAATGGCGCCGCCTATCGGATCCGCGTCGCGGATGTGGATGGCGACGGGAACCTCGACCTCGTGCAAGCGCCGGGCTATGGCTCCACCGTCAGCGTGCTCTTTGGCGACGGCCACGGCGCGTTCGAGTCCCGCGTGGACAACTACGCCGGCGAGCTGACGTTCACATCGGACGTCGCCGACTTCGATCGCGACGGGCATCCGGACCTGTTCGTGCTGAGTACGGCCGGCGCGGGCATGGTCACCGTCCTACAGGGCGCGGGCGGGCGGCGCTTCGGTGGCGGCAGCAAGTTCCCCACACCGTACTTCGGTTCCTCGATCGCGATCGGAGATCTCGGCGGGGATGGCCTTTCGGACCTCGTCGTCGGGTGCGGCAACGCTGGCGGCTTGGGTGCACTTCCGGGACTCGGCGGCGGGCGCTTCGCCGACTGGACGGGCTATCCGGTCGGCGGGATCGACGTCCAGCTCTGCGACATCGACGGCGACGGCCGGTTGGACGTCGTGACCGCGAGCGACAACACGCTCTTCGTGCTCCCCGGACGCGGAGACGGCACGTTCGACACTCCGGTCGCGACGCCCGCACCCTCGGCCACGAAGCACTTCGCGATCGCGGATATGAATCGCGATGGCTGGCCCGACGTCGTCGTCCTCAGCAGCGGGACTTACGCGTGCTCGGTCACCGTGATGACGGGCCGGGGTGACCGAACGTTCCACCGCGGGCCCACGGTGGTCGGGGGCCTCTACGCCAACGCCATCGCGGCTGCGGACCTTAACGGCGACGGCGCACCGGATGTGGTCGTGGGGCAAGGTTCCAGGCCCGAGTACACCGTCCTCCTTGGATCCGGCGACGGCTCCTTGGGGCCAAGGCACGAAGTCTCCTGCGGCTTCGCGATCGACTTCCTCCTGCTCCAGGACGTGAACGGTGATGGCAGGGTCGACCTCGTGGCGCCGGGCACGCTCTGTCTCGGCAATGGGGACGGCACGTTCGGAGCGGGACTGCACTTCCCGTGCGGGGCGTATCCGTATTGTGTCACGGCCGCCGACATCGACGGCGACGGCGTGCTCGACCTTGTCACCGCCAATTCGAGCGACGGCACCGTGACGGTGAGCCGCGGGCACGGCGACGGCACGTTCAACCCTGGCCTGGATTTCGGTTCGGGACGGGGCGCGGAGGCCGTCGCGGTCGCCGACCTGAATGGCGACGGCCGGCCGGACCTTGCCGTGGCCAACTACTGGTCGAACCAGCTCACCGTGCTCTTCAACACTGGCGGACAACCCTGGGTCGGAGTCGCACCCGTTGTGTCGCGCATGGGCAGCATGCGCATCACGTCCTGGCCCAATCCCGCGGCGACCGGCGTTCGCATCGGATTTGCTCTCGCGACACGCGGCGACGCCGCCGTGCGCGTCTACGACCTCGCGGGCCGTCTCGTGGCGACGCTGGCGCGCGGGACGCTTGCCGCCGGCCCCCACGAGCTGCGCTGGGACCTCCGCGACTCTCGTGGCGGGCGGGTGGCGAGCGGACTCTATCTTGTCGAGATCCGCGCCGGTGGTGCGCGTATGACCAGCCGGCTCGCCATCATGCATTGACGTCGACTTGATGCAGGTCCCCGCGATGCCAGTGGACGCCGCGACCCGCATGAGCCATCCCCGATCCCGCCATCAAGGTTGCTGGGTGAAAGGCCCAGCTTGCGATGTCTGACTCTGAGCGCATCGCCGCAGCCGCTGCGCCGGACTGTCGTGCGCGAACTCGAGCGAGCAGGTATCTCCTGTTCGCTCGCGGTGAAGCTCATGGGGCACAAGACGGATAACATCTACAGCCGGGACGCCATCGTCGCCGAGGCGGATCTCGCGGAAGGCGTGGCGCGACGCGCCAAGTCGTACGCGAGAACCAGGACACTTCCCGCACAGTCGGCCGATCTGGGGTCGTTTCGGGGACGAGGCGAATCCGCGTAACTCGTTGAAATGATGGTGCCGGAGGCGGGGGTCGAACCCGCACGTTGCTTGCGCAACTCCGGATTTTGAGTCCGGCGCGTCTGCCAGTTCCGCCACTCCGGCACGGGAGGGGGGAGGCAAGCTAGCAACGCGGGCTCGACAGCGTCAACGAGGCCTCGTGCTGCCGGGAGTGACGCGCCCTCGCCTTTGAGGAGCGGATGCCGCAAGCACCAGCAGCCTTCCTCACCTACTGAACCACCCACGGCCGCTCACGTCATGAGAGCGGCCGTCGCGTTTGTTGCATGACGCGCGCACCGCGGGTTGCAGGATGCAGCCGCTCGACGGCGATCACGTGCGGGAATTGTCACTCTTCAGCCCGCGCGATTCATCCCTGCGCAAGGCCCGCCGAAGGCCGGAGTAGCCGCGAGCGCGTCTCTGCTCCCCGGCGCCTCGCGCCGACAGCGGCCCGGTGGTTGGGAATCCCGCCGGACCTGCTCGGAACCGCAACCAGGGAGGACGCCGTCATGCATGTGCTCATGATCGGATCCGGCGCGAGCGGCCGCGGCTCGCGTACTCAGGTGCCGGCGAGGTCGGTCGCTCCCCCGCCCCAGACGAACGAGGTGCGCTCGTGAAGGCCCCGGCGATCGCGCTCGTCCTGTTGACCATGTTGAACGCCGCGGCCGGCACCGTGTCGTGCCCGCGCACACCGCAACCTGGTGACCCGCTGCCGGGCCTCACCGCCCAGGAGCTGGATCGCTTCGAGCGCGGGCGCGAGGTGTTCCAGCGGAAGTTCACGCCCGAGACCGGGCTCGGGCCGCTGTTCAATGCCGACAACTGCGCCGAGTGCCACGAGGACCCGGCGATCGGCGGCACCGGCGACGAGCGGGAGACGCACATCGCGGTCGCGGGGCCGAATGGCACCTGCGATCCGCTGACCGCGGAGGGCGGGCCGGTCTTCCAGAACCACGTCACGCCCGCACTGCACGCGGTGCTCGGGATCGACGAGGAGCCGCGGCCCCCGGGCAACCTCGTGCAGGCCACGCGGACCATTCCCGACATCTTCGGATTCGGGCTGCTCGACGCTGTTCCGGAGAAGGAGATCCTCGCGCGCGCCGACCCCGACGATCGCGACCACGATGGAATCTCGGGGCGCGCGAACCGGACGCCGGACGGACGCGTGGGGAGGTTCGGGCGGAAGGCGGCCACGGCGTCGCTCGATGAGTTCAACGCCGGCGCGCTGCTCATCGAGCAGGGCATCACGAGCCCGACCAACCCGGTGGAGGAGAGCATCGGCGGGAAGCCCATCCCACCGGGCGTCGATCCCGTTCCCGAACCGGAGATGAGCGCGGCCGACCTCCGGCTGCTCGACGACTTCGTCCGCTTCCTCGCGCCACCGGCGCACCTGCCGTTCGATGCCGAGGCCGAGCGCGGGCGATTGATATTCGGCACGATCGGTTGCGCCTCGTGCCACACGCCGGCGCTCGTCACCGGGCACTCACCCGTGCCGGCGTTGAGCGAGCGGCGGGTGGAGGCGTACACCGACCTGTTGCTGCACGACATGGGCGAGGCGCGCGCGGACATCTGCCTCGGGCAGGCGACGCCGGCCGAGTTCCGCACCGAGCCGCTCATGGGACTCCGGCTCGCGAAGGTGTTCCTGCACGACGGCGCGGCTTCCAGCATCGACCAGGCTGTCCAGTTGCACGACGGCGAGGCGAAGCGCTCGAGGGATCGCTTCGAACGGCTGAAGCCCGCCGAGCGGGCGGCGATCCTCAAGTTCCTCAACTCGCTCTAGCTCCTTGCTTCCAGGCTCCGGCGGTCGTGCCGCAGCGACCGCCGGGCTTGGAGCAGGGGGACCGCGACGTTCACTCGGGCGAGCACAGGGTCCCGCAGGCTTTTCCCGCCGCCGAGCCGGATGCTAGGCTCGGCCGCCCCCTTCCAGGCCCGAGCCCGCGACCCCCTCTCTTCGACCGAATGCCCATGCGCATGCCAGCCGAGTCCAGCACTTTCGACCGCAAGCTGTTCGCACGCGCTGGCCTCAGCGTGCTGCTGGCGGCCGCGATCGCGCGCGGGGCGCTCGCTCAGTCATCCTCGCCGTTCGGCAACATCGCGCCTCCGGGCGGCCAGCCGAATCGTGTGCCCACGAGCACGCAACAGCCCACCCCGCCGGCGCAGGCGGCGCCCCCTGCCACGGCGACCGTGATCGCGCGCGTGGAGGGCCGCCCGATCACGCAGGAGCAGTTCGACCGCATCTTCAATCCCTACGTCGCGAGGCTCCGCGCGCAGATGGGCTCGGCGTTCACGGACGATATCCTGAAGCTCGCGAGGAAGAACGCGTTCGACGAACTGGTGCGTCACGAGGTGCTGGCGATCGAGGCGAACCGCCAGAAGATCCCGGTGACCGAGGCGGACACGGATTCGCTGCTCCGCCAGGACCCGATGTTGCAGACGAACGGCAAGTTCGATCCGTTGAAATTGCAGGAGTTCAAGCTGAGCCCCCAGTCGAACTACCTGCAGCTCCTGCCGCGGCTCCAGGAGTTCGCGGCGGTCGCGAAGCTCGACCGGCAGTTGCACGAGCGCTTCACGCCCTCGCGCGCGGAGGTCCGTGCCGAGTTCGAGAAGCGGACGGCGCAGGTGAAGTTCAGCTTCCTGCCGCTCCAGATGCGCGACATCTCGCTCGATCCGGAATCCACCGAACCGGAGTGGCGCGCATATTTCTCCGCGCACTCGGCCGAGTTCGTGAAACGGGCGCAGGTGCGGCTGCGCTACTACCGGCTCGCGCTTCCGGCCGCGACCGATTCTGCGCGCGCGGGCGCGGAGAAGCTGGCGCTCGAGCGCGGCCGGCGGATGGCGGACTCGCTCGCGGCCGGCACGCTCGCGGATTCCTCGGCCGAGACGCGGGACACGGGCCTCTTCGATGTGGACGCGCCGGTCATCCCCGGGATCGGCCGGCCGCCCGAGCTGGCGGCCGCCGTTGCGCGCGCCGATTCGCTCCCCTCGCTGCGCGTGCTGGGGGCATTCGTCGTGACCGATGCGGTGATCGTGCCGGTCGTCGTCGAGCGCTACGCGAAGCGGCCGCAGACGTATCTCGAGGCGCTCCCGAGCGTGAAACGCAGCGCCGACACCGAGAAGCGGAAGACCGCGGCCGAAGCCGACCGGCGCGCGTACTACGACGCGCATCGCGACCACTATCGCAGCGCGCGCGCGGCGTTGACGCGCGTGACGCTCAAGCTGGCGTCCTACAAGGGCCGTGACATCCCGACGCCCGAGTTGGACCGCTGGTACCAGGTGCACGGGCACACGCTCTACGGCCTGCCGGACTCCGCGCGCGGGTGGATGCCGCCGGTCAACGATTCGCTGCGTCGCGTCGTGCGGAAACGCGTGGAAGCGACGGAACGCGACGCGTGGGTCGGCGGCACCATGGAGAAAATCGCGTCCGGTATGCGCACGACCCGCGACCTCCCGGGGCTCGCGCGCGCGAACGGGGCGGTCGCGGAGACGTTGTCGGTGGTCGGGGGCACCTCCGCCGACTCGCTGTTCGGCGTGACGGTCGTGGATTCGCTCGTCGCCGCAGGCACGCGGCTGCGCTCGCAGCTCCAGGGGCCGCGCGTCTTCGGAGGCTATTCGGTCCTCTGGCGCGTGGACTCGATCGACACGGCATACGTGGCGCCCTTCGAGGCGGCTCGTTCCCGCGTCGAGACGGACTTCCTGGCGGAGAAGGCGCGGAAGGACGAGGAGGAGGGCCGCGCCCGGTACGAGGCGCATCTCGCGGACTACAAGACGCCGGTCAAGTACACGATCGACTACGTCAGCGTGCCGATCCCGCCGCCCGACTCGGTCAAGGTGTCCGACGTGGAACTGAAGGCCGAGTACCAGAAGAACATCGCCTCCTACCGCCAGGAGGAGCAGGTGCACGCGCGGCACCTGCTCATCTCCACGCGCGAGGGCGGAGCGGACGTCGATGCCAGGGCGAAGGCGCGCGCCGACTCGCTTCTCGCGGCGATCAAAGGTGGCGCGGACTTCGCGGACCTCGCGAAGCGTTTCTCGCAGGATCCCGGATCGGGCAGCCAGGGTGGCGACCTGGGGTGGTTCGGACACGGCCGCATGGTGCCCGAGTTCGAGCACGCCGCGTTCGCGTTGAAGCCGGGCGAGGTGAGCCCGGTGGTGAAGACCCAATTCGGCTATCACATCCTGAAGCTCGAGGAGCGGCGGGCCGCCGGCACCAAGCCGTTCGAGGAGGTGCGGGGCGACCTGCGCACTTCGATGCGCCTCGCGCGCGCGGACACCTCGGCGCGGAAGGCGGCCGAGTCGCTGCGCCGCCGGCTCGCCGTCGCGCCGGACCCGAAGCCGCTGGCTGCGAAGTACGGCGGCATCAAGGCCTCGAGCTCGTTCGCGGCGAACGAACCGGCGGGCGAGCTGGGGTTCGTACAGGGCCTCGCGAGCGACATCGTGAAGCTGCCGGCCGGACGCTGGGCCCCGACCGTCTACCGGTCCGGGCGGAGCTTCGTCGTGCTCCGGCCGTCGCACACCATCCCGCCCCGGCCAGCCGACTGGGAGGAGGCGAGGGCGAGCGCGATGCAGGACACGGCGGCCGCGAAGAAGAAGGGCCTGTTCGAGCGGAAGGTGGGCACGATCCGAACGGCGCTCGCCGCCGGAGCGAAGTTTGATTCGCTCGCCGCGCCCTACGGTGGGCTCCACGACAGCGGGCCGGTTTCCCAAGGATTCGCGTTCGTGTCCGGTCTCGGGATGGAGCCGTGGCTCGTCCAGAAGGCGTTCGCGGCGAGGACGGGGGAGGTGAGCGACACGCTGCAGATCACACAGGGGGTCGCCTGGCTCCGGGTCGACGATCACATCGCCGGCAATCCGAAGGATTTCGAGGCCGCGCAACCGCAGATCACGCAGGACCTCTTCAACAAGAAGTACAATCCATGGCTCGACCAGAAGAAGAGCGCGCTCCACATCGAGATCCTCGCCCCCGAGTTCCGCGCCGCGGCCCCGGCGACCGGACGGGGAAGCATCGCCGGCGGCGGCTGAGGCCCGCGCTGCACGCGCCGGCCGTCGGTTCGCGAGGGCTGGCCCGCCGCGTGCTCCGGCTGGGCACGCTCGCGGTCACGGTCTGGTTCTGCGTCGCGGCGTCGGCTCGCCCATCGTGCGCAGCGAGTGAAGCGGCCACAGCGAGGAGCTTGCTCCTCACCGGGCACTATGCGGAGGCGCGGGAGGCCTACGAGCGGCTGGTCCCTCGCGAACCGGTGGTGGCGGCGATCGGGAGCGCGCGCTGCCGGCGTGCGGTCGGGGACCTGGAGGGCGCGATCGCTGTTCTCGCCCGGGCAGCTGCCCTGCACCCGGACGCCGCGGCGTTGCGCGCCGAGCAGGCGGCGCTCGAGTTCGAGCGCGGGAATCACCCGGCCGCGCAGGCACTCGTGGACTCCGCACTCGCGCGGGATCCCGACCAGCTGGCGGCGCACTTCCTGGCCGCGGAGCTCGACCGTGTCGCCGGCCGGCTGGACCCGGCGAGCGACGGCTATGGATGGCTCATCCAGTACTACAATCGCGAGCAGGACTCCCTCTCCGATCCCGAGGGGATGCGCTGGATCGGCCTCGCGGGTGCGCAGTACGCCCGGTGGAATCGGAACTCGGGACAGTTCCACTTTCTCGTCAACACGCTCTACCCCGACGCGCTGGCACGGGACTCGACCTACTGGCCAGCCCACCTCGAGGCCGCGCGGCTGTTCATCGAGAAGTACAACAGCCACGACGCGACCGAGGAGCTGGACGCCGCATTCACGGTCAACCCGGCGGCGGCCGAGCTGCACGCGGCGCGGGCGCGCATCGCGCTCCAGGAGTTCAGCCTCGATTCCGCGAGGGCCTCGATCGACCGGGCGCTGGCGCTCGATCCGCGCTGCAAGGAGGCCTGGCAGCTGCGCGCCGATCTCGAGATGACGGCATTCGGCCCGCGTGGCGCGATCGCACCACTCGAGAAGGCCCGCACGCTCGACCCGACGGACGAGGAGACGCTCGGGCGCCTCGCCGCGGCGTACGCGGCGATCGACGGCGGGGGCGCGGAGCGCGCGAGCGCGCGGACGGGGGCGCTCATCGCGGAGGCGGTCGCGCGGAATCCGCATTGCGGCTCGTTCTTCGCGGCTCTCGCGGCCAGCCTCGATCTCATGCAGCGCTTTCCGCAGGCGGACGAGTACTACGAAGAGGCGCGGCGGCGCATGCCGCAGCTCGTGGACGTGCCGGGGCGGCTCGGCATGGTGGCGATGCGCCTCGGGGACGAGACGCGCGCGCGCAGCGTCCTCGCCGAGGCGTTCGAGATCGATCCGTTCAACGTTCGTGTCAAGAACTCGCTCGACGTCCTCGACGTGCTCGCCGGCTACGGCTCGATCGAAACGACCCACTTCGTGATCCGCTTCGATCGGACGCGGGACAGCCTGCTCGCCCGCTACGCGTCCCGGCATCTCGAGTCGGAGGTCTATCCGGCGATCGTCAAGCAACTCGGCTTCGAGCCTCCGGGCCGGTCGCTGATCGAGATCTTCAGCACCGCGAAGGGCACCAGCGGACACGGCTGGTTCAGCGTGCGCATGGTCGGCCTGCCGTTCATCGGCACGCTTGGCGCATGCGCCGGGAAGATCGTGGCCATCACCTCGCCCAACGACGGGGCACAGAAGTTCAACTGGGCCCGGGTGCTGAGGCACGAGTTCGTGCACATCGTGAACCTGCAGCAATCGAACTTCCGGATCCCGCGCTGGTACACGGAGGGTCTCGCGGTGCACTTCGAGGGTCCTGGGCATCCCGGGGAGTGGGATCGCGTGCTCGCGCGCCGCGCGGCGGAGGACAGCCTCTTCGACCTCTCGAACATCAACATGGGCTTCGTCCGGCCGAGCAGCGGCGAGGACTGGGCGCTGGCCTACTACCAGGCCGAGCTGTACACGCGCTACATGGAGACGCGTTACGGCGCCCAGGCGCTGACCCGGCTGATCGCCGCCTATGCCGACAATCTCGACACCCCGGCCGCGGTGGAGCGCAGCTTCGGCGTGGCGCTGCCGGCGTTCGAGGCGGGCTACAAGAAGTACGTCGTGGCCCTCGCCGGACCAGGCGTCCCGGCTCCGCGTGTGGCCACGGACGCGGAGGAGGCGGCTCTTCAACGCGTTGCGGACGAGCACCCGGAGGACGCCGACGCGTGGGCGCGGCTGGCCCGGGCCGGGCTCGAGCGGGGACCATGGCGCGCGCGTTCTTCGGCGGAGAAGGCGCTCGCGATCGACCCGAAGCAGCAGGTCGCGGCTTATGTCGTGGCGAAGGTGGCGCTTCGCGAGGGGAACCCGGACAAGGCCTACGAGGTGCTCCAGGGTGCGTTCGACGCGCGGCGTCCGGACGCCGAGGCGCTCGCGCTCCTCGCCGGGCTCGCGGTTCAGAACAAGGCCTACGCAGAGGCCGAGAGCCTGGTCACGCTCGGCGCGGAGCGCTTCCCGGGCTTCGCAGACTGGGACGCGGGGCTGGTCCAGATCTATCGCGCGAACGGCCGGCGCGAGGAACTGGCCCGGGTCCTCGCTCGACGGGCCGCGCGCGATCCAGACGATCTCGACATCCGGATGGAGTTGGCGCGCATCACGCTTGAGCAGAAGCAGTACGAGGCAGCCGCGGCGTGGGCGAGCGAGGCGATCGACATCGACGTCACCGCGCCCGAGGCGCACGCCATGCTGGCGCAGGCGTTCTCGGAATCCGGCAAGGCACAGCCCGCGGTCGAGGAATACGAAACCGCGCTGCAGCTGGATCCCGGGAAGCCGGATCGACAGATGGCGCTCGCGCGGGCGTGCGCGGCAGCGGGGAAGAAGGACCGGGCGCGGGAAGTGCTCCACCAACTCCTTGCGCGCGATTCCCATTATCCGGGAGCGCGCGAGCTGCTAGATTCACTGGGAAAGTAGGGGTTTGCCTCCGGGAGGTGGACGGCCGTGTCGCTCCGCTCAGGCATCGTTGCGGGAATCGCGCTCGTGTCGGCACTCGCCGCGGCGCCGAGTCACGGGATGCCGGCGCCGCCGCCCGGGCCGCTCCGTTCGCCGCAGGTGCCCGTGCTGACGAACCATCTCCAGAGCCTGCTGGATGGATGGGGTGAATCCATCAACGTCGGCACCGACCAGCGTGCGCAGCAGACGATGACGGCGGCCCAGTTCGCGTGTCGGCCGCCGTACAGCTGGCAGCTGGAGCTCTGGAGGTCGTCCGCGAGCACGGACAGCATCGGCATCTACAATGCCGCGGAGGCGACACCGCTCATGATGCGGATCTTCCCCGCCGAGGCCGTCTCCGGCTGGTTCGCGATCATCTCTTTCCGCACGGCGCCGGCGCGGCTGGTGGTCGACCTCTTTGATCAGTCGGCGAACCTCGTGGGCGTGCTCAAGTATCTCGGCGTGGACCAGACGAGTGTTGCGTTCTGGTTGCAGGGCGCCGCCGGTCCGTTCTACATGGAGGACGCCCGGAACCCCGGTGGGGTCGCCCAGGTGCTGTGGTTCGCCGGCACCGGGATCGATTTCGGAGGCACGTGGATCTGCATGGAGGACCAGTTGGTCGGCGCGGGATCCGATCAGGACTATGCGGACGCAGTGCTGTGGATCGACTTCACGTGTGGTGGCGTTCCGGTGCGAAAGTCCACCTGGGGCGCGGTCAAGCAGCGCTTCCGCTGAAGCGCGACGTGTGCTTCCGGAAGGCGCCCGTCAGGCTTCCAGCGGCTCGTCGATGATCGCCGTGTTCTTCCGCTCGAGCTTGCCCCAGTCGGCGTAGCGGCCGGTGATGGCGGTGCGCACCGCGCGCCAGACGACGGCGTACATCACCTGGCGGTACACGAACCGCTGCCAGAAGAGCCACCACAGGAGGCGCTTCCGTTCGTGTTCGAGCGCGATCGCGATGCTGGCGCCGAACAGTTCGAGCAGGAAGAAGAACACGTACAGGAATCCCACCGTGCTCAGCGAATCCACCGCATTGGGGAGCGGCTGCCAGTCCTGGGTCAGGAGCGCGCGGGTGAGCCAGCTCTGGACGAATCCGGCCAGCGTCACGAGAACCTGGAGGTCGATGATCGGGGACAGGATGGGGAACGCGATCTGGAACACCCACAGCGTGGGGAGCGCGAGCCGGCCGAACCAGCCGACGCGTCCGAGCGCGGCGCGATGCTTCCACAGGCATTGCAGCGTGCCGAAGCTCCAGCGGAACCGCTGCCGGTAGAGCGTCTCGAGCGAGTCGGGCGCCTCGGTGAACCCGTGCGCGCCGGTTTCGTTCGTGATCCGCCAGCCCGCGCGCCGCAGCCGCCAGGTGAGGTCCATGTCCTCCGCGAGCGTGTCGGTCTGGAAGCCACCCACCTCCGCCACCGCTGATCGCCGCCAGGCGCCCACCGCCCCGGGGACCACGGTGATGGCATCCAGAAGCGCGTAGGCGCGGCGGTCGAGGTTCTGGCTGGTGATGTACTCGAGCGCCTGCCAGCGCGTCCAGACGTTGATGCGGTTGCCCACCTTCACGTTGCCCGCGACCGCTCCCACCGAGGGATCCGCGAAGTGCGCCATCAGCCGCCCGAGCGTCTCGGGCGTGAACAGCGTGTCGGCATCGAGACACACGAGCAGCTCGCCGCGCGCGGCGCCGATGGCGCGATTGAGCGCGGTGGCCTTGCCGGCGTTTCGCTGCTCCAGCAGCCGCACCCGCGGCTCGTCCGCGAACGTCCGCGTCACGACCTCGGCCGTCGCGTCGCGCGAGCCGTCGTCCACCACGATGATCTCGAGCGGCGGCTCCCGACTCGCGAGCACCGCACGGATCGTGCGGGCGATGACCGGCGCCTCGTTGAACGCGGCGATCAGAACGCTCACGCCGCCCGGGGGCACGGCGGGAAGAGCACGCCGCCGCCCCTCGCGCCAGCGTGCGGCCAGCGCCAGCGTCGTCATGAACAGCACCCGTGCCGCACCGAGCACGATCCCGGCGAGGAACGCGGCGTGCAGGAACGTCTGCGTGAGCCAGAGCAGTTCGAACGCCACGCGGTCGCCGCCGAGGAGCGTGCGGTCGCGGGGCGAGACCTTGGGCATGACCACGTCGCGCGGCTTGCCCACCAGCTCCGAGACGGGCACGAATCGATAGCCGCGCGCTTCCAGCTCGGGCACGAACTGGCGCAACGCGGCCACCGTGGCGCTCCGGTCGCCACCGCCGTCGTGGAGGAGGATGGTGTTGCCGTGACCGGTGAGCACCCGCGACACGACCGCGCGGGCAATTGCATCACCGCCGCGCCGGGTGCCGTCGGGATCGCGCAGCCGCCAGTCCTGTGGATCCAGGTACTCGCCCACGGTGACGTAGCCGAGCGCCGCGGCGTCGAGCATCGGCGCCACCTCCTCGGCGCTCGTGGGCTCCGCGTCGGCGCTGTAGGGAGGCCGGAACATGAGCGTCGAGCGTCCGAGTGTGCTCTGCAGCACCCGCTGGGTGGCGTTGAGCTCGAGCCGCACCGCCTGTCGCGACATCGAGGCCATGTTGGGGTGGGTGTAGGTGTGATTCCCGATCTCGTCCCCCTCGCGCCACTCGCGCGTGATCAGGTCGGGGTGGCGCTCGGCGTTCTCGCCCACAACGAAGAACGTGCCTGGCACGTGCAGGTCGTGCATCGCGTCGAGGATGCGCGGCGTCCAGTCCTCGCTCGGCCCGTCGTCGAACGTGAGTGCCAGGCACGAGTCGCGGAAACCGTGGCGCTGGATCATGTAGGAGGTCGGGTAGCGGCGGTACGACTCGTCCGTGAACAGGCCGGTCGTGGGGTCGCGT
>CAYSWZ010000100.1:0-4365 GCA_964434945.1 uncultured bacterium | reverse complement strand
GAGTTTCACCGCCACCCGGTCCGCGACCTCGGTGACGTCGGTGTGGAGGAGCGGCGCGTCGGAGAGCCCGGTGGCGCGGTTGGTGACGCACGAGAGGCTCGCCGCCTCGCAGCCGAGCTGCGCCGCCAGCGTCACCTCGTGCACCGTGCTCATGCACGCCACGTCGGCGCCGAGCGCGCGCGCCATCCGCACCTCGGCCGCGGTCTCGTAAGTCGGGCCGTGGCTGCCCATGAGCACGCCCTGGTGGAGCTTGACGCCGGCGGCGAGCGCGGCCGCGAGAAGCGCGGCGCGCAGGCGCGGCGAATAGGGATCGGCCACCTTCCGGCCCATGCTGCGCTCGGCGAGCTCGGCGGGCGTGAGGAGGCCGCGCTTGCCGATGAAGTTGAGGTGCCCGGTCGCCAGCATCACGTCGGCCGGTCGAAGCTCGGGGTGGATCGCGCCGACGGCATTGGTGAAGATCTGCGTGCGGCAGCCGAGCGCGTGCATGACGCGCACCGCGAACGTGACGCGGTCGAGCGTGTAACCCTCGTAGCGATGGCTCCGGCCCGAGAGTGCGGCCACGGGCACGCCGCGCCACGTGCCGAGTGCGAGCCGCCCGGCGTGACCCGGGACGGTCGAGCGCGGCCAGTGCGGGAGGTCGCGCGTCGCGAACACCTCGGCGCCGGGGATCGCGTCCACGACCCCGCCCAACCCCGAGCCGAGCGTGAGCCCGACCCGGGGCTCGAGCGTGGAACGCCTGCGGATCGCGGCAACGGCGTCCGCGACGCGTTCCTCCAGGTCGCGGGTGGGCGACTCGAGAAAATCGCTCATGCTTCCTCGGGGTCGTAGGGGGTGCCGAGCGCGCGCGGCGGCGTGGCGCGCCCGATGAATCCGGCCAACGCGAGCATGGTGACGGCGTAGGGGAGCGCCTGCAACAGCGGGCTCGGAAGCCCGCTCCCCTGGAGCGCGATCTGCGCCGCCTCGGTGGCGCCGAACAGGAGGCACGCCGCCGCGGCGCCCGCCGGGTGCCACTTGCCGACGATCATCGCGGCGATGGCGATGTAGCCGCGGCCCCCGGTCATGCCGTCGGTGAACGAGTGCTGTTCGCTGGCGAGCCACGCGCCGGCGAGCCCGGAGCACGCGCCGCACAGGAGCACGCCCGAGACACGCAACCGGCTCACCGAGAGCCCGAGCGCCGCGGTCGCGGCGGGCTGTTCGCCGGTGGCGCGGAGCCGCAGGCCGAACGGCGTGCGGAACAGGAGCCACGTCGCGAGCGGCACGAGCAGCAGCGTGACCGGCACGAGCGGTGTCGCGAGCAGCGGCCCCAGCGCGGGCACGCGCGCGAGCGCGCCGAGCGGCAGGTCGGGCAGGCCGGCGACGCGCGGCGAGTTGGACGAGGAATGAAACACCGTCACGAGCACGAAGCGCGTGAGCCCGGCGGCCAGGAGGTTCAAGCCGATACCGCTCGTGATCTGGTCGGCGCGGAACGCCACGGTGACGAGCGCGTGGAGCCCCGCCGTCGCCATGCCCGCGAGCACCGCGCACGCGAGCGCGAGCCACGGGTCGCGCAGGTACCAGGCTCCGAGCACGTAGGCGAGCGCGCTGTTGAGCATGATCCCTTCGAGCGCGAGGCACACCACGCCGCCCCGTTCGCCGAGCGAGCCGCCCATGGCCGCGAGCGCGTACGGCACGGTGATCCGCAGCGTCGCGGCGGCGAACAGCAGCAGCGCGAGCGCGTTCACGCGGCGCTCCGCCGGGCCCAGCGTGCGAACAGCGCGTGCGAGCTGATGGCGAACAGGATGACCAGCGCGCGCAGCACGTTCACGAGATCGCTCGGCACGCGCTGGTTGACGACCAGGCCGCCGTAGGCGAGCGCGCCGAAGAAGAGCGCCGCCACGAGCACGCCGAGCGGCTGGCTCCTGCCGATGAGCGCCACGGCGATCCCCATGAACCCGGCGCCGGCGGTGAAATCCTGCTCGAAGAAGTGCTTGTATCCGAGGACGTAGCTCACGCCCCCGAGCCCCGCGAGCGCGCCCGCCCCCGCGAACGCCTGCACCTGCGCCATGCCGGTGCGCACACCGGCGTACTCGGCCGCGCCCGGGTTCAGTCCGAGGACGCGCAGCTCGTAGCCGCGACGGGTGCGGAACAGCACCACGCCGAGCGCGAGCGCGAGGAGCACGCCCAGCACGAGCGAGAAGTTGACGGGCGAGTTCCTGAGCCAGGGCACGAGCAGCTCGAGCCTCGGGATGATCGCCGCCGGCGCGATCTCGCGCGTGCGCACCGTGGCCGGCACGAACAGCGAGCGGCCCCACCACGACACGAGCGCGAACGCGATGAAGTTGAGCATGATGGTGTTGATCACCTCGTGCGCCCCGAAGCGCGCCTTCAACACGCCCGGCACCGCGCCCCACGCACCGCCGGCAAGCGCCGCCGCGAGCAGGGCGGCCGGGAGAAGCAGCGGTGCGGGCAGTGGCGCGTAAGCCCCCACCAGCGCCGCGGCGAAGCCGCCGAGGTACATCTGGCCCTCGGCGCCCACGTTGAAGAGGCCGGCCCGGAACGCGAGCGCAACCGACAGACCCGCGAACACGAGCGGTGTGGCCTTGAAGAGCGTCTGCCCGAAGCCGTACCCCGTGCCGAGCGCCTGCCGGACGAGCAGGCTGTAGACCTCGACCGGCGACTGGCCCACGAGCGCGATCAGCACGCCGCCGGCGACAAGTGCCAGCACCACCGCGGCCACGGGTGCGAGCGCGGCGTACGGGATGCGGCGGGCCGGGCGCGACGCGGGCGGGCTCATGCGCGCGGGCGCTTGCCCGTGCCCGCGTTCGGCCCCATGGGCCCGAGCGGGGAGTCGATCAGCGTCGCGCGCCCGGTCATCCACAATCCGAGTGTGCGCTCGTCGGTCGCCGACGGCGTGGTTCCGTAGACGAGCTGCCCGCCGGTCATGACGAGAATGCGATCCGAGAGCGCGAGGATCTCCGACAGCTCGCTCGAGACGAGCAGCACGCCGAGGCCGGCGTCGCGCGCGGCGAGGATGCGGCGGTGGATCGCGTCCACGGCCCCGAGGTCCACGCCGCGCGTCGGGTGGGCGGCGATGAGCGCGCGCGCGTCGCGCGACATCTCGCGCGCGACCACGAGCTTCTGCTGGTTCCCGCCCGACAAGCGGCCGGCGGCGGCGCGGGGATCCGCCGGCCGCACGTCGTATTCGGCGAGCGGAGCGCGCGCGCGCGCCTCGAGCGCGGGACCGCCGAGCCACGGTCCGCGCGCCGCCTCGCGCTGCCGGCCGAGCACCAGGTTCTCGGCGCAGGTCATCTCGGCCACGAGCCCGCGCCGGAGTCGGTCCGCCGGGATGTGCGCGAGGCCGGCATCGTGATGGGCGCGCGCCCCGAGCCCGGTGACGTCGCGCCCCGCCACGCGCACGAGGCCGGCGCGCGGTGCGCGCAGTCCGGTCAGGCATTCGACCAGCTCGTGCTGGCCGTTCCCCTCCACGCCCGCGATCCCCACGATCTCGCCCGCGCGCACGGTCAGCGTGACGCCGCGCACCGCGGGGAGCCCGCGCGCGTCGTGCACGATGAGGTCGCGTCCCTCCAGCACCTCGGGGCCCGGCACGGGCTCCGTCCGCTCGCCGAGCGGAGCCGGCACGCGGCCCACCATGAGGCTCGCGAGCTGGTCGCGCGTGAAGTCTCGCGCGTTCCCGCCGCCCACGACCCGGCCCGCACGCATCACCGTGACGCGATCGGCGATCGCCGCCACCTCGGCCAGCTTGTGGGTGATGAGCACGATCGTGGTGCCCGAGTCGCGCAGCCCGCGCAGCACGCCGAACAGCTCGTCCACCTCCTGCGGCGTGAGGACGGCGGTCGGCTCGTCGAGGATCAGCACGCGCGCACCGCCGTGGAGCGCCTTCAGGATCTCGACCCGCTGTTGTTCGCCCACCGACAATCCGGCGACACGCGCGCGCGGGTTGACGGGAAGCCGATAGCGCTTCGACAGCTCCGCCACCACGCGCTCGGCGTCCGCCGGGGCGAACGCGACCAGCGCCGTCCGCGGCTCGCGACCCAGCACGACGTTCTCCGCCACGCTCAACGTGTCCACGAGCAGGAAGTGCTGGTGCACCATTCCGAGCCCGAGCCGCATGGCGTGCGCGGGCGAGGGGATGCGCACGCTCTCGCCGCGCACGAGGATCTCGCCGCCCTGCGGCGCGTGGAGCCCGTACAGCACCTTCATGAGCGTGCTCTTGCCCGCGCCGTTCTCGCCCACCAGCGCGTGCACCTCGCCCGCGCGCAGCTCCAGCGAGACGCGGTCGTTCGCGAGCACGGGACCGAAGCGGCGCGTGATGTCGCGCAGCGAGACGATGGGCGTGGTCGGCAGCGGAGCGGCGCTCATGTGGCG
>CAYSWZ010000099.1:0-38959 GCA_964434945.1 uncultured bacterium | reverse complement strand
GCAGTGCTCGCGGTCTCGAGCGACTACGTGTTCCCGGGCGACGATCCCGCGCCGCGGCGCGAGTACGACCCGGTCGGGCCGCTCTCGGTCTACGGCCGGAGCAAGCTCGCGGGGGAGGAGGGCGTACGCGAGCTGAACCCGCGCGCCACCATCGTCCGCACCGCGTGGCTCTACGGCCAGGGCGGGAGGAACTTCGTCGACACCATCCGCGCGCGCGTGCCGGACGCGACGCGGGAGGGTGGACCGGGCCCGCTTCGGGTGGTGGACGATCAGCACGGCGCGCCCACCTGGACCGCCGATCTCGCCGGGGCGCTGGTCGCGCTCATGGAGCGACGCGAGTTCGGTACGCTGCACGCGACGAACGACGGCGCGTGCACGTGGCACGAGCTGGCCTGCGAGATCTGCCGGCAGGCCGGCGCGTCCGTCGACGTCGCGCGCATCTCGAGCGCCGAGCTGGCGCGGCCCGCACGGCGGCCGGCCTATTCGGTGCTGCACACGGGCTGGCTCGAACACGTCCTCGGGCGGCGCCTGCCGCACTGGCGGGACGCGCTCGCGCGTTACATGGCACCGTCGACACCGTCGGCACAGTCGGCGCAGTCGGTCCCGGCGCGCGTCCAGGTCTGATCACGGGAGGGAACCGCATGGCGGCGCAGAGGCAGGGCAGGGGAACGGGTCCGCTGGAGCGCGAGGCGCGCGCGGCGCTGCGCGTCACGGCGCGCACGCTGGCGCTCCTCGAGCGGAGCAATGCCGCCGCGGTCGCGGCGGCGGCCGAGCTGATCCTCGGCTGCTTCGAGAACGGCGGCACCGTGTTCTTCTGCGGCAATGGCGGCAGCGCCGCGGACGCACAGCACCTGGCGGCGGAGTTCTCGGGCCGCTACCTGGTCGATCGGCCGGGCCTGCCCGCGGTGGCGCTCACCACCAACTCGTCCGCACTCACCGCGATCGGCAACGACTACGGCTACGACGACGTGTTCTCGCGACAACTGGAGGGCCTGGGCTCTCCCGGGGACGTGCTGGTGGCGATCAGCACCAGCGGCCGCTCGGAGAGCGTGCGGCGGGCGGTGCGCTCGGCGCAGGAGCTCGACATGACGGTGATCGGCATGACCGGCGCGAAGGGCGGCGAGTTCGCCGCGCTCTGCGACGTGGCGCTGGTCACGCCGAGCGACGTGACGCCGAACATCCAGGAGGGGCACATCGCCATGGGGCACGCGTTCTGCCTCCTCGTCGAGCGCTCGCTGTTCCCGCGCGGCACGCCGGCGGCGGGTCCGCGGCGAACCCCGCGGAAGCCGCGCGGCGTGCGTCGGGGTGCGGCCCGAACGGGCGCGGCGGATGGGAGCGCGGTGCGTGCGGCGGCCGCCCCGCGCGGCGTCGCCCGGCGCAGGAATCGTCCGTGATCGGTCCGCTCCTCCAGGCGTTACGTCCCAAGCAGTGGACCAAGAACCTGCTCGTCTTCGCCGGCATCATCTTCGCGCAGCAGGCGGGCGACCCGGCGCTGCTGCTGCGCGCCGCCGCGGGCTTCCTCGCGTTCTCGCTCCTCGCGGGCACGGTCTACATGGTCAATGACCTGCTCGACGTGGAGTCTGACCGGCAGCATCCGAAGAAGCGGCTGCGGCCGATCGCCTCGGGCAAGCTCGCGCCCGGCGTGGCGTGGGCCACCGTGCCGGTGCTGGTCGCCGCCGCGGGGGCGATCGCGTGGTGGCTCGGACCCGGCTTCGCCTGGGTGCTGGCGGCCTACCTCGTGAGCAATGCGGCCTACAGCTTCGGGCTCAAGCACCACGTCATCCTCGACGTGTTCCTGATCGCCGCCGGGTTCGTGCTGCGCGCGGTCGCCGGCGTGGAACTGCTGAAGCCGGTGGCGCCGGGCACCCAGATCTCGGCATGGCTCCTCGTGTGCACGTTCTTCGGCGCCCTGCTCCTCGGTGCGAGCAAGCGGAAGCGCGAGCTGATCAACGCCGGCGCGGCCGCCGCGAACCAGCGTGCGGTGCTGGCGGCGTACACGCCCGAACTCCTCGACCAGATGCTCGTGGTGAGTGCCGCGAGCACGCTCATGTCGTACGCGCTCTACACCATCTGGCCCGCGACGGTGGCCAAGTTCGGCACCGAGGCGTTGATCGTCACGGTGCCGGTCGTGGCGTACGCGGTGTTCCGCTACCTGCACCTGGTGCGGGTCTCGGAGACGAGCGAGGATCCCTCGCAGGTGCTCCTCACCGACCGCCCCATCCAGGCGGCCGTGGCGCTGTTCGTGGCGCTGGCGCTGTGGATCCTCTACCACGCGCGGTGAGCCGCCCGGCCCCGCGCACGGTCACGGTCGAGGCACGAGCGAAGCTCAACCTGGGGCTCGCCGTGGGTCCGCGCCGGCTGGACGGCTTTCACGAGCTGGTGACGGTGTTCCAGTCGGTGACGCTGGCGGACACGCTCATCGCGCGGCGGAGCGCGCGGGGCTTCACGCTCAGCGTCCGCCACGAGAATGCGGCACTCCGCGGCGGCTTGCCGGTGGGCACCCGGCGCCTCGTGCCGGCGGGCCCGGGGAACCTCGTGCTCCGCGCCGCCCGGCTCGTGGGGCGCGCGCTCGCGCTCCCGGGAGGTGCGCACTTCACGCTCGTCAAACGGATCCCGGCGCGGGCGGGCATGGGGGGCGGAAGCGCAGACGCTGCGGCCGCGATCGCGGCGCTCCTCGCGCTTCACGGCCGAACACTCTCCCGGGTGCAGCGAACGCGATACGCGTTGCAACTCGGTTCGGACGTGCCGTTCGCTTTCGCCGGCGGCACGGCGCTCGGGACGGGGCGGGGGGAGGTTCTTTCCCCAGTGAAACTTGCTTCTCCATTGCGCGCCATCGTGGCCGTGCCGGCGTGGCAGGTTTCGACCGTCGACGCCTTCCGGCGACACGACCAGGCCAGAAATGGCTTGACACACTGGAAACACGACCGCAGATTTGCCGCAACCGTTGGGCGCCAGCGAGTTGAAGCGTTGACACTCATCCGGCGGGGCAATCGCTTCGAACAACTTCTGGGGCAACACCGGCACGATTTCGATGCGCTGTGCGCAAGGCTGCGTGCGGCGGGATTGCTGGAGCCACGCCTGACCGGGAGTGGTTCGGCCGTATTCGCGATCGTTCCGCGTGGTGCATCGGTCCGGGAGATCGTCTGCCGCTTCTCGGGGGGTGAACCTCTGTACGAGGTCCGTTCGGCGGGGAGGGGTCTGCGGCTCCGAGTTCAAGCGTCCTCCACGAGGCCACGGAAGGGCACTCGAGTGGGCGCACCCACGTCCGGCGCCAGACGAGCGCGCCGCACACGAGCCAGCTGAACCTCAGGGATGGCTCCGAGGTGCACATCTCATGGTCGAGATCACCGAGGTTCGTGTTTCGCTGCGGAATGACGAGAAGCTGAAGGCCTTCGTGAGCATCACGCTGAACGATTCGTTCGTCGTTCGCGGGCTCAAGATCATCAAGGGCAACAGCGGCCTGTTCGTGGCGATGCCCAGTCGCAAGCGACCGGACGGTCAGCATCAGGACCTGGCCCACCCGATCAACGACCCGACGCGTAAGTACTTGACCGAGAAGGTGATGACCGAGTACGAGCGCGAACTGGCGCACCCCTCGGCCAACCACTCGCACACGAACAGCGAGGAGCAGCACGCCTTCTGAGCCCCGGCTCGCGGGCCCCCTGCCCGCGAGTGCCGGGCCCCCGCTGTCCACGCTGTCGCCGATCCCCGCCCCGGGCGGCGCCGCCCCAGGCCCCGGCCGCAATTCGCGGGGCGCGCGTGCGTTGCGGTTGACGGCCGCTTCCGCGCACCGTTAAGCTGCCCGCCGCTTTTCCCCTCGGCAGTTCTCTGGGCCAGCAGCTTTCACCCCGTCCTGCTCCGGCAGGCGGTCCGTAACGGAAACCCCGTTCGTTGGTGGGGCGTGGCCAAGCGGTAAGGCACGAGACTTTGGCTCTCGCATACGGAGGTTCGAATCCTCCCGCCCCAGCCATTTCCGCCGGGGCAGGTGGTGACGGCCCCGGCTGCTTCGCATCCACGTTCTGATTCTCGAGGCAGGCCCGCGCCGGGCCGCGCCGTGCATTCGCGTCACCTCATCGGGTCACAGGTCAGGGGAGGTCCGGTTTGGATCCGTGTCGCATCTTCGCCGGTTCCGCGAGCGAGCAACTCACGCAATCCATCTGCGCCCGGCTCAAGGTGCCGGTCGGTGACGTGATCGTGTCGCGCTTCGAGGACGGCGAGGTCTCGGTGCGCTTCAACGAGAACATCCGCGGCGGCGACGTGTTCATCGTGCAATCCACGAACGCGCCGGCCGACCACCTGATGGAGCTGCTCGTCATGCTCGACGCGGCGAAGCGCGCGTCGGCGCGGCGCGTCACCGCGGTGATGCCGTACTTCGGCTACGCGCGCCAGGACCGCAAGGACCAGCCGCGCGCGCCGATCACGGCGAAGCTGGTGGCGAACCTGATCACGGTGGCCGGCGCGGATCGCGCGCTGACGATGGACCTGCACAGCGCCCAGATCCAGGGCTTCTTCGACATCCCGCTCGATCACCTCTACTCGGCGCCGGTGCTGATCGATCACTTCTCGAAGCTCGACCTGCCGAACCTGGTGGTCGTCGCGCCCGACATCGGCAGCGTCAAGATGGCGCGCGCGTATGCCAAGCGCCTCGGCGCCGACCTGGCGCTGGTGGACAAGCGCCGTCCCAAGGCCGACTCGGTCGAGATCATGAACATCATCGGCGACGTCGAGGGCAAGACGGCGGTGATGTTCGACGACGTCGTCACCACGGCGCGCACCCTGTGCCAGGCGGCCGCAGCCATGCGGGCGCAGGGCGCGAAGGACATCTACGCCGGCGTCACGCACGGCGTGTTCTGCCCGGGGTCGGTCGAGCGGCTCGCCGAGTCCCCGATCAAGGAAGTCGTGGTCACCGATACGCTCCACCACGAGCCGGGTTCGCTGCCGAAGCAGATCCGCGTGCTCACCGTGGCGGGCCTGCTCGGCGAGGCCGTGCAGCGCATCCACGAGGAGCGGTCCCTGAGTTCGTTGTTCGTCTGATCCGGCCCGCGCCGCGGGCGTGTCCGCCCGCGCGCAGCCGGGAACTTTCTCGTCACGCAGCAGCACCGGAACAGGAGGTCGGCATGTCGGTCATCCAATTGAAGGGCTCGCGACGCGAGCAGGTGGGCAAGGGCGGCGCGCGCAAGGCGCGTTCCGCCGGGCAGATCCCGGGCGTGCTCTACGGGCGCGGCGAGCAGCCGATCGCGCTGGCGGTGGAGAAGAGCGAGTTCGAGCTGGCCCTGCGCGGCCACCGGGGCGGCAACGCGATCGTGAACCTGGCCGTGTCGGGAGGCGCGGGGGTGACGGCGCTGGTCCGCGACGTGCAGTACGACCCGCTGTCGCGGGCGATCGTGCACCTCGACTTCCAGCACATCTCGCTCACCGAGCAGATCGAGGTGGAGGTGGTGCTGCACTTCATCGGCGTGCCGATCGGCGTCAAGGACGGCGGCGGCATCCTCGAGCACTCGATCCGCACGCTCGAGGTCCGCTGCCTGCCCACCGCGATCCCGCCCAGCATCGACGTGGACGTGACCGCACTCAACGTCGGCGACAGCCTGCACGTGCGCGACATCAAGCCGGAGGGCTACGAGCTCATCACGGACGGGGACGTCACCATCGCCGCGGTCGTGATGCCGGCCGTGGAGGAGGTCGTGGCGGCGCCGGTCGAGGGCGCGGTGCCGGCGACGGCGGAGCCCGAGGTCGTGGGGGCGAAGGGCAAGAAGGACGAGGAGGGGGCGACAGCCGAGGCCGGGAAGGAAGGCAAGGAGGCCAAGGAGGCCAAGCCGGCACGCGAAGCGAAGGAAGCCGGCAAGGACAAGGAGTCGAAGCGGGAGAAGAAGTAGGCGACCGTGCGTCTGGTCGTGGGACTCGGCAACCCCGGCGAGCGATACGCGCACACGCGGCACAACGCGGCGTGGGCGGTGCTCGACGAACTGGCGGTGCGGCACACCGCCGGGGAGGCGCCGGGGCACGCGATCTTCCGCGCGCGGCGCGCCGTCATCGCGCAACGCGAGGTGGAGCTGCTGCAACCGCTCACGTACATGAACCTGAGCGGGGCCGCGCTGCTCGCCTGGCGCGAGCGGCACGGAATCGAAGAGGAGCTGCTGGTGGTGAGCGACGACGTCTACCTGCCGTTGGGGATGCTGCGCGTGCGCGCGAGCGGATCCTCCGGCGGCCACCGGGGGCTCGAGAGCATCGAGGCGGCGGTCGGGGGCCGGGAGTACGCGCGGCTCCGGATCGGCGTCGGGGCACCCACCCGGGGTGAGGATCCGGCGGAGAACACCGCCGGGCTCCGGGAGCACGTGCTGGAAGCATTTGCGCCGGACGAGCTGCCGGCGCTCGAAGCGACGGTCCGCCGGGCGGCGGACGCCGTGGAGTGTTGGCTGGCCGAGGGCACACTCGGCGCGATGAACCAGTTCAACCGCAAGGTGGACCCGGGGAACCCCTCCGTGAGGATGGGTCCGGATGGGGATCACCAGGAGGAATCCGAGACGTGACCAAGTACGAGACGGTCTACATCCTCGAGCCGAGCTACGACGAGGTGAAGGCCCAGGAGGTCGCCGACCGAGTGTCCGGGTGGCTGAAGGACCTGGGCGCGGAGGTGGTCGAGGTGCAGAAGTGGGGCAAGCGGCGTCTCGCCTACGAGATCCGCAAGCGGCGCGATGGCGTCTACACGATGATCGTGTGGACGGGTGGCGGCGGCATGCTGAAGGAACTCGAGCGGCGCATCCGCCTCGAGGAGGACATCATGCGGTCGCTCACCACCGTGCACGTTCCGCCGGAGTTGTGGCAGGGCGTGCCGGAGGCCGAGGCGGCCGCCGCGGTGGAAGACGGCGACCGGGACTAGTCGCAGGCAACGCCCCCGGCTCGGGAAAGTGGTCTCATGTCCGAACTCAGGCTGCCGGAACTCAATCGCGTCGTCCTGTCCGGGCGGCTCACGCGGGATCCGGACCGGCGATACGCCTCGGACGGAACGGCGATCACGTCGCTGCCGCTGGCGTTTCACCGGCGCTATCGCTCCCGCCAGGGAGCGTTGGCCGAGCACACGGGGTATGTGACGGTGATGTGTTACCAGCGCCTCGCGGAGGTGTGCGCGCAGTACCTGCACACCGGCAGTGCGGTGCTGGTGGAAGGCAGATTGCAGATGCGGGAGTGGACGAGCACGCGCGGCGAGAAGCGGCAGAGTCTCGAGATCCGCGCCGAGTCGGTCCACTTCCTCGAGAAGGCGGCGGCGGCCGGAGCTCCGGCGGACGAAGCCTCCACCGAGGATCCAACCTCCTAGAGGAGAGCGCACGATGGCGAAGGAACGGGAAGGCAAGGGCGTCAAGAAGAAGTACTGCAAGCTGTGCCTGGAGAAGGTCGCGTTCGTGGACTACAAGGACGAGAAGCGTCTCGGCCGGTTCGTGACCGATCGCGGCAAGATCGTGCCGCGCCGCGTGTCGGGCTCGTGCGCCATGCACCAGAAGCAGCTCACCACCGCGATCAAGCGGGCCCGCGTGCTCGCGCTGGTACCGTTCACCAGTGACTTCTATCGCTGAGCCGGCGCGGCCCGCCCGCGGCGCGTCGGGAGTGCGCGCAGTGCTGCTCGTGGGCTCGCTCGCGCTCGCCGCGCTGGCCACGCCGTGGCCGTGGGGCGTGCTGTGGCTCGTGGTCCCGCTCGTGGTGTGCGCATCGCTACTGCTCGGGTGGCGCTTCGGCCCGAGCGCGCTGGCTCTGCCGGCGCTGCTCGCGGTCGGGTGTGCGCTGCTCGCGGTGTTTCCCGCCGGCGGGTTGCGGCTCTGGCACCTCGTGTGGATCCCGCTCGCCTCGATCACCGGGGTGTGGATGGGCGTGCGCGAGGAGGGCGGTGGGCCGTCGCTCGGCGAGCGGGCCTGGATGCACGCGCCGCTCCTCGCCGCGGCGTTCGCCCTGCCGCTCCTGCCCGGGATGTCGAGCGCGCTCGTCCGCCTCGAAGCGCGCGCCCGGGTCGAGGAGCGGCAGATGCTGAGCACGCTCCAGGGTCCGGACACGCCGGGAAGCTGGCGCCGGATGATGGAGGAGTCCTCGCGGATGCCGGCCGCCGACCGCGTGCGCATGCTCACCTACTTCGCGCCCAACCTGCTCTTCCTGTGGCTCGTTGCGCTGGTCTCGACCGGGCGCTCGCTCGCGGCGCGCACCGCGGCGTGGCGCGGCTGGCCGGTGCTGTCGCGTGCCGCGTTCGCGACCTGGCGGCTGCCCGACCTGGCGCTCGCTCCGCTGCTCGCCGGGCTCGCGCTCGCGTTGTTCGCGAACGCCGCGTGGCGGCCCGGAGCCGCGGCGCTGCTGGTGCAATCGGTGCTGGGGTATAGTGTGCAGGGCATCGCGGTGACCCAGTCGGTCCTGCTCGCGCGCGGTGTCCCACCCGTGTTCATCCTGCTCGTGATGGTGTTGTTGTTCACGTTCACTCTGCCGGTGTTCCTGCCGTCGGTGGCGCTGCTCGGCCTGTCCGACGTGTGGCTGGACTTCCGGCGACTCGAGCCGACCCCGCGCGGGGAGGCATAGGAGAATCCTCATGGAAGTCATCCTTCTCGACGATCTCGAGGGCGTTGGCCAGAAGGGCTCCACGGTCAACGTGAAGCCCGGCTACGCGCGCAATTACCTGCTGCCGCGCCGGCTCGCGATCCCCACCGGGAGCAAGGCCGCGAACCTCTACCAGGAGCTGGCGCGCCAGCAGGAGGTCCAGGCCGACAAACGGGTCGCCGCCGCCCGGGCCGAGGCCGCGAAGCTCCAGGGGCTCCAGGTCAACATCTCCGCGCAGGCGAACGAAGAGGACACGTTGTTCGGCTCGATCACGAACGCCGATGTCGCCGACGCGCTCAAGGCCGCCGGTCACGAGGTGGAGCGGCGTCGGATCGAGGTGCCGGATCACATCAAGCAGCTGGGCAACTACGACGTGACCGTGCGCTTCTTCGGCGGCGTCACCGCGACCGTGAAGGTCTGGGTGGTGCGGGCATGAGATGCCTTCGCCTCCTCGCGCTGGCACTGATGGTCGCCGCGCTGGCGGCGGGGGCCGTGGCCGCGGCCCCGAAGCAGAGCGCCAAATCGAGCTCCAAGTCGGGTTCGAAGTCGGGCTCCCCCCAGCCGGCCGCGAACGACTCCGACGCGGTGCTCGTGCGCATCGGCAGCGACGTCATCACTCCGCGCATGCTGGCGGGCAGGCTGCAGGAGCTGCCCGAGCAGTACCGGGCGCAGTACTCGACGCCCGACGGCCGGAAGCAGCTGCTCGACCGGATGGTCGAGGAGAAGGTGTGGCTGAAGGACGCCGATGCGAACGGGGTCAGCCGGCGCCCCGAACTGCTCCGGCAGATCGAAGCCCAGAAGCGCGACCTGCTGATCCGGACCTGGGTCAACGAGGTCATGGCGAAGAACGCTCCGCCGAGCGACTCCGAAGCCAAGGTCTACTACGACGCGCACCTCGACGAGTGGAAGACGCCCGCAAACGCGACGTTGCGCCACATCCAGGTGAAGACCGAGGCCGACGCCCGGCGCGTGCTGGGACTCGCGCGCCAGAAGGGCGCCGACTGGGACAAGCTGGTGAAGACCTGGTCGACCGACACGCTCACCAAGTCGAACGGCGGGCTGCTCGGCACGGCGACGCACGAGGGCGGCTTCTCCGGCATCGGCGCACAGCCCGCGTTCGTGGATTCCGCGCTCGCGCTCGGCGCCGGCAAGATCGCCGGCCCGTGGAAGACCGACAAGGCCTGGCACGTGATGAAGGTGGACGCCGTCCACCCCGAGTCCGTCCGCGACTTCGACCAGGTGCGCGCATTCATCGTCCGCCAGCTCGGGCAGGAGCGCACGCAGCGCTACTACCAGGAGCAGCTCGCGCGCATCAAGGGGCAGTACAAGGTCTCGCCCGATTCCGTCGCGATTCACAACTGGATGAGCGCCCGGAAGAGCGCGCGTGAGCTGTTCCAGGACGCCCAGGCCGCGGGCGATGCCCAGTCGCGCATCGCCGCGTACCGGAAGGTCGTGGACGAGTACCCGAATGCCGACGTGACGCCGCAGGCGCTGTTCATGGTGGGGTTCATCAACTCCGAGGAGTTGAAGGACTACGACTCCGCCGAGCACGTGTTCCGCGAGCTGCTGAAGAAGTACCCCAAGTCGGAACTGGCGACGTCCGCCCAGTGGATGGTGGATCACATGCGCACCGACGCGGTCCCGGACTTCATCAACCCGGACAGCACGGCGTCGGTCGCGAAGAAGCCCGGACCGAAGGGCGCCGGCGGCACGCCGTGAAAGTCGTGGAGGCCAGGGTCCACGGGCTCGGGACCGAGCCGAAGACCCAGCAGCACGTGGTCGTGCTGCGAGAAATCGACGGCACGCGCGTGTTGCCGATCTTCGTCGGGCCGTTCGAGGCCCAGGCCATCGCCCGGCTGGTGCGGCACGAGGCGTTCGCACGCCCGCTCACCCACGACCTGCTGGCACTCCTCGTGGAAGGGCTGAAGGCGAAGGTGACCCGGGTCACGATCACCGACCTGCGCGACGGCACCTACTTCGCGACGCTCCTGCTCGAGCGCGGCCAGGAGGTGCTGTCGATCGACGCGCGTCCGAGCGATTCCATCGCGGTGGCGCTCCGCACCGAGGCGCCGCTCTACGTGAACGAGGAGCTGCTGCAGGCGCCCCCCGATCAGATGGCGGAGCGCGAAGGTGACGAGCCGGAAGACCCGTCCGCCCCGGCAGAGCCCTCTGCTCCCCTGACCGAGGCCCAGAAGGCCGAGCAGCTCCGCCGCTTCCTCGAGAACCTCGATCCCGAGGACTTCGGCAAGTTCTCGATGTGAGCGCGCCGGCCGCCCGCCCGCGCGAGACCCCGCGCCGCAGCGCCCGCGCCGTGCTCGCCGCCGCGCTCGCCGCCGCACTCGCCGCCGCGGCGCTGGGTTTCGCCTGCGGCGCGGCGGCCGGTTCGTCCGGTCGCACCCCGCCCGTCGCGACGCGCGAACAGGCGGACTCGCTCGCCGCATCGGCGCCGTCGTCCGCGCACGTGAAGCCACTCGCCGAGTGGGCGAAGCACGCGCCGCTCGGCGATCTCCTCTGGGTGCTGCGCCGGCCGCCCCGCGAGCTCGGGAGCGCGGAGTTGCCGCTGATCGACGCGGCCCTGGCGAGCACGCCCGCGGAGCGCGCCCCGCTCCGGCAGCGCCTGATGGCCCGCCGGGTGCTCGCCTCGCCGCGCCCGCCAAAGAAGGGCGAGCCGCCGCCGCTCGATCTCACCCCGCTGCGCCCGTACGCTTCGGTGTTCCGCGTGGCCGCGCTCTTCCCGGACGCGGGGGAATATGCGGGCTACGCCCGCATCCTTCGGGCGGCGCTCCTCGCCGGGCTCGCGTGGGACCGGCCGGTCGGCGCGCCCGCACTGGAGCTCGATACGCTCGGCACCGGCGACAGCGACCCGGTGCGCGTGGCCGCGGCGCTGGAACAGGTGGCGCCGTCCACCGACGTGGTCGTGGGTGAACTGCTGAGCGGCCCGACGCTGTCGCTCGCGACGGCGACGCGGCTCGCCGGGATGGTGCTCGTCTCGCCCACCGCGACCGACGAGCGAATCGGCCAGGTCGGGCCGCGCGTGTTCCAGGTGGGCCCCGGCGGCGCGGCGCGCGCTCGCTCGCTCGCGGCGGTCGTGCTCGGAGGCGAGCCGCACGCCGTCGCGATTGCCGGGTCCGCCTCGGGTGTTCGCAGCGCGTTCGCGGAAGCGTTCGCGCACGAGACCGTGGCGCGCGGTGGCCGCGTGGTGCGGCGCGACGTGCTCTCCGGGGCGGGCGGCGACGCGGCGCACCTCGCGACGACGCTCAAGACCTCGGGCGCCGAGGTGCTGTTCTGGGACGGAGCGGGCCGCGATGCCGAGACGCTCGTACGTGCGCTCGCCACCGCCGGCGCGACGCTGCGCGTGTGCGGCGGACCGGCGCTCTCGCCCGAGTCCATGCACGCCACCGCGCGACCACTCCTCGAGGGCGTGGCGTGGGTCGACGACGACTGGCGCCTCGCGGCCGGGACCCGGGCGCTGCTCGACTCGCTCGCGACCGCCACCGGCACCCGCGCCGGGGCGCTGTGGACGCGCGGCTTCCTCGCGGGGCGCGCGCTCGCGGCCGCGGTCGATGCGGGCGCGCTCACGGCGGGCGAGATCGCCGCCGCGTGGCACGCGCCGGCCGACACGTCGGACGCGGGCGGCTTCCTCGACCTCTCGCGCCAGGGTGCGACGCTGCACGTCTACACGGTGCGGCGGGGAAGATCGGTCGAGTCGCGCGAGTGAAGCGGCCGGGCTTGCCCCGTCAGTAGAGCGAGAACGCGATCCGGTACGCCGCCCACACCCGGCGCGCCTGGTCATCGACGCGGTACGGACGGTAGCGGCACTCGAGGATTGCCTTGGCGGCCGCGCTCTCGAGCATGGGCTCGTGCGTTCCGCCCACGATCTGGATCTGCAGCACCGACCCGGTCGTGTCCACGAGTGCCAGCACCTCGACCACGCCCTCGATGTTCTTCTCCCGTGCCTCGTCCGGGTACTCGGGGCGGACGAGCCGCTCGATGACGAGGTCCTCGGAACGGATGATCGGTCCCTCGAGGGCGAGCATGCGCGCCTTGGCCATCAGGTCGGCCTCGTCGTCGCCCTTGCCGGGCGCCTTGAGGACTACGGGCTGGGCCTGGGGATGCGAGGAGAGGTTCGCCGGCTTCCTGCCGCCACGCCGGGCTTCCGCGGTGAGGTACGTGATGGCGTAGAAGCCCTGCACGTCCTCCTTGGCCAGGTCCTCGAGCCGGATGCGCTCGACCCAGTGCTTCGGGCCCTCGAAGCCGAACCGCTTGGGGTCCCCGAGATCCTCGGAGACACGTCGGCCGAGCAGGGCGATGAACACGAACAGCACGCCCGAGACCGCCAGCAGCACGAGTGAGACCAGACGCCGACTGGCGAAGTACTCGCTCCAGAACGTGTCGATGCCGTGCGTCAAGGGATGGAGCATGTCTGCCGGACCTCGGGCCAGGGACGACTGCTGCGTGCCCGGTCGGTCAGCGCGGCACTTGTATTACGCGTCCGCGCTCCAAGTCTAGCAGAACGGCATGCGCCCGGGCGCGCGCATCGTCCACCCGGACGTCGAGCGGACCCTCCTCGGTTCGCGCGAATCGCGCCGTTCCCGAGCTGTCGGTGGCGACGACGAGCGCGGCGCCGAGGCGTACCGGCGCACCCGCGACGGGCCGGCCGTCGGCGTCGAGCACGCGCAGCGAGTCGAGCGGCCAGTGGCCGCCGTCCGCCGCGAGGTCGCGGGCGAGCGCGAGGAAGAGCGCGTAGGCCTCGGCGCGCAGCCGGCCCGGCGAGAGGAGCAGCGCCTCCGCGCTGTCGGTGCGCGCCGCCGTGACATAGATCGCGGTGGCGCTGGTCTGTGCCAGCGGGTACTTGGCGGACTCGCCCACGCGCGGCGCGGGGAATCCCATGTCCGCGAGCGCGGTCGCGGCCTGCTGCGCCCAGCGCCGGCCGTTCGGGCTGTTGAAATAGTGCCCGGCGAGCGGAGCGCTGTTGGCGTGGCCGATCCGCAGGTAGCGCTCGGCGCGGAAGCCCTCCGCCACCTGCACGCGCTCGAGCTCGCTCACCGCGTGGTCGCCGTCGCGCGTGAGCACCACCTCGGCGCCCGCCGCCGCGAGCATCGCCGCCAGGGCCCGGCCCACGTCCAGGTTGAGCGACGAGGCGCGCGTGCCTCCCGCCGAGCTGCCGGCCGCGTCGTCGCCGCCGCCCTCGGGATCGATCGCGACCCGGCGGCCGTGCAGCGCGCCGCCCGCGATCGCGACGAAGTTCGGCGGCCAGAGCGTGTCGGCATCGAAGCGCCGGAAGCCCGCGAGCTGCGGCGTGCGGACAGCGCCGTCGGAATCGACGGGGAGCGATGCGAATCCGTCGCGGTTGAGCCAGTCGGGGAGCGGGAGTGCGGTCGCGAGCGGCGTGGCCCCCGGCATGAGGAGCGCGAACCCCGTCCGCCGATCGGAGGGCGCGCGCGCGAGTCGCAGGCGCGCCGCGGCCACCGGCGGGGCGCCTGCGGGCGTCACGAGCCGGGCGACGAGAACCGCCTGGCCCGCGCGCTTCGCGGACACCGTGCGCGCGCGCCGGAAGTATCCCCAGCCCTCGCCGGCGAACGCGACGAGCGTCGTCTCGGCGGGCGCGAACACGCCAGGTGGCTCCGTGCTCAATCGCACGCGCAGGCTGTCCGGCACCGGCAGGTCGTCGGCGTCCGCGAGCTTCACGTGCGCCGCGACCGGGTGGCGCGCCTTCTCCAGCGGCGAGCCGACGAGCGCGAGCACCAGGCGCGCCACGGGCTTCTTCAGGTGGAAGCGCAGCCGCCGCGCGCGCGACGCGCCCTCGGTCGCGAGCCGCGCCGACAGCGTCGCCTCGTGCGTGCCGCCGGCGAGCGGCGGCGTGCGCTCCCAGGTGAGCTGGTCCCCCGCCAGCGCAAGCGGCACCTCGGCGCCGTCGATGCGCAGGACGGCCGAGTCGTACGCGCCGCGCACCTCGCCCACGAGGCGCGGCGTGGCGGTGAACGTCGTGTCCGCCCGCCCCGCGGCATCGAGCGCGTCGAAGCGGGTCAACTGCGGCGCGCGCCGCATGAACCAGCGCACGATCCCGAGGTAGAACACCTGCGCTTCGAGGCGGCGGGCCTCCGGCGTGCGGAGCTTCGCCTCGGTGGGCGGATAGGTGAGGTAGCTCGCCTCGGTGAGCAGCGCCGGCGCCGAGGTGTTGCGGATCACGAAGAAGTTGCCGGGGATCATCTTCGTGGTCTCGATGCCCAGGTTGCGCGTGAGCGCGCGGAACACGTCCTGCGCCGCGTCGTACGACGGCCCCTCGTCGCCCAGCCGGTAGTAGGTCTGGGTCTCGTTCACGTCATGGGCGCCGCCCGGGTCGGCGTTGTGGTGGATGCTCACGAACAGGTCGGGGGCGAACTCGTTCGCGATCCGCACCCGCTCGGTGAGATCGGCCTTGAGCGACGAGTCGGCCGGCGTCAGGTAGTCGCGGTCGGTCTCGCGCGTGAGCTTCACCTCGGCGCCCGCCGCGACGAGCAGGTCGCGGAGCGCGAGCGCCACGGCCAGGTTCACTTCCTTCTCGGTCAGGCTGTCGACGCCCACCGTGCCGGGGAAGAATCCGCCATGACCCGGATCGAGCACGATGCGCTTGCCGCGGACGGCCGAGGCATCCACGGAGTCGAGCGAGTCACGGAGGCCGTCGTAGCCGGCCCGGGGCCCGGGCTTCGCAGCCGGCGGGACCTTGGGCGGCGCCGGCCGGGGCGTGACCGCGGCCGGAGGCGCGCAGCTCGCGGCGAGGAGCCCGAGCACCAGCGCCGTGGACGCCGCCGAGCGTGCGAGCGTCGCGGAGTTCCGGCGTCGGCGCATCCTTGCGTCCGTCTTCCGCATGCGCCGCACCGTAGCACCCGTGCAATTGCCGCAGCAACCGCCCCTCCCGCCGCCGCGGCGCGGCAGCCGCCGCTTGCGGCCCCGGACGCGGGCGTGCTACCTCTCAGCGCTCTTCCCGGGTCCACATTCCGGTCAGCGCGCAGGGGTCCCGCGGGACCCGGGCCGTGCCGCGCGGCGAACCCGCAGCGCGGCGAAGGCCCACGTACTCCCACGAGGGGGGCTGTCATGAGGCTTCGCCACGGATTGATGCTCGCCGTCGTGCTGGGTGCCACCGTCCTCGCCGCGGGTTGCGGCGGCGGTGCCGGCGGCGGCAAGGACGAGCTGGTGATCGGCGAGTACGGTTCGCTGACGGGTGCGGACGCCACGTTCGGGACCTCGACCAAGCTCGGCGTGGACGCGGCGGTGGCGGAGCTGACCACCGACAAGCAGGGCAAGATCGGCGGACTCCCGGTGCGCGTGGTGGTCGAGGACGACCAGGGCAAGGCGGAAGAGGCGGCGAACGCCGTGCAGAAGGAGATCAACCAGGACCGCGTCGTGGCGGTGATCGGCGAGGTGGCCTCGTCGCGCTCGCTCGCGGCGGCGCCGATCTGCCAGTCGAACGGCGTGCCCATGATCTCGCCCTCGTCCACGAACCCGAAGGTCACGCAGGTGGGCGATTTCATCTTTCGCATGTGCTTCCTGGACGACTTCCAGGGCCATAGCGTGGCGTTGTTCGCCACCAAGACGCTGGGCCTGAAGAAGGTCGCGATCCTGAAGGACGTCAAGAGCGATTACTCGGTGGGTCTCACCGAGTTCTTCACCAAGGCGCTCGAGGAGATGGGCGGCACGGTCGTCACGGTGCAGGCCTATTCCGCCGGCGACCAGGACTTCAGCGCCCAGCTCACCGCGATCAAGGCGAAGAAGCCCGAGGCCATCTACATCCCCGGCTACTACACGGAGGTCGGCCTGATCGCGCGCAAGGCGCGCGAACTCGGGCTCAACGTTCCGCTCCTCGGAAGCGACGGCTGGGAGAGCGAGAAGCTGCTCGAGATCGGCGGCGACGCGCTCAACGGCTCCTACTACACGAACCACTGGGCGCTCGACATGCCGAATCCCCGGCTGCAGGCGTTCCTCAAGAGCTTCCGCGCCAGGAACGCGGGCTCGGACCCGGATGCCATCGCCGGCCTCGCGTACGACGCGGCGAACGTGCTGTTCGGCTGCCTCGAGAAGCTCGCGGCGGACGACCCCGCGACGTTCAAGGCACTCGGCTCCTCCAGGGCGGGCACCCCCGAGCGCAAGGCGGCCACGCAGAAGCTCCGCGACCTGATCGCGGCGACGAAGGACTACGCCGGCGTCACCGGGACGATCACGCTCGACGCCAACCGCAACGCCTCGAAGCCGCTGGTCGTGCTGGAGATCAAGGGCGGCAAGAAGGTCTTCAACAGCTCCATCAACCCGTGACGCCGAAGAGGGCCGGACGGGCCGCGGGACTCACACCCGCGGCCCGTCGCCACGCATGAGCGAGTTCCTCCAGCAATTGGTCAATGGCGTCACCTGGGGCAGCGTGTACGCGCTCATCGCGCTCGGCTACACGATGGTGTACGGCATCCTGCGCCTGATCAACTTCGCGCACGGTGACGTCTACATGCTGGGCGCGTTCATGGGGCTGTACGCGTCGCGCTGGTTCCACGCGGGCGAGAATCCCAGTCCGGCGAAGGCGTTGCTCGTGCTGCTCACGAGCATGCTGGTGTGCGCGTTGATCGGCATGCTCATCGAGCGGCTCGCGTACAAGCCGGTGCGCAAGTCGCCGCGGCTGTCGGCGCTCATCACCGCGATCGGCGTGTCGCTGCTGCTGGAGAACGGTGGCGTGCTGCTGTTCGGCGCCAGCCCGCGCTTCTTCCCGCAGATCGTGGAGGCGAAGAACATCCAGCTCGGCATGGGCGTCGTGCTCTCGAACCAGCAGCTGATCGTGCTCGTCGTCTCGCTGTCGCTCATGCTCGCATTGCGCTGGCTGGTGACGCGCACGCGCGTCGGCAAGGCCATGCAGGCCGTCTCGCACAACCACATGGCCGCCTCGCTCATGGGTATCTCCGTGGACCGCATCGTCACGTTCACGTTCATGATCGGCTCGGCGCTGGCGGCCGCGGCCGGCGTGCTGGTGGCGCTCCAGTCGCCGAAGATCGAGCCCTACATGGGCATCCTGCCCGGGCTCAAGGCGTTCGTGGCCGCGGTGCTCGGCGGCATCGGCAACATTCCGGGCGCGGTCGTGGGCGGGCTGGTGATGGGCGTCGCGGAGGTGCTCGTGACCGGCTACCTGTCCCCGACCTACCGGGATGCGATCGCGTTCGTGCTGCTGATCGTCATCCTGCTCGTGCGGCCGGCCGGCATCTTCGGCAAGGCCGTCTCGGAGAAGGTCTAGCCACGTGAAGCGATTGCTCGGGCCGGTCGCGATCCTGCTGGCGCTCGTGGCGCTCAACGTCGTGCTGCCGCGGGTGACGAACCCGTATTACTTTCAGATTCTCATGCTCATCGGCATCAACATCGTGCTGGCGGTGTCGCTGAACCTGGTCAACGGCTTCACCGGGCAGTTCTCGATCGGGCACGCCGGCTTCATGGCGGTGGGCGCGTACACCTCGGCGATGTTCACGTTCCAGTGGGGCGTGCACCTGGTGGCCGCGCTGCACGGCCTGCCGCAGCCGGTGGCGGAGGGCATCGCACTGCTGTTCGCGCTTCTCGCCGGCGGGCTCCTCGCCGCAGTGGCCGGCTGGCTGGTGGGGCTGCCGAGCCTGCGGTTGCGCGGCGACTACCTCGCGATCGTGACGCTCGGCTTCGGCGAGATCATCCGCGTGGCGATCCTCAACATGGAATCACTCGGGGGCGCACGCGGCCTGCCCGGGATCCCGTCCTACGCGAACTTCTTCTGGGTGTACGGCTCGGTGGTGGTGGTGGTGCTGCTGGCACGCAACCTCGGGCACAGCACGCACGGCCGCGCGCTGTTCGCGATTCGCGACGACGAGGTGGCGGCCGAGGCGCTCGGCGTGGACACGACCCGCTACAAGGTCCTCGCGTTCGTGATGGGCGCGTTCTTCGCGGGCGTCGCGGGCGGGTTGTTCGCGCATTTCCTCAGCTACCTGAACCCCAGCTCGTTCACGTTCCTGAAGAGCATCGAGGTCATCGCCATGGTGGTCCTCGGCGGCATGGGTTCGATCAGCGGCTCGGTGATCGCGGCGGTCGTGCTCACGCTCCTGCCCGAGGTGCTGCGCCCGGTGAAGGAGTTCCGGATGGTGCTCTACTCGCTCATGCTGATCATCCTCATGATCACCCGGCCGCAGGGCCTCCTCGGCACCCGGGAGCTGTCGCTCGGCAGGCTGTTCGGCCGCCGCCCGGCGAAGGCCGTGTCGTGAATCCGGCCCGGAGCCTGTGATGCCAACGGCCCCGCTCCTCCAGCTCGACGACATCACCATGCAGTTCGGCGGCCTGAAGGCGGTGTGCGACTTCTCGCTCGAGATCGGGAAGGGCGAGCTCGTCGGCCTGATCGGCCCGAACGGCGCCGGGAAGACGACCGTGTTCAACGTCGTCACCGGTGTGTACGCGCCGACGCGCGGGCGCGTGAGCTTCGAGGGCCGGACGATCAGCGGCTTGAAGTCGAACCGCATCGCCTGTGCCGGGATCACGAGGACTTTTCAGAACATCAGGCTGTTTTCACGGCTCACCTGCCTCGACAACGTCTGCGTCGCGGTCCACCCGCACCGGAAGGTGGGACTCGCCTCGGCGGTGCTGTGCACGCCGTCGTTCGAGCTCGACGAGGCCTCGCTCCGGCGCCAGGCGCTCGACATGCTCGAGGTGATGGGGCTCGCGGAGCATGCGGACGAGCCCGCGACCAGCCTCGCCTACGGGCAGCAGCGCCGGCTCGAGATCGCCCGCGCGCTCGCCGGCCGGCCGCGGCTGCTGCTGCTCGACGAGCCCGCGGCCGGGCTCAATCCCCAGGAGAGCGAAGAGCTGATGCGGCTGATCCTGGACATTCGCAGCAGGTTCCAGCTCACCATCCTGCTCATCGAACACGACATGAAGGTCGTGATGGGCATCTGCGAGCGCATCTCCGTGCTCGACTACGGGCTCAAGATCGCCGAGGGATCGCCCGGGGAGATCCGCGCGAATCCCAAGGTCATCGAGGCCTACCTCGGCGAGGAGACGCCCGCGTGAGCCGGCCCGCGTTGGAACGGCCCGCATGAGCCAGCTCGCGGTCGAAGCGCTCGACGTCTTCTACGGCGCGGTACACGCCCTGAAAGGCGTGTCGCTGCACGTGGAGGCCGGCGAGATCGTGACGCTGATCGGCGCGAACGGCGCCGGGAAGACCACGCTCCTGCGCACGATCTCGGGCCTGGTGCCGGCACGGAGCGGGCGGATCCTGTTCGAGGGCAAGGACATCTGCAAGGTCCCGGCGCACGAGATCGTGGCGCTGGGGGTTTCGCAGAGCCCCGAGGGACGCATGGTGTTCTCGAACCTCTCCGTCGAGGACAACCTCGAGCTCGGCGCATACCGGAGGAAGGACCGCGCCGGGATCCGCGAGGACAGCGACCGGGTGTTCCAGTTGTTCCCGCGGCTCCTCGAGCGGAGGAAGCAGTTGTCCGGCACGCTCTCGGGCGGCGAGCAGCAGATGCTCGCGATCGGCCGCGCGCTCATGAGCCGGCCGCGCGTGCTGCTGCTCGACGAGCCCTCGCTCGGGATCGCGCCGCTCCTCGTCCGCGACATCTTCAAGAACATCGTGGAGATCAACCGGCGCGGGACGACGGTCCTGCTCGTGGAGCAGAACGCGCACATGGCGCTGTCGATCGCGCAGCGCGGCTACGTGCTCGAGACCGGCCGCGTCGTGCTGGAGGACGCCGCCGCGAAGCTCGCCGCGAACGACGAGGTCCGGGCCGCGTACCTGGGAGGGTAGGGGGGGCAGACTCCGCGCGTTCACGCGGGGCTGCTGGCCACCTCGGGCGTCCATCGCACGCAGCGTGGAGCGAGGGCTCTGAGCGCGACCTTCAGTCGCTCCTCGAGCGGAGCGTCCGGGATGTGCGCGCAAGCGTCGGCGCCCTTGCGAGCTCTGGTGGCGTTGTATCCCAACTCTCGCAGCCACGGCACTACGTCGCGCTCCTCGGCATCGTCCGCCGTGCCTTGAGCCCGCGCTCGAGCGTTCGCCTCAGCTTGCGCCTGCGCCCCCCGGCGCTTGGCCTGCTCCCGCTTGTCACGCATGAACCCCGTTCCGAACGTGCACTCGGCCGCGTACTGGTTATGCGCGCGGCAGCGGAGCCGGAGATTGCCGGCGGTCGACTCTCCGCCCCGCGCGATGGGCTCGATGTGATCCAGCTCGAGTCGGGTGCGCGCCTCGCAGCGCCTGCCCGTCTTGCCCACGAACGTGCACTGGCCGTGATCTCGTTCCAGGACAGCACGCTTGACGGCCGCGGGGATGTGTCGGCCTTTCGCGGCACCGCGCTGCGGGCGTGGCCGGTCTGTCTTCGCGAACTTCCGTTTCTCGAGCTTCTCCACCAGTGCGTCCAACGCGCGCTCGAGCACCTCGGGAAGATCGCCCGAGGGCACGGAGTGACCCAGAAGGGCCTGCGCACGGCGCAACTTCTCCTGTGTCCGCCTGCTCACCGTCAGGTGCCACTCGAATCGCTCTGCGGAGAGCGGGGCGGACTTCGAGTGTGTGGGAAGTGGTCCCATGCGAACCGAACTTCCCGGGACGAATGATGGGACCACTGTCCCTGGGGACAGTTCCAACTCTGTCGCACTCTCAGTCGTCATAGCCCGCACGCTGGTCTCGACATCAGGGCGCGGGAAGCGCTCGGCGAGCAGCAGCTCGATCTCGGCCTTGGTCTTGTGCGAGGCCGCGGCAACCAGCTCGTCCACGTTCTCCGGGGTGAGGTGGGGTGCGAGGAGGACCACGGCGGTCAGGTGCAACCTGCCGTCCGCGAGCGCTGGATAGAGTGCCGGGAACTTGCGTGCCGCCCGGGCGGCACGCATGCGCTTGAACGCGGTCTCCTCCGACATGTGGAACTCGTGCACGCAGTAGAGGTTCATCGTGGAGTACGCCGCCCGCACGTAAAGCCTTCGCTCCTCGATCTCGGCGAGATCGGCAAGGAGCTCGGCAGTGGTGTCACGATACAGCGTGAGGCGGGCGGTGAAGCCGGACAGGAGGCCCTGATCCGTGAGATGCGAACGCGCGTAGGACTTCATGGCGGATCTCCGCAACCGGGGGACAGTCGCGGGGGCAACATGATTCCTACCACGCGCCATTTCTGCTGCCTTACGTGTGCCGAGAGCGCACTACAAGCGTCGCGACGAGAACTTTCGTCGACGCAGTCGCGATACATCGCCAGCGCGCAAGCATCGCGCGCTGGCGCGCCGTGAGCGTTCGATCCTCGCCCGGCGCGCAGTGGATGCCTTCGGGGCTGTCCAGCAAATTCTTTGGGCGCGCCGAGAATTCCACAAGCGTTCACCACCCTACCCCACCACTCCTTCGCCCTTCCGTGCGCCCTCTGCTAGCCTCGCGCTCATGACCGTTTCCGCGTTGCGCACGCTGCCGTCGGTCGAGAAACTGCTCGGTCACGACGCGCTCCTCACGGGCTGCCGCGACCTGCCGCGCACGATCGTCGTGGCCGCGGCACGCGACACGCTGAACGAGGCGCGGGCGTCGCTCCGCCGCGCGAAGACGGGCGACGCGCCCGACGCCGACGCGCTCGCCCACGCGGCGGCCGCTCGCGCCCGGCTCGCCAGCCTTCCGCAGCTGCGACGCGTGCTGAACGCGACCGGCATCGTGCTGCACACGAACCTCGGTCGCGCCCCGCTCGCCGAGCGCGCGCGCCGCGCCGTCGCGGAGGTGGCCGCGGGCTACTCCTCGCTCGAATACGATCTGGCGGCGGGAAAGCGGGGGGACCGCGGCATCGGCCCCGAGCGCTGGCTGACGCGCCTGACCGGGGCCGAGGCCGCACTGGTGGTCAACAATGGAGCTGCCGCGATACTACTGACACTGGCCGCTGCCGCAGCTCACAAGAAAGTCCTGGTCTCACGCGGCGAGCTGGTCGAGATCGGCGGCAGCTTCCGCGTGCCCGAGATCATGGAGATGAGCGGCGCCATCCTGGTCGAAGTGGGGGCGACCAACCGCACCCACCTGCGCGACTACGAGCGCGCGCTCGCGCAACACGGGAAGGACACTGCCGCGATCCTCCGCGTGCATCGCAGCAACTTTCGCATGCAGGGCTTCGTGAAGCAGCCGGGGCTCGCCGAGCTCGCGACGCTCGCGAAGCGCCACCGGATCCCGCTCATCGAGGACCTCGGGAGCGGCGCGCTCGCCGACCTGTCGGCGTTCGGACTCGAGCGCGAACCGACGGTCGGGGACAGCCTGGCCGCCGGTGCAAACGTCGTCACCTGCTCGGGGGACAAGCTCCTCGGCGGCGCGCAGGCCGGGCTCGTCTTCGGGGACGCTGCGCTGCTGGCGAAGGTCCGCCGGCATCCTCTCGCGCGGGCGTTGCGCGCAGACAAGCTGGCGCTCGCGGCGCTCGAGGCCACGCTTTCGCTCTACGCCGAGCCCGAACGCGCTCGGGCCGAGATCCCCACGCTGGCGATGCTCGCGGCCGCGCCGGACCTGCTCGCCGAGCGCGCGGGACGGCTCTCGGCCGAGCTGATCGCCCGTGTGCCGGGCCTCGAGACGCGACTCGAGGCGGGCGAGGGCGAGGTGGGCGGGGGATCGCTTCCGCTCCAGAAGCTGCACGGCCCGGTGGTGGCGATGACGCACGCCACCTGGTCGGCGGCGGAGCTGGAATCGCGAGCCCGCAGCGCCGACCCGCCCGTCATCGGCACGATCCGCGCCGGACGTTTCCGGCTCGATCCGCGCACCCTGACCGAACCCGAGGTGGCCACGACCGCCATGGCGCTGGCCAGGGTCTGGAACTCGCATTGACGAAGCGCTGACGCGCGCGGCCCGGTGCTCCCCGGCCGAGCGCCGCGCCCGCTCGGGAGCGTGCCATTCCCGTTGACCGCGGCCGCCCCAACCTCTAGTTTCTGCGGCGGCAGGCCCAGTTCAGGATTCCCAGCCCGCGACCCCGGCTGCACACGCGGAGCCCCCGGCTCCACGCGGTCGGCACTCGCGGTGCGCTTCGTCCCGGACCGGGTCGGCCATTCGAGACAGCGCTCACGCAGCCAGGACAGACAACCGAAGTCTCGCTTCGGACACCGTAACCGCGGGCCGACTTCCCCGTGACCGGTGCCCGGGAGTGGTCCAGCTCGGACGGACCGACTGCGCGCAGGCGCCCCTCTGGCCCTGTGGCCTGGTCATCCCGTGCCCGGCCCGGCCCACTCCCGCGCACCCGTGGAGTGCAGGGATGTTCCTCTACAAACTCGAGATCCAGGGCTTCAAGTCGTTCGCGGACCGCACCGAGCTCCAGTTCGGGGACGGCATCACGGGCGTCATCGGCCCGAACGGCTGCGGCAAGACCAACGTCTCCGACGCCATCCGCTGGGTGCTGGGCGAGCAGTCCGCCAAGCAGCTGCGGGGCGATTCGATGGAGGACGTGATCTTCAACGGCTGCCCGACGCGCAAGCCGCTCGGCATGGCCGAAGTGCACCTGACGTTCAAGAACGACCGCGGCGTGCTGCCGACGGAGTTCTCCGAGGTCACCGTCTCGCGCCGCGTGTTCCGCTCCGGCGTCTCCGAGTACTTCCTCAACAAGACGCCGTGCCGGCTGCGCGACATCCGCGACCTGTTCTTCGACACCGGCATGGGCAGCCACGCCTACTCGGTGATCGAGCGTGCGATGGTGGATAATATTCTCTCGGACACGACCGGCCACCGTCGCTTCCTGTTCGAGGAAGCCTCGGGCATCACGAAGTACAAGCAAAGAAAGAAAGAAGCGCTCAACAAGCTGGACGCCACCGAGGGCGACCTCACCCGGCTGAACGACATCGTGTTCGAGATCGAGCGCGAGCTGCGTTCGCTGGCGCGCCAGGTGGGCAAGGCCCGCCGCTTCCAGCGCCTGCGCGACGAGGTCCGCGACCTCGACCTCGCGCTCACCGCCGGCACGATCGAGGCGCTGCGCGTGCGCGAGTCGTCGGCGAAGGAGGAGTGGCAGGAGGAGGCCACCCGTCGCGAGGGCGTGACCGCCGAGCTCAACCGTGCCGAGGCCGCGCTCACCGAGCGGAAGCTCGCGCTGCTCGAGCTCGAGCGCGAGCTGATGACCGCGCAGGGCGGCCTCAAGGATCGCGAGGAGGCCCGCGTCGCGGCCGAGCACCAGGTCGTGCTGCTGCGCGAACGCGCGTCCGGCCTGTTGCGGAGCGCGGAGGAGGCGCAGCAGGAGGCGACCCGGATGCGGGAGCGCCTCGCGGAGACCCAGTCGAAGGAGCGGGAGGTGCAGCAGACGCTCCAGTCCACGCGCCGGCAGCGGGAGGCTTCCCACAGCGAGTCGGAGCAGGCCGAAACCGCACTCCAGCAGCTCGAGCAGGAGGTGCGCGCGAGCCGTTCACGCGCCGCCGAGCGGAAGCAGATGTCGCTCGACCTGTTCTCCGTCGAAGCCGACAAGAAGGGCACCTGCGAGCGCATGCGCGACCGGCTCACGTCGCTCGGCGAGCGGCGCACCGCGGCGGAAACGCGGCGTTCCGAGCTGCTCGAGCGCGTGAACGAGATCGAGCACTCGCAGCACGAGGGCGAGGATCGCCGGCGGGAGCTGGACGAGTCGCTCACCGCCGCGCGCGGCGAACTCGCCGCCTGCGAGGACGCGATCCGCGCCGTCGAGGCGCGCATGCACGAGGCCGACGCGGCGCTCTCGCACATGCGCCAGGACGCCGCCGCCGCCGACTCGCGCCTGCGCACGCTGCTCGAGCTGAAGGCCAACTTCGAAGGGGTTTCCGAGGGCGTCAAGGCGCTGCTCGCGGAGCGCGGATCGCTGCCCGGGCTCGTCGGCGTCGTGGCGGACGTGCTGGAGGTGCCGTCCGCCTACCTCGATGCGCTCGAGGCGTCGCTCGGCGAGGCCGCGTCGTTCGTGCTCGTGGACGACCGCAACGCGATCGGGCCGGCGATCGAACGCCTGCGCCGCCCGGAGGGTGGTCGTGCCACGCTCGTGGACCTGTCCGCGCTCGCACGCCGCACGCTGCCCGAGGTGCCGGCGGTGAAGGGCGTCGTCGGCCGCGCCTCCGACCTCGTCCGCTGTGACGATCGCTTCCGCCTGCTGGCGGAGCGGCTGCTCGGCTCGGTCGTGGTCGTGGACTCGCGCGAGCTCGCGGCCCGGCTCGCGCTCGAGGCCCCCGCGGGCCTGCGATTCGTGAGCACCGACGGTGAAGTGTGGGAGCGCGGCCGCGTGCGCGCAGGCGCCGCGCGCAATGCCGGTGGCCTGCTGCACCGCGAGTCGGAGATCCGCGAGCTGTCGGGACGGCTGGCCGAGCTGGGATTGACGGTCGAGGGGCTGCAGAACAGCCGTGACGCCGAGGACGAGGCCCGCGCGCGCGCGATCGAGCAGCGCGACCACGCGCGCTGGATGGTGGACGAGACGCGCACCGCGCTCGAGACGCAGGTGCGCGAGCTGGCCGGGCTCGAGCGTGAGCGGACGTTCGCCGCGAACGAGGCCGCCGAGCGCGTGCGCGAGCGGGACGGCATCGCGCTCGAGATCGAGACCGTGGCCCGCACACTGGCCGAGGCCGAGGCCGAGCTGGCGCAGTTCCAGGGCGAGCTGGACCAGGTCCGGGCGCAACTCGCGGAGACCGACGGCGTGGTGCGCACGCTCGAGGCGCGCCGGGACGAGGCCTCGCAGCGGGCGCAGGCCGCGCGCGAGGCGCTGCTCCAGCTGTCGCGCTCGGCCGGCGAGCTCGAGGCTTCGTGGGCGCGGCTCGAGCAGACGATGAAGGAGCTGGCCACGGGGATCGCCTCGCGCGACGCCGAGGCGGCGCAGCACGGCGGCGGCATCGCCGGCATCGAGGCGGAAGTGGCGGGCCTCGAAGCGGGGCTGACCGGGCTCATGCAGTCGGAGGGCACCCAGCGCGACCGCGTGATCGAGCTGCAGCAGGGCTTCTCCGCGATCAAGCAGGAGGTGCAGGCGCTGGACGACCAGGCGCGCGACCGCCGTTTCCAGCAGACCGAGCTCGGCGAACGACTCCACCAGCTCGAGCTCGATCGCGTGCAGGCGCGCGCCGAGCTCGACCGCACGTTCGAACGGCTGCGGAGCGAATACGAGATCGAGCCCGAGGGCTTCGGGGTCCGGGCGCTGCCGGCCGGGATCACACCCGAGGCCGCGCCGGGGATCCTCGAGGAGGCGCGCCAGAAGCTGCGCGCGCTCGGGCCGGTGAACCTGCTCGCGCTCGACGAGTACGGCCGCAAGAAGGAGCGCTTCACGTTCCTCACCCAGCAACGTGCGGACATCCTGCAGGCCAAGGCGCAGCTCCTCGAGGCGATCGACAAGATCAACCTCACCGCGTCGGAGCTGTTCGCCGAGACGTTCCAGAAGGTCCAGGTGAATTTCAAGGACATCTTCCAGACCCTGTTCGAGGGCGGGGACTGCGAACTGCGGCTGCTCGGCGAGGACCCGATGGAGGCCGAGATCGAGATCGTGGCCAAGCCGCGGGGCAAGCACCTCCAGAGCATCTCGCTCATGTCGAGCGGCGAGCGCGCGCTCACGGCCATCGCGCTGCTGTTCTCGATCTACCTCGTCAAGCCCTCGCCGTTCTGCCTGCTGGACGAGGTGGACGCGCCGCTGGACGACGCGAACGTGGACCGCTTCCTCAACATGCTGCGGCGGTTCGGGGACAGGACCCAGTTCGTGGTCATCACGCACAACAAGCAGACCATGGAGTCGGCCGGCTGCATCTATGGCGTCACGATGCAGGAGCTCGGCGTCTCCAAGCTCGTGTCCGTGAACCTGGACGGCGTGGACGTGAGCCACGCGTCGCGCCGTGAGACCGCGGAAGTGACCGCGGGCTAGCGCCCGCCAGCCCGGGGGAACATGCGCGTGTGCGGCGGCCATCCGGCGGATGGTCGCCCGGATCGCGCGACCTTCTGCCAATGAGCCTGTGGGATCGCTTCCGGCGCGGCCTCGAACGCACGCGCGAGGTGCTGACTGGGGCGGTGGGTTCGGCCCTCGGCCGCCGCACGGCCGATCCCGAGACGCTGGCGATGCTTGAAACCGCGCTGCTCGCCGCCGACGTGGGGCCGGTCACCACCGACCGCCTGATCGCCGAGTCGAAGCGACTCCTGCAGCGCGATCCGGCGCTCGACCTGCGCGGCGCCCTCGAGCGGGCCGCGGTCGAGCTGCTCGGCGGGCCGCGCGCCCCGTTCGAGCCCGGCGGCGAGAAGCCGTGGGTGGCGCTGCTCGTGGGCGTGAACGGCGTCGGCAAGACCACGTTCGCGGGCAAGCTCGCGGCCCACTTCGCACGCTCCGGGCGCCGCACGCTGCTCGTGGCGGCCGACACCTTCCGGGCCGCTGCCACGGAGCAGCTCGACGTCTGGGCGGAGCGGGCCGGGGTGGAGATCGTGCGCCCGGGAGCGCGGGGCGCGGACCCGGCATCGGTGGTGCACGACGGGCTCTCGGCGGCCCGAGCGCGCGGTACCGACGTGGTGCTCATCGACACCGCCGGCCGCCTGCACACCCAGCGCAACCTCATGGCCGAGCTGGAGAAGGTCTCGCGCGTGTGCGCCCGCCAGGTGCCGGGTGCGCCGCACCACGTCCTCCTCGTCCTGGACGGCACCCAGGGCATGAACGGGCTCGCGCAGGCGCGGGAGTTCACGCGCGCCGTGCCGGTGACGAGCCTTGCCGTCACCAAGCTCGACGGCACCTCCCGCGGCGGAGTGGTGCTCGCGATCGCGGGCGAGCTCGGCTTGCCCGTGAGCCTCGTGGGCCTCGGTGAGGGGCTGGACGACTGGCAGCCGTTCGACTCCGCCGCCTACGCGCGCGGGCTGTTCGAATGAGCCGCGCGCGCGTGAGCCCGGCTTCGGCGGCGTAACGGTCCGCCGGGATCCCAGACGTCTCGCACGCGCGCCGGCCGTCACGCCGCGGGCTCGGCCGTCCGCCTCAGGGGTGCGACGGGCTCGAGGCCGGCTTGGTCGAAGCCGGCTTGGTCGAGGCCAGCTTGCCCGCGACCGGCTTCGGCTTGGCCGCGGCGCGCTCGATCGCGACCTGCTCGGCGATCGTGTGCCGCAGGTGCTCCGGGATCAGGCGGGCGGTGAGCCCGTGTCCGAAATCGAGAAGCCGTGCCGTGCCGAGGCCGCGATCGCGGATGTGGAGCGGGCTCGCGTCGGACGAGCGCCCCACCAGCCAGGACTTCCCGGAGGAGATGGTCTCGATGTCCTCGCGAGCGAGGTGCGTGATCGGGACCTCCTCGGTATACCAGCTCGTGCGATTCTCGCGCAGCTCGGTGTAGATCGAGCTGTCCCCCACGGCCTGCGTGGCGCCGGTGCCCTCGTGCAGCACGACCTTGAGCGTCTTGAACGTGCCCTTCGGCGTCTGCACGGTGTCCGCGCCGAGCGTGTCGCGCGTCGAGCGCACCGGGTTCTTCACCTCGCGTCGCGTCCGGAGCATGCCCGCGGCCGGCTTGTTGATGTCCATCCTCGGGCTCCCGTCCTCGTTGAGCATGGTCACCTGCTTCCGCATGTAGAGCTGCAGGCGCTGGACGGCGGCGCTGTCACCGAAAATCTCGTAAGACATGAGCGCGGCCTGGGTCTCCGGCGCTTTCCCGGGCGCGTCGGTCCAGGTCTCGAGCCAGAACCCCGGGTCGCCCCAGAAGTCCTCCTCACCGGCGACCAGGATGGTGACGTAGTAGTTGTCCGACATGCCGAGTTCGCTGCTGCCGGACATGCGGTACTTGGCCCAGTCGCCGACCTTGAACGCGGGCTTGCGCGTGTAGTCCACGAGCCCGATGCCGTTGAGCGGGGCGGATTGAACGGTGAATGCCGGGGGCGAGTAGAGCGTGCTGGCGGCGGCGGCGATGAGCAGGACGAGGATGGCACGACGCATGCAGCGATTCTCCGGGGTTCGAGCGTCCCCGCGGACCGTCGCCGAGACGAAAGCGGATCTGCCGGGACTGCGAAGGTCCATTATATGGCAGCTTCGAACCCCGCGCGCAGCGCCGGGAGTGGCCCCGGGTGGAGGTCGGGAGATGGGAGGCGGGGGGATCGACGACGTGAACGAGATGGATGCATCGGAGCCCGCGGTCACGCCGGCGGCGACCCGCGGAAGACCGTCGTCCCGGGCGCTCAGGCCCCGGGAGCGGCTGCGTGAGGGCGGGCCCGGGGCCCTGGCGGATGCCGAGCTGCTGGCGCTGATCCTGGGCTCCGGCGTGGCCGGCAGGAGCGCGCTCCGCATGGGCCGGCAACTGGCGCGGCGCCATCCCTCGGAACTCGCGCACTGGCCGCTCGCCCGCTGGCTCGGCGTGTCGGGTGTGGGCCCCGCGCGGGCGGCCGCGCTCGTGGCCGCGTTCGAACTCGGGCGGCGCGCGCTCGAGCGTCCCACCTGCGCGTCGCCGATCCGCGGCCCTGAAGACGTGCTGGCGCACGTGCGCGACCTGCCGCGGGCGAGGCGCGAGCACTTCGTGGTGCTGCTCCTGAACGCCCGGCACGAGCTCGAACGGCGTGAGACCGTGAGCATCGGCTCGTTGAACGCGAGCATCGTCCACCCGCGCGAGGTGTTCCTTCCCGCCATCCTCCACTCGGCGGCGAGCGTGGTGCTGGTACACAACCACCCGAGTGGCGATCCCGAGCCGAGCGAGGAGGACCTGAGCATCACGCGCCGGCTGCTCGAGGTGGGGGAACTGGTCGGCATCGGCGTGCTCGACCACGTCATCGTGGCCGCGCGCGGGACGGTGAGCTTCCGTGCCCGGCAACTGCTCTAGCGGCAACTCCTCTGGCAAGGCGGACCGCGTTCCAGCATCCTGTCCACGTGGATGTTTGCGTGGATCGGCCGCCGATCCCATCGGACCGGACGCGAACCCCACTCTTTCGGAGGACTGCCATGGGAACGAAGGATCCCCGCATCGACGCGTACATCGCCCGCCAGGCGGAGTTCGCCCGCCCGATCCTCCGCGCGTTGCGGGAGCAGGTCCATGCCGCGTGCCCGGACGTCGAGGAGACCCTCAAGTGGGGTCACCCGAGCTTCATGTACCACGGCATCCTGTGCGGTATGGCGGCATTCCAGCAGCACGCCGCGTTCGGCTTCTGGAAGGGAAAGTTGATCGTGGACGAGAAGGGCCGTGACCTGGACAGCGCCATGGGACAGTTCGGGCGACTCACCTCGGTGGCCGATCTGCCGGCGAAGCGCGTGCTGGCGACGTACGTCAGGAAGGCCATGGCGTTGAACGAGGCCGGCGTGCGGCCGAAGCGGGTCGTCCGATCGCGCCCGCCGCTCCGCGTGCCGGCGGCGTTCGCCGCGGCACTCGCGCGCAGCCCGCGTGCGCGCGCGACGTTCGAGGCATTCAGCCCGAGTTGCCGGCGCGAATACGTGGAGTGGATCGTCGAGGCGAAGCGCGACGAAACGCGCGCGCGTCGGATCGCCACCGCGATCGAGTGGCTGGCGAAGGGAAAGAAGCGGAACTGGAAGTACGAGGCTCGCTAGGGCCGGGGGTCCACGAGCCGCCTATTTCCAGCGCTGCTGTTCGCCGTCCGAGCTGCTCGTGGCGCTGTGCAGGAGGTTCATGCTCCCGGAGGCGTCGACCCGGCCTGCGCCCAGCGCCGACGCGAAATCGGGATCGGTGTCGGTCAGCGGGTACGCGCCGGCGACCAGGTAGCCCTCGACGACACTCGGCGTACCCTGCCCGGCCGGAAGCGCGCTGTAGAGCAGCGCGGCCGTTCCCGAGACGAACGGGGCGGCCATGGACGTGCCGGTCCAGCGCGCGTAGATGCCGCCCCAGTACGCGCTCAGGATCCCGACCGACGGCGCCGCGAGATCGGTGCCGGGGCCGTAGTTCGTGAACGGTGCGTGCTGGTCGTTCTCGTTGAGCCCCGCCACGGCGACGACCTCGGGCATCGACGCCGGGAACTCCGGCCACGCCTGCTGGTCATTGCCCGTCGGGGCCACCACCACGGCGCCATGCGCGCGCGCGTAGCGGATCGCCGACTGAACGGCGTTCGAGGCGCGGTCCATGCCGAGGCTCATGTTGATGACCTGCGCGCCCCGATCGGCCGCCTGCACGATCCCGCTCGCCACGTCGAAGGACGTCCCGACCCCGTCACTGTCGAGCACGCGCACGGGCAGCAGGCGAGCCATCGGCGCCACCGCGAGCACGATGCCGGCGACGTGCGTGCCGTGGCCGAGCGCTCCGTCCACGATGCCGTCGTGATTGGTGTCCACGTTTTCCGCGCGCTCCGCGCCGGGGGAGACGGTCACACCCGACTCGATCCCCGGGAGAGCCAGGTGTCCCGAGAACGCCGGGTGGTCCAGCATGATCCCGGTGTCGAGGACGGCAACCAGCACGCCGCTGCCGTTGGCCGCGGTCTGCGCCCGTGTCGCGCCCATCCGGATCACGGCATCCTGGTCCTGGACCGTGCCCCAGCTCCGCATGCCCTCGCTGAACGCCACGCTGGACTGCCGGCTCTCCGCGGCGATCGCCAGTTCGTTGACCTCGGCCGCGGACACGCGATTGTCCCCTTGAAGAGACTGGGCGCAGAGCACCGCGTCCTCTCCCGCCTGCGGGATGACCCGGTAGATCCCGAGCTCGGGCACCGCGTCGACCACGGTGCCGCCGTACTCCAGGGCGACCTCGTCCGCGCTCGCGCCGCTCCGGAGCGTCATCACGACGCCCTGCGCCACTCCGTTCACGAGACTCGCGTTGCCCGCCTTGCGCACGGGACCGGAGGCGAGTGGCGCATTGGGCAGCCGGGCGCACCCGGCCACGAAGACTAGCAGCAGCGCCACGCCGAGCGATCGGCAGGTGAGTGGGAGCGCGAATGCCCTTTCGCCGCGGATCATGGCGATCCTCCTGGTGTGAGGCTGGGATGTGATGGAATACGCAAGCTGGTTCCAAGAGGGGATGGCTCGCGGGCGGGCCACGCGGCGGCGGCATCGCCGATCAGCCCGAACGCAGCCCAAAGATAGGCGTCCGCGCCCGCGGATGCACGTTCTTGTTGGACGGCCCGCAGACCCGCGCCCAATCGGCCGTTCGAGCGCCAGTGATCGTAAAGTCCCGTCATCAGCGTGCAGGTGGCGCGATCGTCCACCCGCCACAGGCTGCACACGACCGCGCCCGCGCCCGCCCGCAGCAGGCCGCGGCTCAGGCCGAGCGCCTCGTCGCCGGCCGCGACCGCGCGCGTCCCGGTCTCGCACCCCGAGAGTACGGCGGTCACACCCGAGAGCGGCAGGGTCACGAGCTCGCGCGCGCTCAACCAGCCGTCGGCGAGCCGCAGCGCGGAGAACTCGGGGTGCTGCGCCCGGAACATGCCGTGGCCGCAGAGATGAAGGACCGCGGCGCGCTGGACGGCCTCCACGACCACCTCGCGCCGCGCCGCACCTCCCAGGTAGAGCTCCACGTCCACGCCACCGCGCTCGAGCACCGCCGCCACGCTTCGCGCCTCGGCCTCGATGTTGTCGTGCTCGGGATCCCCGAAGCCGATCACGCACGCTCCCCGGCGCGCCGACGCCGACCGGGGCCCGGGGGGCACGGCGAGCGAAACCTCGAAGCGGTCCTGCAGCATGCCGGCGCCGAACGGCAGCGCCGCGAACGGCACCCGGAACAGCCCGCCGCACGGCAGCACGCGCAGCTTGCGCGCCGGCGTGGCCCGCTCATCGAGCGGGGAGAGGAGCTGCGCCGAGAGCCGGGCGAGGTGCGCGGAGGCCCGCTCCACGCCGCGGCGTTCGCGCGCGTGGGACGCGGTGTCGCCCATGCCGCGCGCATTCATCTGGTAGTGGAACAGGCGCAACTCACGGTCCACCTCGGGCATCGCCGCAATGTCGCGCACCATCCACCAGCGGGATCCGCAGCGGCACACGGCTCCGAGCCGGCCGTAGGCGGAGAAGTAGCCCACGAGCAGCTCGTCCGGCGCGAGCGCCAGGTCCGTGGCGACGCGCGGCGCCGTGCCGGGCGCGGCGACCGGCACCGCGGCGAGCCGGCGGAGCCGGGTCTCGAGCGCGAGCGCGCGCTGCTCGGTTGCGCGCGTGGCGAAACGGCCCGTGCGGCCCCGCTCCTGGGGCCAGGTGCGGGCGAGCCGTGCGTAGCAGGCCTCGAGTTCGCACTGGAGTTCGGCGCTCTTCCGCGCGAGCGCCGTGCTGGTCTCGGGCGCGTGCCCGCGCCCGCTCGCATCGAGCGCCGCCCGGGCCCGCGCCAGCCAGCGCCAGACCTGCTCGGGCTCGGGATCGCGCCGTCGCGAGAGCAGCGCGCCCATGTACTCGTCGAGGAGCGCCGGCTCGCCGTCCATGAACCCCACCCGCCACTCGTCCACGAACAGCGCCGAGGTGATGCGCGCCGACTCCTCGAGCGCGGCGCGATATCCGCGCAGCGCCGCATCGGTGTCGCCGAGGTGGGCGCTGGCGGAGCCGTCCACGCGCGCGAGGCGCGCGCGGCTGTAGGCATCGCCCGGGGACCGCGGATCGAGGAGCAGGCGCCGTGCAAGCGCGCGCGCCGGCCGGTGCCGGCCGGCGGCGAGGATCGCTTCGCTGGCGACCGAGCCCGCGGCGAGTGCCCGGGTGCGGAACCCGGCGCGCGTGAAGATGTTGCGGGCACGGAGCGCGTGGCGCGCGGCGTCCTCGGGACGGCCGGCGAGCATGGCGAAGCGGCCGCGCGCGAGCTCGACCATGGCTTCGCCCGGCGCGTGGCCCTGCGAGTGCAGCGTCCGCTGCGCCGCGAGCAGCGGGCTCTTCGCCGCCTCCCAGTCCCCGAGGTGCGCGAGCGCGCTGCCCACGACGAGATCGCAGCGCGCGCGCTCGACCGGCAGGCGGTGCGTGCGGAACCAGCGTTCGGCCGCGCGCCCGAGTGCGAGCGATTCGGCGTGGAGCCGCATCGCCCCCAGCATCTCCGCGAGATCGAGGTCGGCGAGCGCGAGCAGCGCGCGCGCGCCGAGCCGGATCAGCACGGGTCGCACGTTCTCGAGCTCGGCGATCGCCCGCGCGTATTCGCCCGCGAGGAAGTGAAGGCACGCGAGCCCGTAGCTCGCCTGCGCGGCGATCACCGGCTCGCCCGCGGCCTGGAACGCGTCGCGCGCGCGCACGAACAGAGTCTCGGCCTCGTGCCGGCGTCCCATGTGGATGAGGACGTTCGCGCGGTTGTGATCGATGCTCGCCAGCTCGAGCGGGGAGGCGCCGCGCTCCGCGAACAGCCGGGCCGCCCGCTCGTAGTGCTCGAGCGCGGGCTCGAGCGCCTCGAGCCGGTGGTGGAGATTGCCGAGATTGGTCTCGAGCTTCGCGAGCCGCGCCGTGTCGTGGTGCCGGCCGAACACCTTCCTCGCCTCCTCGGCGACAGCGAACGCCTCGCGGTAGCGACCGAGGTACATGCAGGCGTCCACGAGCCCGAGCGCGCAGACCGCGTGCTCCAGTCCGGCGCCCGCCGCCGCGAGCAGGCGGCGCGCCTGCCGGTAGGCCGTGCGTGCGGCGCGGTACTCGCCGACCGCGCGCAGCGCGTGGGCGTAGGCCCGGATCAGCCGGCCGCGCTCGACCCGGTCGGCGGGGCCGCCGCGTGCGAACTCTCGCCGCGCGAGCGCGAGCGCACGCCGCGGGTTGCTCGAGCTCAACGCGAGCACGCGTTCGGGAGTCACCTTGCGCGTCGCGCGTGGGGGCGCCAGTCGGCGCGGCAGGGTGGCGGGTCCGGTCGTGTCGATCATGACTCACGCACCCGGACGCGCCAGCCGCCCCAGTCGAGCCACAGCGACCACCGGCGCCCGCGCGGCGCGGGCAGCGAGAACTCACCGCTCGGATCGAGCAGCGCCCAGTGCGGATCCTCACCCGGTTCCTCGAGCCAGATGTCGCCGGCCTCGTGCGGCGCGCGCGCGGGCGGCTCGGGTACGACCTGTCCGACGAGGTGGCCCGCGCTCCGCTGCGAAGCGGGTTCGATCTCGACGTCGATGGCCAGGCCCTCGCTCCGCCACGCGAGGTGACGGAGCGTCGCCGCTCCACGCAGCCCCATCCCGGCGAGCGAAGCGTGGCTGTCGTAGACGAGTCGTGCGATCGGATAGCGCCGGCCGGCGTGCGACCGCGGTGCCACGGGCGGCATGAGCGCGAGCACGCTCGCGAGCAGCGCGGCCGGCGGCTCCGCGCCCGGATCGCGCACGTGTGCTACGAGCTCGCGCAGTTCGTGCACGTCGGCCGTGCAGCGCGGGCACGATGCGAGATGCGTGGCTGCCGCGGCCGGCAGCTCGGTCGCGGACTCGGTGACGAGCTCGAGGACGAGCGCGTCGGTGAGGTGCGCGGTGCGCGTCACGCGCGGCCTCCGCCCGCTCGATGCGGCAGTCGACGACGATCCGGCCGGCTCACGAGATGCCCTCCCCGAACGTGGGCTTGGTGGCGCGCGGCGCGCGCAGGCGCTGGATCCGGGTGCGCAGGCTCGCGAGGCAACGCGCCCGGGTCGGTCCCAGGCTGCCGATCGCGATCCCCAGCTCGGCGGCCAGCGTTTTGTACGGCTGCGGGGGGTCGGTGAAGCGGGCGAGCAGAAGTCGCCGGCAGGGTTCGCCGAGCTGGTCCAGCGCGCGCGCCAGGTGCTCGCGCTCGTAGAGTCGCTCGATCGCAGCGTCCGCGCCGGGCGGGGCGCCGAGGAACAGCCCCTCGTTCATGGCCGCCACCTCGAGACGAAGCCGCCGGCGCTCGCCGCGCCGAACGCGCACCGACTCGCGGTGCGCGGTGGTCGCGAGCCAGCCCGCGAGGCGACTCCCGTCACGCAGGCGGGGCAGGCTGCGCGAGAGCTCCGCGAACGTGTGCTGGAAGACCTCGTCCGCGTCTGCCGGCTGGAGCCCGAGCGCGCGCGGGATACCGTACACCAGTCGCCGATACCGATGGACGAGTTCGCGCCAGCTGCGGGCGTCTCCGCGCGCGCACCCGGCCACGAGCGCGCCGTCGTCGGATTGCGTGGTTTCCTCGACGCGATCAGCCATCTGCGGGACACACTCAGGCATGGGGAGACACGGATCGACACCGGGGGCCGCCACTCCCGGCGTGCTCGGCCGGACCGGAGCTGCGTCCCGTCGGCGGCGGATCCGGGCCTTCGCCACGCCCGGGGTCCGCCGCTGAGGCGGAATCTACACGCACGGGTGGACGGACGACCACGTCCAATTCCCGCCCCGAGAAGCCGGGGTGCGGGTGCGGTCGGGTGTGGACGGCCTACCGGGGTAACCGGCACCGCACTCTCCTTGCTCGGCCGCCGACGCGTTCACGACACAGCTGGGCAGGTCTCGATCGTGTCGCACGCGCCGGCGGCTTGTCCTCCGGGGTCCAGCGGGGGCCTCCATGGGTCGCCGGGTCCGCGTCCGGCGGCCACCCCCGTCGTCCACCCGGAGCTGGGGGATGCTCGTCAGGGCCTCGAGACTTGCCGGGGGCGACCACTCGCGACGCAGTGCAAACACTGCTTCGGTCGGGGGGGTACTTCTGGCCGGAGCAGGCCGTGCTCTCGGGGCCGCCTCCCGGCATGCCTCAGGGCTCTGAGGGATAGGGGCGCCGGGGCGGCCGGTTGATACCGGAATCCGAGCTGGGCTCGCGATTTGTGTATCACCCGGGGGGTGGGAGACCCCTCCCTTCTTGAACGGCGGGCGGATGTGCCACACCGCCTCGCACCGCACCTGGCGGGGGCTCCATTCGGTCGCGGCTTCTCGCAGCCGTAGGACCGGTCCCCCAGCCTCCGCCCTTCCGACCGCCGTTCGTGAGTTCCTTCAGGGGTGTTGCGTTGGACCAACGGCGACCTCCGGCGGGCAACCATCTCGCCGGGGGTTCGCTATTTGGCGAGCAGTTGCAACGGTTTGCGGGCACGGGTAGCACACTTGTCCGAGTAATTGTCCGAGTCGCCCGATCAGTGGTCAAGGCGGGCCACCTTCGCGACCGCCTTCTCCAGCATGGGGCGGTCGATGATCGAGTACCTCACGAACATGCTCTGCGTCGCGTGCCCCATCAGCGCCATCGTCTCGACAGGCGCCACGCCCGCCTTCGTGAACCGCTGGCACGCGTAGCGCCGCAGGTCGTGGAAGTGCCGGTCCTCCAGGCCCGCCCGGCGGCAAGCCTCCTGCCAGGCGTCGATGACGCTCTTGATCGGCCGCCCGTTCCGGTGGAACACGTGGGTCACGGCGACACCCCGCTCACGTTCCGCGCGCCATCGCTCCCGGCGCTGCCGATCCAACAGGGCGACCAGCCGCGGGGACGTGGCGTAGGGGAGCGTTCTGCCCCGCCCGCTCTTGGTCTCGGTCGGATGGAGCCGTACAACTCGCTCCGCGAGATCGACGCGATCCCAGCGCAGGTTCAGGCACTCCATCAGCCGCCATCCCGTCAGGGCCGCGAACTCGGCGACCGCCTTGACAGGGGCCGGGAGTTCATCGAGCAGTGAGGCGAGTTCGTCGTCCGTGAAGCACGCGGTCCGGGTGTTCGCGACCTTGACGGTGGGCATGGGCGGTGCGCTTGCGACCCGGCCCCGCATGATGCCGACCTTGAAAGCCTGCGAAAGCACCGATAGCTCGAACCGGATGGTCGCCGATGCGGCCACGCGGCGCCTCGCCCGCACGTACGCTTCCAGCGCGGTGTAGTCGATCTCGACGATCCGCGCCTCCCGCCCGAAGTGCTCGGCCAGGTGATGAGCGCACTGCCGGATGCGCGGCCAGCTCTTGGTGCCTGCCAACTCGTGATGATCGCGCAGCATGTCCAGCAGGTCGCCGAGTGTGGTGCGCTGCGGAACGTGACGCACACCCTTCTCCTTGGCGCGCAGTTTGTCCCGCAGCATGCGGTCCGCGACGCGCGGGTCGCCGCTCTTGGTGCTCTGCCGATGCTCGCCACGTGCGTCGTGCCACGCGATCCACAGGATTCCGCGCTTGCCTCGCGCGAAGATCCGACCCTCTCGGCGTGGCTCTCCTCGGGCCTCTTCCCTTGGCTCACTCATCGGTGCCCCTCCTTCGTTCGTGCTGCTTCACCCATGCGGCGAGCGCCCGCCGCGCTTGCTCCGCCAGTGCCAGCCCCGTGCTTCTTGTGATCGCGATCAGCTTCTTGTGCAGCTCTCGCGGCAGAGCGATAACCGTGACGGTCATGCCCTTCCGGGTCGCTGCTCGGCTCCGCGTCTGGCGTCGCATGGGCAATACGATATCATATCTCCGGGGGTCGTTTCAGCGTCCTTTGAGTGCCCAGCCACTGCTCAATGCCCGCGGGGGAGAACCGGACCGCTCGGCCGATGCGGCGGGCAAAGGGCAGGGCGTTGGCGTGTTTGTAGAGCCAGCGTTTGCTCATTCCCGTGCGCCGCGCGGCCTGCTCCGCCGTAAGCAAACTGTCACCCGATACCGCCGACTGGCCGTCCCGGAGACCGTTTCGGTCTGGGGCCACGGCCGCGAGCCGCAGGACAGCCGCCGCGCCCTCGAACTTGGCGAGCATGATGACCGCTTCCGCCGGGGCGAGTTGCAGCCCTAGCTGCGGCTGTTCGAGCAGGTCGGTCGCAGTCG
>CAYSWZ010000098.1:0-8689 GCA_964434945.1 uncultured bacterium | reverse complement strand
GTTCATCTGGGGCGGCGACGTGCTGCGCGACTTCTCGTTCGCCATGCTGGTCGGCACCGTGTTCGGCACCTACTCGTCGGTGTACGTGGCCAGCGCCATGGCGCTCGACATCTGGATCTCACTCGACCGCCAGAAGGGCGTTGCGGCCGAGTGACGAAAGGGCAAACGATGACCCGGTACAGCAGGATCCTCGCGGCGGCGCTGGTGTTCGTGTCCCTGGCGCTCGCTGCGGGATGCGACAAGCGCCCAACGGGCTACGACCCGAACCCGAACACTCCCGAGGGCCTGCCCTCGGCGGACGCCCGGCTGCTGGCGTACCGGAACGCCGGGTGGCCGGTGCTCGCGATCGACTACCTCACCTCACCGATCAGTTTCGCAGTGACCGACGCGCAGGCGTTTCCCGGCCCGACCACCATGCCACTGCTGCTGCTGCTCGACGGCACGCCGGCGAACACGTTCGAGCTGTACCGTCGCGACAGCGGCGGCAGGTTCGTGCGCACCTCGGACTACGTGCTGCAGAGCGTGTTCAAGTACGTGAACGCCCACTACGAGTCGTTCTTCTCGACCGACCCGAGCCCGGGAACATACGCCCCGCCCTCGTACTTGGCGCGCGGGCTCGTGAATGGCGTGGCGTCGCACCAGTCGCCTCTCTCCAACGAGGCCAGTCTGGCCGTGCCCAACCTGACACCGATCACCTACAACGGGGACCTCCAGCCGCTCGATTCGCTGTTCACGGTATCCTGGGTCGGCGTCCCCGGCGCCGTGGGCTACTGGGTGCACATTTTTGAGAAGCCGATCCCCGGCGGCCAGCGTCTGGAGTGCGCGTTGCCCGCGCCGATCGCTTACCTCACCGCGGGCGACGAGTTCATCGGCTACCGCCCCGGCAACAACCCCGGTGGCTCGGTGCAGTTCACGCTCGGCGACACCACGCTCCTCACCCTCAAGTACACCCCGGCCCTCCTCGGCCACGACTACTTCGTGCGCGTGAGCGGCATGAGCGCCGACGGGCAGGTGATCGCGCAGACCCCCGGGAACCTCGATTCGATCTCCATCACGCCCGACCTCGCGTACCTGGCGCCCCCCACCTTCTCGCCCGACAAGACCAAGCTCTACTTCGCCCTCGGCGGCACGAAGGTCACCCGCCGGACGCTCGCCCCGATCACGCAGGGCATCATCGGGCAGGGTTCCGCCCCCGCCATGAGCGCGACGGTCGAGCGCCACAATCCGCTGGTCCAGACCCCGTACGTCGGGCCGTTCCGCCCGCTCACGCCGCTCCGCCGCGGCGGGAGCCGCTGATCGCCCCGTCCGTCGCCCGCGCGCGGGCATCCGTCGGGGGAGGGCCACGCGCCCTCCCCCTTCGTGTTTCAATGGCGGCATGCTGAAGCTCCCGCCCTCGATCCTGCTCGCATCGCTCGCCCTCTCGCTCACGCTGGCCGGGAGCGCCGGCGCCGCCCCCACGCCGCCCGGAGCGCGCGCGTTCGGGATCGCGAGGCTCAAGTACGGCGGCGGCGGGGATTGGTACGGCGACCAGACCTCGCTACGGAACCTGATGGCGGCCCTGCGGCAGCGGACCGACATCCCGGTCGCGGGCGACGACGCCGCGGTCGTGGAGCCGGGCTCGACCGCGCTCTACCAGTACCCGTTCGTGTTCGCGGCGGGTCATGGGAACATCAAGTTTACCGACGCGGAGGACGCGAACCTCCGGCGCTGGCTCGATTCCGGCGGATTCCTCTGGGTGGACGACGATTTCGGCATCGCCCCGTCCTTCCGCCGGGAGATGAAGAGGCTCTACCCCGATGCCGAGCTGGTCGAATTGCCGTTCGACCATCCGGTGTTCCACCAGATCTACGACTTCCCCGCGGGTTTGCCGAAAATTCACGAGCACGACGGCGGCCCCGCTCGTGCGTATGGCATTGTCCGCGACGGAAGGCTCTGTGTATTCTTTTCATTCGATTGCGACCTCGGGGATGGGCTCGAGGACGAGGAGGTGCATCACGATCCTCCAGACAAGCGTGAGGCAGCCCTGCGCATGGCGATGAACATCGTCCAATACGCGCTCACGCACTGACGCGGCCGGCCGCTCACACACTCCTCTCATGACCACTCGCCCGCCGGCGACCCCGCTCCTCGCGCAACTCCGCAGCGTGCACGCCCGCGTGCGCCGCGCGCTCGTGATGCGCCACGCGCTGCGCGCGACCGCCGCGGCGCTCGTCCTGCTCGCGTTCGCGGTCACCGCCGGGCTCGCGCTGCCCCGCGCCCCGGGCACCGCCTGGGCGCGGCTGGCGCTGTTCGTCCTCGGCTCCTGCGCCGCGCTGGCGCTGGCGGTACGGGGCACGCTCCGGGACACCCCGCGCTGGGACGGCTGGCTCGAGTCGGTCGAGGGGCGCTTCACCGACCTGCGCTCGTGGCTCCGGAACGCGCTCGACCTCGAGTCCTCGCCCGGCGCGCACACCTCCGGGGAGCTGGCGGGCGCGCTGCGCGGCGAGGCCGTCCGCCGGCTCGGCGCCACTCCGATCGAGAGCACCGTGCCGCCGCTCGCCGCGCGCACGCCGGCCATCGCCGGCGCGGCCGCGCTCCTTTCGCTCACCGCGGTCCTGCTGCTCGCGCCGAGACTCACGCTCGACGCCTGGCACACGCTGTGGGCTCCCGCCACCGCCGCACCGCCGATCGAACTGGCCGTCGAGCCCGGCGACGTCACGCTCGTGCCCGGCGCCTCGTTCGCGGTGCGCGCGCGCGTCACCGGCACGGAGGCCGCGCCGCGGCTCACGGGCGACGGTCCGGCGCCCGCGGCGTTTCTCGAGACGAGCTCCGCGGGAGCCCGCCGCTGGCGCTTCGACCTGCCGCCGGTGACGCGCCCGCGCGACTACGCGGTCCGGGTCGCCGGACTCTCGAGCCCGCGCTACCACATCGCGCTCGCCGGCGAGCCGCGCCCGTTGAGCTTCTCGAGCACGATCACGGCGCCGGCCTACGCCCGCCTCCCGCTCCAGGCGATCTCGGGCACGCGTGGCGACCTAGCGGCGCTCGCGGGCTCGCGCGCCGCGGTGGAAGTGACGTTCGATCGCGACCTCGAGTCGCTCACCGCCTCCGTGAACGACGGCCCGGCCATGAGCTTCAACCCGCTCACGCCGCGGCGCTGGCGCGGCACCGTCGCGCTGAACGGTGACGGCTCGTGGGAGCTGGCGGCGCGCGCCGCCACCGGCGAGGGACGCTTCCGCTACAAGCTGTCGGCGATCCCCGACGCGCCGCCCGTCCTCACCGTGGCGCTCCCGGTCGGCGACCTGGACCTGCCCGCGGGCCAGCTCGTGCCCTACGACCTGCTGGCGCAGGACGATCTCGGCGTCTCCGAGCTCCGGCTCGAATGGAGGAAGAACGCCGGCGATCCGTGGCACGAGCAGTCGCTCGCCCTGTTCCGGGACGAGCCGCGCGAGGCGCGGGCCACGGCGCGCTGGGACGCCTCGCCGCTCGCGCTCCTGCCTGGCGAGAGCGGCGTGTTCCGGTTCGTGGCGCTGGACAACAGCCGGTTCGGCGCGCGCGGCCGGGCGGTGAGCAACGAGTTCCGTGTCCGCTTCCCGTCGCTCAACGACCTGTACACCTCGCTCGACCAGAAGCAGGACGACGTCTCGAAGGCGCTCGAGAAGGCGGCCGAGCAGAGTAAGGAGCTGCAGAAGTCGCTCGACAAGCTGGAGCGGCAGCCGCGCACGCAGGTGGAGAATCCGGCAAACCCGTCTTTCGAGCGCTCGGAGGAGATGAAGAAGGCGGCCGAGCGCCAGCAGCAGCTCGCACAACAGGTGGAGGACGCGGCCCGGCAGATGCACGAGAGCCTCGACCAGGCGGCCGAGCGCGAGGCGTTCCGCGAGCAGCTGCAGCAGAAGCTGAAGGAGATGAGCGAGCTCCTGAAGGACATCCAGTCGCAGGAGTTCAAGGACGCGCTCAAGAACATGCAGGAAGCGCTGAAGAAGATGGACCGGCGCGCGATGGAGGAGGCGCTGCCGCAGCTCCAGCAGCAGAACAAGGACATGCTGCAGCAGCTGGAGCGGAGCCTCGAGCTCTTAAAGCAGCTGCGCCAGGAGGAGCGGATGGACGCGCTGGCGCGCCGCGCCGACGAACTGAAGGCGAAACAGGACGAGCTGAATCGCGAGCACGCGGAACAGGCGCCGGACCAGTCGTCGCAGGAGCCGCAGCCCGGCCAGCAGGCGAATGCCCAGCAGCAGGAGGGAAAGCAGAACCCGCAGTCGGACGCGCCGCCGCAGGGCTCGCCGCCCGATCCCGACCCGCACGCCAGCCAGCCGACGCTCGGCGAGCGCCAGAAGCAGGCCGCGCAGCAGTCGCGCGAGCTGGCGAAGACCGCACGCGACGCGGCGCACGAGTCGGACGACAAGGACGCGGAGCAGCGCCTGCAGCAGGCGGCGAACGAGCTGGAGCAGAACGCGGCCGAGGAGCAGGAGAACGCGAGCGAGCAGAGCAAGCAGGGCAACTCGCAGGGCGCGCAGAACTCGGGGAAGAAGGCGAGCGAGAGCCTGTCGCGCGCGGCCGACACGATGCGGGACAGCGCCCGACAGCAGCAGGAGGAGCAGGACGCCCGGAACCTCGCCGCGGTGCGGCGCGCCTCGCAGGACCTGGTCTCCCTGTCGCGCTCGGCGCAGGAGAACCTGGAAGCGCGCCAGGCCGCGACGCAGGCCGCCGAGGCGCAGACCGACCTGTCGGAGGGCGTCGCGCGCGTGGCCGATTCGCTGGCCGCGCTCTCGCAGCAGACGCCGTTCCTCTCCAACAAGGTGAACGCGGCGCTCGGCCGTGCGATTTCAGGCTTGTCGCAGTCCGGGAAGGAGATGTCGCAGGGCGGGCGGGAGCGCGGGGAGGCCAGCGGCCGGAGCGCGTCGGCGTCGCTGAACGAGGCGGTGAAGGAGCTGCGCGCGACCGAATCGTCCATGTGCCAGAAGCCGGGCTCGGGCCCCGGCGGCAAGACCAGCTCGCAGCGGCTCGGCGAGATCGGCCAGCGCCAGAACCAGCTGAATCGCGAGTCGCGCGAGATGGCGCGGCGCCTCTCGAAACAGCTCTCGATGGCGCAGGGCGAACCGGCCGAGATGCGCCGGCTCGCCGACGAGCAGCGCCGGATCCGCGAGCAGCTCGAGGAGGTGCGCCGCGACGAGGAGGCGAAGAAGAGCCTGCTCGGCCGGCTGGACGACGTGGAGAAGGACATGCAGAAGGCCGAGGAGACGCTCCGCCAGGGCGAGATGGGCGACGAGCTGGAGCAGCAGCAGACCCAGATCATGTCGCGCCTGCTCGACGCGGCGCGTTCGATCCACCGCCGCGACTTCGATCCCGAGCGCGAGGCGCGCCGCGGCGAAGACGTGGCGCACCCCTCGCCCGCCGCGCTCTCGAGCGACCTGTTCCGCGAGAACGACCGGCTGCGCCAGGATCTCCTCAAGGCCGACGCCGACCGCGTGCCGCCGCGCTACCGCTCGCTCATCGAGGCCTACTTGCGCTCCCTGAACGCGGCCAGCGCGCCGCCGGCCACGACCACGGCGCCCCCGACGCCCCCGGGTACGCCGCAGTGACCCGCTCTTCCGCGCCCCGCTGGGAGAAGCTCACGCGGGTCACGCGGATGGCGACCGCGAGCGCCGCGCTGTCGGCACTCGCCGGCGCCGCGTTCGCGCAGGCGCCCGCCCAGGCCCCGCCCTCGCCGGTGCCGGTCATCGTGCAGATCTCGCCGCGCGGCTCGACGGCCTTCCCTCCCGACCTGGTCCAGACCGTCACCGTTCCCTCGCCGGCGCGTTCGCAGCGTGCGGCGGAACCCCTGCCTCCGGGCGTGGCGCTCCGGCTCCAGCGCGCCGTGGACCTCCGCGCTGCCGGCCTGCCCGAGCGTGCGCGCGACACGCTGCTCGTGCTCATGCGCCTGGTCCCGCACCACCCGCAGATCGTCACCGAGCTCGGTCGCACGCAGCTCGCGCGCGAGGACTGGTCCGCGGTCGAGCGGCTGGCGACGGCGGAGCGCGCGACCTCACGGGATTCGACGCTCCTCGGCCGCGAGCTGGCCGAGGCGTACGAGCGGCTCGCCCGCCCGCGCGATGCCCTCCGCATCGCGCTCGAGGCGTGGACCGTGAGCCCGGTCGATGGCCAGTGGGCCGCGCCGCTCGTCTTCCGGCTGGCGCCGCTCGATCCCCGCGGCACCGCGGCCGCGCTCGAGGCGATCGCCACCCCACGCCCCTGGCGCACCGACCTCACGATCGGGCTCGCGCGGCTCTACTCGCTGAGCGGGCGGCCCACGGACGTGGTGCGCGTGCTGTCCGATGCCGAGAAGCGCTCCGGGCGGAGCGGGCTCCGCGTCATGTTCGCCGACGATGCGCTCCGGGCCGGGACACCCGCCGACACGTCCTCGGCGCTGGCCGTGCTCGCCGACTTGAGCGCCGATGCCACGCACCGCCCCGAGGAGCGCGTGGCGAGCGCCCGCCGGGCGTGGTATGCGGTGGAGGCGTCGGGCCGCGAGGCCGAATGGGCGGCGAAGATGGCGCAGGCGCTGCACGACGTGCCCGTCGATCGCTGGGGCGCGGAGTTCCTGCTCGCACTCGTGCGCGCGCTCCAGAACACCGGGCACACCGGCGAGGCGCGGGCGCTGCTGGCGGCGAACCCCACGCTCGAGCAGCGGCTGCCGGAGCTCCGGCTCGAGCACGCGCTCGGGCTCGCGCGCGAGGGAGCGCTCCCGCAGGCCCTGCCGATGCTGGATTCGCTCGACCGGACCTGGGCCCCGGCGAAGTTCATGCTCGCCGAGCTGCAGTTTTTCTCGGGCAACCTCGATTCCGCGGCGGCCAACTACACGCGCGTCGCGGACAACCCCAACGACCCGGATGCCGCCGCGGCGCTCGACCGGCTGTACCTGCTCGAGGAAGCCCCGGGCTCGCCGCTCCGCCCGATGCTGGGGTTGATCGCGTACGAGCGCTGGCGCGGCCGCCGCGCCGCGGCCACGCTGCTCGCCGATTCGCTCTGGCGCATGCAGGCGCCGCACGGGGCCTATGCCGCGCGCGCCGGGCTGGAGCTGGCCGAGCTCAAGACGGAGGCGAACGACGTGCGCGGTGCCCTCGTGCCGCTCCTGGTCGTATGCGATTCGCTGGCCGACGACCGGCTGGCGCCGCTCGCGCGCCAGCGCGCCGGCGACGCCTACTCGGCGCTCGGCGACGAGAAGAATGCCCTGGCCGAGTACGAGGAGTGCCTGGCGCGGTATCCTCGAGCCTGGAACTCGGCCGAGGTGCGCCGCCGGGTCGAGAAGCTGCGAAGGGAGCGACGCCTGTGATGAGGAAATCGTGCCGAGGCTGACCGCGCCGCGTGGTATTCACCGCGGCGGCTTTTCGCCGTTGAAGCCGATGCTGGCCGGCGGGGCGGTGGTGGGCATGCTCGCGTTGGCGATTCTCGCCGTGCTGACGCTCGGGCTCGCGCTCCTCCTCCCCGGAGCGCGCCGCAGGGTGCGCGTGTTCCGGGTGGGCTCCCTGCCGCCGGGGCCCGTGCCCTCCGCTCCGCCGGGGGCGGCGCCGGACCCGGCGACCGCGGCAACCGGCAAGGACCGTCCGCGTTCCTACGCCGAGCTGGTGGAACTGTGGCCACTCGTGCTCGCGGCCTCGCTGCTGATCCCCGCGGTCGCGCACGCCAAGCTGCTCGTACCCATGGACGACGCGCAGGCGAATCACCTGAAGGCGTACGGCCTCACGTTCTGGGTGCTCCAGCACGGCGCCAAGTGCGAGTGGCTGCTCAACTACCGCGGCGGCTCGTTCCTGCTCCCGGAGGACGCCGGCACGATCCGCGAAGCGAACATCCGCGGCGTCACGAACCAGCCCATCTCGGGGGCCGACGAGGCGAAGATCCGCGCTACGATCGCGGACGAGAACATGGAAGCGGTCGTGCTCGAGAAGGCCCCCAAGGTCGCGGTGTACATCCCTCCCAACACGCCGCCGTGGGATGACGCGGTGACGCTCGCGCTCGAGTACGCCGAGATCCCGTACGCGAAGGTGTGGGACGAGGAGGTTCTGAAGGGCGACCTCAAGAACTACGACTGGCTGCACCTCCACCACGAGGACTTCACCGGCCAGCACGGCAAGTTCTGGGCGAGCTACCACCAGTTCCCCTGGTACCAGGAAGAGGAGCGCGTGCAGAAGGCGATGGCCGCGAAACTCGGCTTCGCCAAGGTCTCGCAGCTGAAGGGCGCGGTGGCGGTGACGATCAAGGACTTCGTGGCGCGGGGCGGGTTCATGTTCGGCATGTGCTCGGCCACCGACACCTATGACATCGCACTCGCGGCCCAAGGGGTGGACATCTGTGACGTGATCTACGACGGCGATCCGCCGGACCCGAACGCTCAGCGGAAGCTCGACTTCTCACGCACGCTCGCGTTCAAGGACTTCCGGCTCGAGATGGACCCGATCCTGTACAAGTTCAGCGACATCGACGTGACGCAGGAGGCCGCGCAGCGCGGCCCGAACCAGTTGTTCACGCTGTTCGATTTCAGCGCCAAGAACGACCCCGTGCCCACCATGCTGGTGCAGGACCACGTCAACGGCGTGCCCGAATTCCTGGGGCAGAGCACCGGGTTCCGGCGCTCCAAGTTGAAGTCGAGCGTCGTCGTGCTGGGAGAGGTCGAGGGCACGGACGAGGTGAAGTACCTGCACGGCCAGTTCGGCCAGGGCACGTTCACGTTCCTCGGCGG
>CAYSWZ010000097.1:0-23419 GCA_964434945.1 uncultured bacterium | reverse complement strand
GCTCCGAGCGCGGTGTCGGCGAGCGCGCCGAGCCGGCCCACCATGACCACGTGGCTCGGGATGGTCGAGTTGGCGGCCGAGGGGACCGCACGTGCGGGCCGTGCCGGCGCCACGAGGCAGGCGACCAACAGCGTCGCCACGGTGAAGGGCTGGGTCCGCATGCGGCCTCCCGCTGGGCGCACCCCCGCGGATGCGTCTCCAGCGGGACATACCCGGGCGGCTCTCCCCCGGTTCCACACCGGTCGGGAGCGTGCTTCAGCTGCCCGCCACCACCAGGTTCAGGAGCTTGTCCTTGACGAAGATCGCCTTACGGACGGTGCCGCCGTTCACGTACCGGCTCACCCGTGCGTCGGCGAGGGCGGCCTCCTGCACCGCGGCCTGCTCGGCCCCGCGCGCCACTTCGAGTGTCGCGCGAAGCTTGCCGTTCACTTGAACGGCCACCGTGACGGTGTCCTCGACGCAGAGCGCGGGGTCGAACGCCGGCCACGGCTCGTACGCGAGCGACCGGGCGTGTCCGAGCATCCGCCACAGCTCCTCGCCGAGGTGCGGCGCGAACGGCGACAGCACCAGGACGAACGGCTCCAGCAGCTGCCGCGGGCGTGCCGGCTGCTTCATGGCCTCGTTCACGAACACCATCATCTGCGAGATGGCGGTGTTGAACTTGAGCGCCTCGATGTCCTCCGTCACCTTGCGGATGGTCTGGTGGAGGACGCGTTCCATCCCGGGTGGGACCTCGCCGCCGCCGACCGCGAGCGAGCCGTCCTCGTGCACATACAGCCGCCAGACACGGTCGAGGAAGCGCGTGATGCCCTCCACGCTCTTCGAACTCCACGGCTTCATCGCCTCGAGCGGGCCCATGAACATCTCGTACACGCGCAGGGCGTCCGCGCCGTAGGCATCGATCATGTCATTCGGATCGACGACATTGCCCCAGCGCTTGCTCATCTTGCGATTGTCCTCGCCGAGGATCGTGCCCTGGTGCACGAGCTTCCGGAACGGCTCGGGCGTGCTCACGACGCCGATGTCGAACAGCACCTTGTGCCAGAAGCGCGCGTACAGGAGGTGCAGCACCGCGTGCTCGGCGCCGCCCACGTAGAGATCGACCGGCATCCAGTAACGCTCTTTGGCAGGGTCCACCACCCGCTCGCGGTTGGTGGGATCGAGAAAGCGCAGGTAGTACCAGCACGAGCCGGCCCATTGCGGCATGGTGTTGGTCTCGCGGCGCGCCGGCCTGCCGGTCGCGGGATCCGTGGTCGCGAGCCACTCGCTGGCGTTCGCGAGCGGGCTCTCCCCCGTCCCCGACGGCTTGAAGTCCTTCACCTCGGGCAGCCGCACCGGCAGCATCTCCTCGGGCAGCCCGCGGTGCTCGCCGTCCACCCAGATCACCGGGAACGGCTCGCCCCAGTAGCGCTGGCGCGAGAACAGCCAGTCGCGGAGCTTGTAGTTGACGCTGCGCTGCCCGAGCCCGCGCGCGGCGAGCCAGGCCGTGATCTTCTCCCTCGCCGCCGGCGGGTCGAGGCCGTCGATCGAGAACGTGCCGTCCGGCGCGGCGGAGTTGACGATGCGGCCGCTCTCGTTGTCGGAATAGGCGGCGTGCTGCACGTCGCCTCCCGAGACCACCTCGCGGATCGGCAACCCGTACGTGCGGGCGAACTCCCAGTCGCGCTCGTCGTGGCCCGGGACCGCCATGATGGCGCCGGTGCCGTAGCCCATGAGCACGTAGTCCGCGATCCAGATCGGCAACTTCTCGCCGTTCGCGGGATTGACCGCGTGGCCGCCGGTGAACACGCCGGATTTCGTCTTCTCCTCCTGGCGCGCGAGGTCGCTCTTCCGCGTCGCGGCGTCGCGGTAGGCGCCGACCGCCGCCTTCTGCGCGGCGGCCGTCACGGCGTCCACCAGCGGATGTTCCGGCGCGAGCACCATGTAGGTGGCGCCGAACAGCGTGTCGGGCCGCGTGGTGAACACGCGGATCCGCCCCTTCACGCCGTCGAGCGCGAAGTCCACGTCGGCGCCGATCGAGCGGCCGATCCAGTTCTTCTGCATCTCGAGCGTGCTCGCCGGCCACTCCACGAGGCTCAGGTCGTCGAGCAGCCGGTCGGCGTACTGGGTGATCTTGAGCACCCACTGGCGCATGGGCCTGCGGACGACGTCGTAGCCGCCGACCTCCGACTTGCCGTCCACGATCTCCTCGTTGGCGAGCACCGTGCCCAGCTGCGGGCACCAGTTGACCGGCACGTCGGCCACGAACGCCAGCCCGCGCTTGTAGAGCTGGAGGAAGATCCACTGCGTCCAGCGGTAGTACTCGGGATCGGTGGTGTCGACCTCGCGATCCCAGTCGTGGGACAGCCCCGCGCGCCGCATCTGCCGGCGGAAGTTGTCGATGTTCTCCCGCGTCGTGATCGACGGGTGCACGCCGGTCTTGACCGCGTACTGCTCGGCGGGCAGGCCGAATGCGTCCCAGCCGGTCGCATGCAGCACGTTGAAGCCGCGCATGCGCTTGAAGCGGCTCACGATGTCGGTGGCGGTATAGCCCTCGAGATGGCCGACGTGCAGTCCGGCGCCCGAGGGGTACGGGAACATGTCGAGGCAGTAGTACTTGGGGCGCGCAGGGTCCTCCGTGGCGCGGAAGGTCTTCTGCTCGACCCAGTACCGCTGCCAGCGTGGCTCGACCTCGGAGAACGGATAGAAGTGGCTCATGGGCTACGCGTCCCGGGCGTTGGTGGAGTGGGTCCGGAAGATAGCGGCTCGTCGTGGCGACGTCACGAAGGCGGAGCGATTGCCGAGCGTGCCGCTACGCAACCAACCCCACGCTTAGACGGGGCTGGTCGAGGGGGCTCTCGCGAGGGAGGACGCTCGTCGCCGCCATCCTGGCGGCTCCTCGCTCGTCTGGCGGCCGGCTCCGGCATCCTGCCTCCCGCCGGCCGCCAGGCGCCATCCCGCGCGAGAGCCCCCTCGACCAGCCCCTACGCTGTGGCGGCGGCGTGAGAACCCCCTCGACCAGCCCCTCGAGTGTGGCGGCGGCGCGTGAGCCCCCTCGAGCGGCCCCGTCTAGTCGAGGGGTGCTGCGCGGACGCGCCCTCGACCGGCCCTCAGCTTGCGGCGACCTCGCGGGTGGCTTGCTCGAGAGCGGTGCGGACGTCGGTGCGGCCGGACTTCCAGGCGGACTCGGCGCGGTAGACGGCGTCGAGCGCGCGCGCCAGCTCGTGCGGTCGGCGACGGCGGCCCAGGTGGAGGGCCAGGTCCTTCCAGCGCGACCAGCCGCCGAACGAGCCGGCGACGAGGTTGCCGAGCGCCCACAACACCGAACCCTCGCTCTCCCCCGCCGCGAGCAGCCGCTCGAGGCGCTGCGCGGCCGCCGCGGCGTCACCCGACGCCACGGCCGCGAGGAACGCGGGCACGTCGGCGCCGATGCGCGGAGCGGTCAACGCCTCGACGTGGGCACGTGTCACGCGGCCCTCGCGCCCGCCGAGCACGGCCAGCTTCCCGACCTCGTTCAGGAATGCGAGCGCGTCGCGCTCGCACGTCTCGAGCAGCGCCTCGAGCGCACCGGGGTCGGCCTTCGCGCCGGCTGCGGCCAGTCGCCGCCGGCCCCAGCGCAGCAGGGCCTGCTCACCGGGCGGTTCCACGACCACACGCACCGAGCACGCCGCGCGCAGGGGCTCGAGCGTCTTCCGCCCCGTGTCCGCCGCGGACTCCACCAGCACGAGGCATGCGCCCCCGGCGGGTCGCGACAGGCCGGAGGCCAGCGCACCCACACGCTTCTCGCTCCGGCCCAGGTCCTCGATTTCGAACACCACCGTGAGCTCGCGCGGGGTGAACAGCGAGACGTTCTGGTAGGCGGCGAGGATCGCGTCCACGTCCTGTTCGTCCGGCCGGAACACGCGGGCCTGCGGCGCATCGGGAACCTCGGCGGCCCACGCGCGACGGAACTCGGCGAGGAACGCCGCCTTCACGGCCTCGTCGCTGCCCTCGAGGTAGACCGTCGAGGGGAAGTCGCCCCCGGCCACGCGCGCCAGGAGATCGAGCGCCTCCACGGGCGCGGCGGCGCGGGCCGAGGGCCGGGCGCGCACGGGCCTCGCGGCCGCCCCGCGCGCCGCGGACTTCGCGGCGGGCGCGGACGGCGGCACCGGCACGCTACCAGCCTTCGACGCTCCGGCTGAGGATCTCGTCCGCGAGCTTCGAGATGGCTTCTTGTCGTCCATCGAGTTCGGTCTGCGCCGGGTGGTCGGGAACCTGCTGAACGTAGTAGATCACACTCTTCACGACCTCGTCGCTCCACAGCTCGCGATTCTTCACCAGGTCCTTGAACGTGACCTGGACGCCGATCGTGACGCGGTACTGGGTCGCGGTCGCCGCGTTCGTGAAACCGAACACGGCGTTCCGGTACTGCGTCACCTTGCCGCGGATCACGGCGTTCGCGGACTTCTCGTCGACGATCTTGAGGTGATTGTCCCGCACGAACGCCGCCACCACCGCGGTCGTGATCTGCTGCTCGAGCTGCGCTTCGGGCGTGGAGTTCTCGAACACCGGGATCGCGACCGTCTTCAGGTGCTGGGGCAGTAGCGCCGGGCTGGCGGTGTAGGCGCACCCGGAGGACGCCAGGAGCCCCGCGGCCGCGATCGCGGCCAGCGTCACCGCGAGCGGACGGCGGGCCCCGGCATCAGTGCTGGGATCTCGGTTGACTGGGCTGCCCCTCGTCTTCGGGGTGGAGGTCGTAGAGCTTCATCCGGTAGCGGAGCTTGTCGCGCTTCAGGTTCAGCAGCTCCGCGGTGCGGCTCTGGTTCCACTTGGTAGCACACGACGCGCGGACGATCAAGGCTCGCTCCAGCTCCTCGACCAGTTGCTCGAACGGCAGGCCGGAGCTGGAGATCATGCCGGTGAGCGCCTCGTCGACGCGCGCCCCGAGCGTGGCCTCCTCCGCCCCGCGGTTGCGCGGCGCGAGCTTCAGGTGGTGGGCCTCGATCACCTCCGTCTTCTCGAGCAGGACCGTGCGCTCCATGAGGTTCTTCAGCTCGCGGATGTTGCCCGGCCACGGGTAGTCGCACAGCAGCCGCTCGGCCGCCTCCGACATGCCCCTGATCGGCTTCTTGAACGACTTGGCGAAGCGCTCCACGAACAGCCGCGCCAGCGGCAGGATGTCCTCGCGCCGCTCGCGCAGCGGCGGCACGAGCAGCGGCACGACCTTCAGCCGGTAGTAGAGGTCCTCGCGGAACCCGCCCTCGTGCACCATCTTCTCGAGATCCTGGTTCGTCGCCGAGATCACGCGCAGGTTGACCGAGATGTCCTTCGTTCCGCCGACCCGGCGGAACGTGCGGCGCTCGAGGACGCGGAGCAGCTTGACCTGGAGCATGGGCGCCAGCTCCCCGATCTCGTCCAGGAACAGGGTGCCTCCGTTCGCCATCTCCATCATGCCCAGCTTTTGAGCGCGCGCGTCGGTGAACGCGCCCTTCTCGTGGCCGAACAGCTCGGACTCGAGCAACTCGCTCGGGATGGCCGCGCAGTTGATCTCCACGAACGGCATGCCGTGGCGTGCGCTCATGCGATGGATGAGGTTGGCGAAGTACTCCTTGCCGGTGCCGCTCTCGCCCTCGATCAGGACGCTGGTCGTGTCGCCGCGCGCGACCTGCTCGGCGATGGCGTACGTCTCCTGCATTGCCGGGCTCGAGGAATGCAGGAAGTCCTCGTCGCTGAACGCCTGGTTCCGCAGCCGGCGCACCTCCAGCCACATCTTCTGCGATTCGAGCGCGCGCGCGGCCAGCGCGATCAGCTCCTCCTGTTCGAACGGTTTCTTCATGAACCAGTAGGCGCCCGCGCTCATGGCCTCGACCGCCGTCTCCAGCTCGCCGAACGCGGTCATCAGCACGACCGCCACCTCGGGTTGCACGCGCTTGATCTCGCGCAACAGCTCGAGCCCGCTCCCGTCCGGAAGCTTGAGGTCGAGGAACGCCAGGTCCGGCATGTCGCGCTCGACCGCCGTCCGCGCCTCGCGCACGGACTCCACACCCCGGACGACGTGTCCCTCGTCCTCCAGGGCCTTGACGACGAAGTGGCGGATGGAGTCCTGATCCTCCACCACCAGGATGTTGGCCTTGCTCATCGCGTACCTCCCTGGGGATCCAGCGGCATTTCGACGGTGAAGGTGGCGCCGTGGCCGGGGTCGCTGGTGACCGCGAGGCTCCCGCCATGGCGTTTGACGATCTCGTGGGTGATGTAGAGCCCGAGGCCGGTGCCCTTGGGCTTGGTCGTGAAGAAGGGCTCGAACAGCGTCTGCTGTGTCCCGGGGTCCATGCCGCACCCCTCGTCACGCACGGTGACGAGCACGCCGGCCACGGGCGCGACCGCGCGCGCGAGCCGGACGTGGATGCGGCTGCCCGCGGGCGAGGCCTCTGCGGCGTTCTTCAGGAGGTTGATGAACACCTGCTGCATCTGGTCCGCGTCGTGCGGCACGCGGGGCAGCCCGGCCTCGGCCTCGGTGGCGAGGCTCACTCCGCGCTCCTCGAGCACGCCGGCCACGGACTGCGCGGCGCGCTTGAGGGTGTCCTCGAGCGGGCGCGGGGCGAGGTCGAGCTTGCGCGGGTGGGTGACGTCGAACAGCTCCTGGACGATGCGGTCGAGACGGCGGATCTCGCCGACGACGAACTCGACGTTCTCCGCCTCCCCCGGCTGTCCCGACAGCGCGCGCGCCAGGCGGCGCACGCCCATGCCGATGCCGGTGAGCGGGTTGCGGATCTCGTGCGCCACGCTCGAGGTGAAGCGTCCGAGCGCCGCGAGCTGGTCGAGCTGCCGGGCGCGCTCCTCGGCGGCGCGGAGCGGGGTGAGGTCGAGGAACGTCGCGATGGCGCCGTAGGCACGGCCGCTCTCGTCCCGGAGCCGGGACGTGGTCACGCGCACGGGCACCGTCGCGCCGACCGGCGAGCGCAGGATGGTCTCGCGCCGGAGCACCGGCTGGCCCGAATCGAGCGTGCCGGCGACGAGGCCTGCGGCCTCCTCTCCGATCAGCTCGAGGACCGGCAGGCCGATCGCGGCATCCTCGCTCATGCCCAGCAGGTCCTGCCCGGTGCGGTTGAGGCTCAGCGTGTCCCCCGTGGGGCCGACCGCGAGGAGCCCGCTCGGGATCGAGTCGAGCACGTCGGCGATCAGGCGCTGGCTGCGCGAGAGCTCGTGCACGAGCCGGGTGTTCTCCACCATCGGCGCGAGCGCGAACGCCACCGACTCGAGGCGCGCGTGCTCGCTCGCGGGCGGCGGCGTGCTGGCCGGGCCGCGCGCGGCGGCGAGCACGCCGAGCAGCGGCAGGTGCGGGCAGCGGGCGCAGCGCCGCCGGGCGTCCTCGCGCGCGCCACGCCACTCGGCGACGTCGGCGCCGGGCGGCGGCGCCAGCGGCGCGCGGCCCACGGCGCAGCCCTCGCAATCGGGGTGCGGCGCATTGCCGCGCGTCGTGGTGACGGGCTCGAGCGGCACGCACGCGAACCACGATTGTTCCGCGAACACCCGCGCCAGCGGGTGGTCCCCGGGCAGGACGAGCGCGGCATGCCGTTCCGGGTCGTGGTGCTGGGCGCCGCGGTCGTGCCACAGCGCGCGGACGATCGCACCCTCACCGTCCGCGAGCGGCACCTCGACCGGGGTCAGCGATCCGGCCCAGCCCCAGGTGCCGGTGAGCACGCCGCGCTCGCGGTCCACGAGCAGCAGGCCGACCTGGTCGAAATCGAGCACGCCGCGCAGGTAGCGCGCGACCAGGCGGGTGGCCTCCGGAGCGCTGCGCGTGCCGGCGAGCGAGCTCGCCACCTCGCGCAGCGACACGAGCTGCACGTTGGTCTCGATGAGACGGCGGTGCGACTGCTCGAGGTCGTCCACGAGCTGGTCGAGCACCCGGACCAGTGCCTCCGGATCGTCGAGCGCGCCGACGGCCGGCGCCCCGCCGCCCTGGGACAGGCCGCGCACCTCTTCCACCCGCCGAAGCAGCGCCCGCAGGTGCTCCCGGTTCGATTCGGTCATGGCTGAATGGGGACCGTATCGCGCGCGGCCGGAGGGGACCGGCTGCGCGGTCTGCTGGAGACCACCGGAACCGCACCGCCGAACAGGGCGGGTGGGCGATGCGGTTCGTTTCTCTTCAATCGCTCGCGGCGCCGCCGGCGCCGCGTACTTGACGTGTTGCCGGCGCCAGGCTGCGCCGCTTGCTCCGTCTAGGCCTGGTCCACGAACTCGCGGACCGTCTGGGCCACGTAGCGGATCTGCTCCTCCGACAGCTCGGGATAGATGGGCAGCGCGATCGTCTCGAGCGCCGCCGCTTCCGAATGGGGCATGTCACCGGCCTTGTAGCCCAGGTGCGCGAAGCACTTCTGGAGATGCAGCGGCACCGGGTAGTAGATCTCGCAGCCGATGGTCTTCTCGCCGAGGAACTTCTTCAGCTCGTCGCGCCTCGGCACGCGGATCACGTACTGGTTGTAGATGTGCCGCGTACGCGGGTCGTGCCAGGGCCGGCCCACGCGCGAGCCCTCGAACAGCGCGTTGTAGAGCGCCGCGTTCTTCGCGCGCTTCTCGCTCCAGCGGTCGAGGTGCTTCAGCTTCACTCTCAGGATCGCGGCCTGCAGCGCGTCCAGGCGCGAGTTGGTGCCGATCACCGAGTGGTAGTACTTGGGCTTCGCGCCGTGGTTGCAGAGCAGGCGGGCCTTCTCCGCCAGCTCGGCGTTGCCCGTCGTGATCATGCCGCCGTCCCCCGCCCCGCCCAGGTTCTTGGATGGGAAGAACGAGAACGTGCCGAAGTCGCACTGCGAGCCGGAGCGCCTGCCCTCCCACTCCGAGCCGATCGACTGCGCGGCGTCCTCGATCAGGTAGAGCTGGTGCTTGTCGCAGATCGCCTTGAGCGCCGGCAGGTCGCAGCACTGCCCGAACAGCGACACGGCCACGACCGCCTTGGTGCGGGGCGTGATGGCCGCCTCGAGACGGTGTGGATCGAGGTTGTAGGTCCGCGGGTCCACGTCCACGAACACCGGGGTCGCGCCGTTGTTCGCGATGGTGCCGGCGGTGGCGAAGAACGAGTAGGCCGGGGAGATGACCTCGTCTCCCGGGCCGATCCCGAGCGTCCACATCGCGATCAGCAGCGCGTCCGTGCCCGAGGCGCACGCGATCGCGTGCGGCGTCTGGGAGTAGCGCGCAATCTCCTCCTCGAGCCCGGCGACCTCGGGGCCGCCGATGAAGTGACAGCTCTCCATGACGCGACGCACGGCGTCGTCGGTCTCAGCGCGGATGGTGTCGTACTGCGCGCGCAGGTCCAGGAGCGGCACCTTCATCGTCATCGTATTGGCTGGCATGGGGTTCTCTCTTCTCCGGCGGGTACCGGTTGCGAGGGCGTCTCGGTCAGGCGTCGACCCAGCCCTGGTTCTCGAGCCACTGTTCCCTGGGCACCTCCCGCCACACCTTCGCGGGCTTGCCCACGACGATGGTGCGGGCCGGGACGTCACGCGTGACGGTGGAGCCGGCGGCGACCAGGCCATCCTCGTGGATGGTCACGCCGGGCAGCATGACGCTGCCGGCGCCGATGCGCCCACCCTTCTTCACCGTCACGCCCTTGAAATGCTTGAAGCGCTCCTGCGTGCGGCCCACGAAGTTGTCGTTCGAGGTCACCACGCCGGGGGCCACGAACACGCGGTCCTCCAGCGTGGAGTATGCGCACAGGTAGCACTCGCTCTCCAGCTTGCAATAGCGGCCGATGCTGCAGAAGTTCTCGATGGTCACGCCGCGGCCGACGATCGTGCCCCGGCCGATGCTGACATTCTCGCGCACGGTGCACAGGTCGGCCATGAGGACTTTCGCATCGATGACGGCCCCGCGATACAGCACGACCCCGGTGCCGACGATGCTGGTGTCCCCGACGCTCAGCGGCGGAAGTTCCTGCTCCTTCGTGGTCGCGGAGTTGGCGGCCTTCATCGGGAGCTTGCCGAGCGAGGCGTGGTCGTCGATGCGCACGTCGGCACCCACGCGAGTGCCGGCGTGGATCACGATGTGGTGTCCGAGCCGGCAGCCCGCCCCGAGTGTGACGTCCGCGCCGATGACGCAGAACTCGCCGAGCGTCGTGCCGTCACCGAGCCGGGCGGTCGGGTGGATCACGTTCGTCACGGGACCTCCACCGGCAGCGGCGCGATCGTCACCGGCTGCCCGCCCGCCTTGAGCGAGCGCTGCGCCGCGTCCAGCACCTTGACGACCCGCAGTCCGCCGATCCCGTCGGTGAGCGGGCGCTTGCGGTCGCGCACGCACTCCACGAAATGCAGGCACTCGAGTCTCAAGGGTTCCTGTAGGGAAATCCTTGGAATCAAGATATCGCCGCTGCGCACGGTCAGCGCGTCGCCGTACGACACCACCTGCCCGGCGCGGTCCACGCCCTTGTCGTACACCTTGATCTTCTCGCTGGCCTCCATGTCGTCGAACACCATCATCTTCTGCGTGCCGACCACGGTGAACTTGCGCAGCTTGTGCGGGTCGAGCCACGACACGTGCACGTGCGCCGTCTGGCCGCTCGCGAAGCGCAGGTCCACGAACACCACGTCCTCGACGCCTGCCTGGAGAAATGCCGCGCCGCGGGCCGCCACGTCCACCGGCTCCTGGTCCATCAGGTAGAGGATCACCGACAGGTCGTGCGGCGCGAAGCTCCACAGGGCGTTCTCGTCCTTGCGCACCTTGCCGAGGTTGACGCGCTGGCAGTAGATGTAGAGCAGGTCGCCGATCTGGCCGTCCACGACCATCTTCTTCAAGTACTGGACGCCCGGGTGGTAGAGGAGCAGGTGCCCGACCATGAGCACGCGGCCCTTCGCCTTCGCGAGGCGGACGAGCTCCTCCGCGTGCCCGACCTCGAGCGTGAGCGGCTTCTCGACGTAGACGTCCTTGCCGGCCTCGAGCAGCGTCCGCGCGAGCGGGTAGTGGCTCACCGCCGAGGCGGCGACCACGACGCCCTGGACGTCGGGGTCGCGGGCCACGTCGCCCACGTCGCCGACGGCGCGCACACCCGGGTACTGGGCCGCCGTCTTCGCCAGCCGCTGCGGCTCGGCGTCGCACACGCTGACGAGGCGCGTTCCGGGCAGGTTCGCAAAGTTACGAACCAGGTTCGCGCCCCAGTCCCCCGTGCCGACGACGGCGATTCCGATGCGCTCCGACAAGGCGGTCCTCCGGGATCCGGAAACGTTGAATGCAGTGTGGGTTGCGTGCAGGGATTGGGTCAGTGCAGCAGGTTATCCAGCCCCCGCCGGGGGGTCAACGCGCGCTCCGCTCGCGGGCCGCGCCCGCGGGCACGATCGCGCGCCGGACGCGGCCCGCGGCGGTTCAGGCCGCGCGGAGTTCGCCGCCCTCCACTCGGTTGCGACCGTTTCGCTTGGCGAGGTAGAGCGCGCGGTCCGCCGCCTCGATGAGCCCGGTGACGGAGTCGCCGTCGTCGGGATGGAGGGCGATCCCGGTGCTGACGGTGATCGCGCCGCGATCGGCGAGCGGGAACTGGTGCGACTCGACCGCCGAGCGCAGCCGTTCCGCCACCGCGGCCGCCCCGACGCGGTCGGTCTGCGGCAGGATCACGGTGAACTCGTCCCCCCCGTACTTTGCCACGAGATCCCACGAGCGGACCTGGGTCGTGAACAGTTGCGCGATCTCCCGCAACAGGTAGCTGCCGCGCAGGTGGCCGTTCCGGTCGTTGTAGGCTTTGAGGTTGTCCACGTCCACCATGAGAATGCACAGGTCCTGGTGGAAACGCGTCGCGCGCTTCACCTCGCGGCGGAGGGCGGACTTGAGGTAGCGGTAGTTGAAGACCTGCGTCAGGTCGTCGGTGACCGCGAGCCGCTCGAGGTTCTCTGCGAGGCGCAGGTTGTCGAGCGCGACCGCTCCCCACGCGGCGAGCAGCGCCAGCTGGCGGGCGTCCCGCCCGCTGAAGCGCGCCGAGCCCACCTCGCGATGCACGGCGAGATAGCCGGCCTTGCGATCCTGGAGCTGCAGCGGGACGTAGAGCGCGGGTCCCGGGCTCACCCCCGGGCATGCGGCCGCGGGCGACACGCCCGAGGTCCCGAGGTCGGCGAGCACACGCGGCTGGTGCGCGCGAAGCAGCGAGATCTCGAACGGGGCCGGCGTGCACGGCTCCGACAGCGGATCGGCGAACGATCCGCCCCGGCGCAGGACGCTCCGCTCGAACGCGCGCGCGCCGCCGAGCAGCATCATCGCGCCGTCGGCTTCCGTGAGCGCGAGCGCCAGCGACAGCGTGGCGTTGAGCACCTCGGGGCGCGTGCGGCCCCTCGAGCCCCCGGTGAGTTCGATGAGCGTGGAGAAGAGTCTCTCGCGTCCCGGCATGGATCCGTCCTGTGCAGGTTGGGTGAAAACCCACTCAGCAGTCGCAACGGTCGTGCCACGCTCAATCGCGCGACCCCTCCCCGCTCCGGGTCGCGGACCATCTCAGGAATTGCACCACGGTCCTGCCCGCGAACAGCAGGAGCCCGCCCACGATGAGGACCCAGGCCCCGAACCGTTGCGGGGGTGATAACGGCAAGTCGTCGCGGACGTTGAGCCAGACCACGAGCGCCCACACGAACGCCGCCGCGAGCGCGAGGCTCGTCAGCGCCTGAGCCAGCCGCCAGGCGCCCGCCTCGTTCGGCGACGACCGCACTCGTGCGCCACCCTGCGTGAAATCGCCCGGTAGGCCTCGTGCACTTCGCACGGCCGGCGTCCCCGCGGCGGGATTTTGACCAAGCACCGACGCGCTCTCGGCCACCCACAACCGTGCGGCTCCAAACAAAAATGCGCGCGATTCGAGCCGGCGGAACCCCGCGGCGTCCAGATCGGCCTCGAACTCGGGCCCGGCACCGAACTCGAAGATGCTCTGGCTCAGGTAGCGGTACGCGCTGGGATCGGAGGAGAGCCGGCCGGCGAACGGGATCGCGTGGCGGATCCACCAGCGTGCGAACGGTGCGAGCGGGCCCGGCTGCGGCGCGGCCGCCTCGAGCACCACCAGCCTCCCGCCCGGCGCAAGGACGCGCGAGATCTCCGCGAGCGCTTCGCGGCGCGGGCGCAGGTTGCGGATGCCGAACGCCACCGTCACCGCATCGAGCGCGCCGTTGCGCAACGGCAGCCGGAAACCGTCGGCGCACGCGAGCCGCGGCGCCCACCGGCTGGGCGACGTGCCCGCGGATGCCACCGCCAGCATGGCGAGGCTGACGTCGATGCCGAGCACGGTGCGGCCGGGCCGGCAGAGTCCCGCGAGCGAGACGCCGCTCCCGGTGCAGAGGTCCAGTACCCGGTGCGCGGCCGCGGGCACGCGGTGCGCCATGGCCTCGCGCCAGGCGGAATCCTGGCCCAGCGTCATGACCCGGTTGAGCAGGTCGTAGCGCCTGGAGACGCCGTCGAACATGGACGCCATCTCACGCGACGCCTTGGGATTGAAGCGATCGTCTGAAGTGGGCTGGGAGGAGTTCAAGCTGTCCCGGAAGGATGGTGCGCCCGACAGGGGTCGAACCTGTAACCTTCAGCTCCGGAGGCTGACGCTCTATCCAGTTGAGCTACGGGCGCACGGGCGGCTGCGTTTTATAGCACAGCGAAGGGGCGCAGTCACTTGAGCACCCCCGCCTGCCACCACGCCGCGGCGGCGGCGACGTCGGAGCGTTCGAGACCGTGCCCGCCCGGGGACCAGTGGAGCGTCACCTCGGCGCCGGCCCGGCCGAGCAGCTCGGCGAGCACCTCGCTCTCGCGCGCGGGCACGATGGGGTCGCTCTTCCCCCCCGCGACGAGCACGCGGCGACCCGACAACGACGGGAGCTGGTCGGGCACGAACGGCACCATCGCGCGGAGCAGCACCGCGCCGGCGAGGATCTCGGGTCGGAGCAGCATGAGCGCGGCCGCGATGTTCGCGCCGTTCGAGAACCCGACCGCCACGACGCGGGCCGGGTCGAAGCCGTAGCGCGTCGCCGATGCGCTCACGAAGTCCGCGAGCGCGTGTGCGCGGGCGAGGAGATCGTCGTGGTCGAACACGCCCTCGGCGAGCCGGCGGAAGAAGCGCGGCATGCCATGCTCGAGGACCTGGCCGCGAGGCGAGAGGAGCGCGGCGTTCGGCGCCACGGCATGACCGAGCGGCAGGAGATCGTTCTCGTTGCCGCCGGTGCCGTGCAGCAGCAGCAGCGTGCCGCCGCCGTCTCCCGCGGGCGCCGGCTCGAAGCGATGCATGAAGGGCTCGCTCATCGGTTCGCTCCCCGGGCCCGCGGGCGTGCTCGTCCGCGCGGCATCACCGGAGGACCAGCTTCCGGCGTTCCACCACCGACGTGCCGGAAAGGGCGCGGAGCGCGTAGCCGACCGGCCGGTCGGGCAGCATGCCGGTCGCGAACTCGGCCGAAGCCCGGGGCTCGATGCTGCCCATGGAGACGGTCCGGACGTAGAGACTCTCCCCGCGCGCGCCGGTGAACTCGATGCTCACCTGAACGTTCGTCCACACCGAGTCGGTGGAGTTCGTGACCCGGCCGTGCAGCGAGCGGATGCCGTAGCGGAGCGAGGTGGGCGACCACCACAGCGCCGAGACGTGGAGCGGAGCCGGCGACCGTTCGGCCTGCTCGTGCGAGCCGCACGCGTGCAGGGCGAGGCTCAGGATGCCGCATGCGGCGAGCGTCCACAGCGTTCGTCCGATCGGCAGGGATCTTCGCATCGCCCCTCCTTTACCGCCCCGTGAGGCGCAGCACCTCCGCCACGTCCTTGTCGCCGCGACCCGAGAGGTTGACGAGCACCGTCTTCTCCCGGCCGAGTCGCTTGCCCTCGCGCAGCACCCAGGCCAGCGCGTGCGCGGACTCGAGCGCGGGCAGGATACCTTCGAGCCGCGCCAGCGCTTCGAACGCGGCGAGCGCCTCGGCGTCGGTCACGCTGTCGTAGCGCGCGAGGCCCTGGTCGTTCAACCAGGCGTGTTCCGGACCGAGCGCCGGATAGTCGAGCCCGGCGGAGACCGAGTGCGTCTCGCGGATCATGCCGTTCTCGTCCTGCAGCACCAGCGTGCGCGTGCCGTGCAGGACGCCGATGCTGTGCTCGGGGATCCGTGCGGCGTGCCGGCCCGTGGAGACCCCCTCGCCGCCGGCCTCCACCCCCACCTTCTCGACGGCGGCGTCGCCGAGGACCGCATGGAACAGCCCGATCGCGTTGCTCCCCCCGCCAACGCACGCGACCAGCAGGTCGGGCAGCCGGCCGGTGGCGGCCAGCACCTGTGCGCGGGCCTCGATCCCGATGACGCGATGGAAGTCCCGCACCATGCGAGGGAACGGATGCGGGCCCAGCACGGAGCCGAGGACGTAGTGGGTGTCCTGCACGCGCGTGACCCAGTCGCGCAGCGACTCGTTGATGGCGTCCTTCAACGTGCGGCTGCCGGAGTCCACTTCACGCACGGTCGCACCCAACAGCTTCATCCGCTCGACATTCAGCCGCTGCCGGCGCGCGTCCTCGGAGCCCATGTACACCGCGCACTCGAGCCCGAACCGCGCAGCGGCGGCGGCGGTGGCGACGCCGTGCTGGCCGGCTCCGGTCTCGGCGATGACCCGCGGCTTCCCCATGCGCCGCGTGAGCAGGCACTGGCCGATGGTGTTGTTGATCTTGTGCGCGCCCGTGTGGAGCAGGTCCTCGCGCTTGAGGAGCACGCAGCAGCCGGCCTGCTCCCCCAGGCGCTTCGCCTCGAACAGCGGGGTCGGGCGGCCGGCGAAGTCGCGCAGCGTGGCCGCCAGCTCGTCGCGGAACGCCGGATCCGCCTGCGCGCGCTCGTATTCGCGCTCGAGTTCGTCGAGCGCCACCATCAGCGTCTCGGGGACGAACCGCCCGCCGTAGGGACCGAAGTGCCCGCGGGCATCGGGGACCGACGAGGCCGCGCTCATCGCACCTCCCGCGAGGCCGGGTCGGGTTGCCGGGCGGCCTCGATGAAGCGCCGCACCCGTTCGGGATCCTTGATGCCGGGGCTCGCCTCGAGCGACGAAGCGGCATCCACACCGAACGGCTGCAGCGTGCGAATGACCTCGGCCACGTTGTCACCGCTCAGGCCGCCGGCCACCATGACGTCCCGCCGTTCCGCGATCGGCCGCGCGAGCGCCCACGGCCACGCCCGGCCGGTGCCGCCCGTTCGCCCGGCGATCAGAGTGTCGAGCAGCAGCAGGTGCCCCGCTTCCGGCTCCTCGTCCGCGAGCAGGCCCTCGGGCGTCACGCCCATCGCGAACGCGCACGGCAAGGGAAAGTCCGCCGGCCAGTGACGCGACGACACGCCGTGCAGCTGCACGCGATGGGCGTGCGCGCGGAAGGCGAGGTCCTCCGCCTGCTCGGGCGTCACGCCCGACATGACCGCCACCGGCACCCCTCCGCCGACCGAGTCCACGATGCGCGCCGCCTGCTCGGGATCGAGGAGCCGCGGGCTCTGCCCGTGCAGGATGAAGCCGAGCCAGTCGGCGCCGCACGCGAGCGCCCAGGCCGCGTCCTCCCGCCGCGTCAGGCCGCACACCTTGACCACGGTGCGCCGCGGCATCACCGGGCCCCGCTCCCGGGTGTCCACGCTCATCGGAGTTCAGCGCGCGAGGTCATCGCTCGCGCTCCTCGACGGCCGTTCGCCCCGGGCGGCCGCGGCGAGCGTGGCCAGCGTCGCCGCCGGATCTCCGGCGGTGGCGAACACCTCGCCCATCAGCACCGCGTCGCAGCGCGTGTCGCGGAGCCGCGCGATCTCCTCCGCCTTCGAGACGCCGCTCTCCGCGACCGCGGTCACCATGGCGGGGACGAGCGGCAGGAGCCGCGACGACAGCGACATGTCGAGCTCGAACGTGTGCAGGTTGCGATGGTTGATCCCCACGAGCGTCGCGCCCGCGCGCAGCGCGGCATTGAGTTCCTCGAGCGTGTGCACCTCGACGAGCGGGTCCACGCCCAGCACCTTCGCCTCGCCGATCAGGCGCTGGAGCTCGGTCTCCGAGAGGAGCGCCGCCAACAGCAGCACCCCGTCCGCGCCGCGCACGGCCGCGTCGAGGAGCTGGTAGGAGTCGAACACGAAGTCCTTCAAGAGCAGCGGCAGTGCGACCTCGGGTCGCACCTGGTCCATCCAGCGAAGCTCGCCCTGGAAATGATCGGGCTCGGTGACGAGCGAGATGGCCGCCGCTCCACCCGCGGCGAACACCCTCGCGAGCGCAACCGGATCCAGGTGCTCGTTGAGCATCCCGCGGGAGGGCGACGCGCGCTTCACCTCGCACACGAGCTTGAGCGGCGCGGCGGCGCCGCCGCGCCGGAGCGCGCGCTCGAGCCTGCCGCCTTCGCGACGCGTGCCGAGTCGTGCGCGCAGCAGGTGTGGCGGAACGGCCAGCTTCATCTCCGCGACACGGCGCCGGCGATCGGCGGCGATACGGGCCAGGAACGGACCGGCAGGACTCATCGCGCGCGCCTCCGGGTGCCGGGGATCATGGGACGAGCCGCACCGCCGGCACGGGCGCGGGCGCGGGACGGCCTCGAACGACGACCGTGCCGGCGAGGAGGTCGTGCAGGGTCTGGCGGCGCGAGGTGAAGAGCTGGAGCAGGTAGCCGACCCCGAACGTCACGATGCTGAGGAGCGTGGCGAAATAGCGCCCGGTCGCGCGCGCGAAGCTGATGCGGTCGCCGTTCAGGTCGGTGACGTGGAGATCCATCAACTGCATGCCGAGCGTGGCGCGGGCGGGCGAGCACTGGAACGCGGTCGCATAGATGAAGTCGAGCACGAACTCGAACGTGGTCGCCACCCAGGACGATGCCGTCTCGGGGTCGAACATCCCGGTCGCCGAGAGCCCGAGCACCACGCGCACGGTCGCGGCCGGGAAGTAGAGGAGGATCGTGTCCAGCAGCGCCGCGACGAAGCGCCGCCAGAACCCGCCGTACACCACCGGAGCGACGCGCCCCGCCGCGCTCGCGTGCGCCGCCGGGGCCGGTTCGTGGCCGGCCCGCAGGGCCAGGCCGCACAGCGGGCAGGTCACCGCGTCGTCCCGGGTCCAGGAGCCGCAGCGCGTGCAGAACATGGTCGGTCCTAGCCTCGGAACGCCGCGAGCTCGGCGAGCTTGCGGGCGGCCTCGCCGCGGTCGAGCGCCCGCTGCGCGCGCTCCACTCCGGCTTCGAGCGTCTCGGCCACGCCCGCCACCACCAGCGCGGCCGCGGTATTCAGGACCACGATGTCGCGGGCGGGGCCCCTCTCGCCCGCCACCACGGCACGGATGCGCGCCGCGTTCTCCTGCGCGTTCCCGCCGCTCACGGCGGCGCGGTCGGTGTGTGCGAGCCCCAGCATGGCCGGATCGATCGAGTACTCGCGGATCTTCCCCTGGTGCAGCTCCGCGACGTGATTCTTCCCGAACACGGTCAGCTCGTCCATGCCGTCCGCCCCGTGCACGATCATGGCGCGCTCGCTTCCCAGCTGGCGCAGCACCTCCGCGAGCGTGGCGACGAACGTGTCGGCGTACACGCCCAGCAACTGGCGGCTGGCGCCCGCGGGATTCGTCAGCGGCCCCAGCAGGTTGAACACGGTGCGCACCCCCACCTCGCGCCGCGCCCCGGCGGCGTTCCGCATGGCGGTGTGGTAGTTGGGTGCGAACAGGAACGTGATGCCGAGGTGGTCGACCGAGCGCCCGGCCGATTCCGGCGTGAGGTCGAGGCGCACCCCGAGCGCCTCGAGCACGTCTGCGCTGCCGGTGCGGCTCGTGACGGCACGGTTGCCGTGCTTGGCCACGGCCACTCCGCACGATGCGGTGACGATCGCGACCGTGGTCGAGATGTTGAACTTGGAGTGCCCGCCGGTGTCTCCGCCGCCGGTGCCGCAGGTGTCCAGCAGCGGCGAGCGTCGCGTGCGCAGGGGCGGCACGCGCAGCCGCATCGCCTCCGCCATCCCCGCGATCTCGTCGGCGGTCTCGCCCTTCATGCGCAGCGCGATCGCGAGCGCGGCGATCTGCGCCGCCGTGGCCTCGCCGGCGAGGATCTGCTCCATGCTGGCGCGTGCGAGTTCCCGCGACAGGTCCTCGCGTGCGACGGCGCGGCCGATGGCGGACAGGATCACGTCCTGGCACTCCCCTGGTGTCGACAGAGTGTGAGAAAATTCTCGATCAGCTTGAGCCCCGGGACGGTGAGGATCGACTCGGGATGGAACTGCACGCCCCAGGTCTCGTGCGATCTGTGCTTGATGCTCATCAGCTCGTTCTCGGGTGTCCACGCCATGACCTCGAACACGTCCGGCAGCGTCTCGCGCTCGACGATCAGCGAATGATAGCGCGTCGCTTCGAACGGGTTGTCGAGCCCGGCGAACAGCCCTCTGCCCCGGTGCAGGATCGGACTGGTCTTGCCATGCATGAGGCGCGCCGCACGGATGACCTTGCCACCGTAGACTTCGCCGAGCGCCTGGTGCCCGAGGCACACCCCGAGAATGGGAACCGTGCCGGCGAGGGCGCGGATCGCGTCCTCGGTGATGCCGGCGTCCCGGGGCTCGCCGGGCCCGGGAGAGATGAGCAGGCCGTCGGGCTGCAGGGCCACCAGTTCCTTCACCGTGATTGCATCGTTCCGGCGGACCTGCACCTCGGCCCCGAGCGTGCCCAGGTATTGCACGAGGTTGTACGTGAACGAATCGTAATTATCGATGACCGCGATCACCGTGCCCCCCGCTCGGCGCGCTGGACCGCCATCCACAGCGCACGACCCTTGTTCATGGTCTCGTCCCATTCGCCCTGCGGGTCGGAATCGGCCACGATGCCCGCCCCCACGCCCCAGTAGGCACGGCCGTTCGCGTACACCAGCGTGCGGATGGCGATCGCGAGGTCGAGGTTCCCGTGGTAGTCGAAGTGCCCGACCGCGCCGGCGTAGATGCCGCGCCGGACCGGCTCGAGGGACTCGATGATCTCCATGGCGCGGATCTTCGGCGCGCCCGAAACGGTGCCCGCGGGAAACGTCGCGCGCACGGCATCGAGCGGGGCCAGCTCTCCCTTCACCCGCCCGCGCACGTTCGAGACCAGGTGCATGACCTGGGAGTAGCGCTCGACGTTCATGTACTCGTTGGTCTCGACCGTGCCGAACTCGGCCACGCGCCCGATGTCGTTGCGCCCCAGGTCCACCAGCATGACGTGCTCGGCGCGCTCTTTCTCGTTGGCCCGGAGTTCCTCCTCCAGTGCACGATCCTCGTCGGCTCCCCTGCCGCGCGGCCGCGTGCCGGCGATGGGCCGGACCTCGATCAGGCTGTCCGTCCGCCGCACCAGCACCTCGGGGGAGCTGCCCACGATGGCGAACTCGCCCAGCCGCAGGAAGTACATGTAGGGCGAGGGATTGGTGACACGCAGCGCGCGGTAACCTTCGAACGGAGGCTGGGAGACATCGGCGCTCATGCGGTGCGCAAGCACGACCTGGAAGATATCGCCGGCGCGGATGTGCTCCTTCGCCGTCTCGACCGCGCGCATGTACTGCTCGCGCGAGACGGTGGACCGGGGCTCGCTCGCCTCGCCCCACGCCGGCGGCTCGATCCATGCGAGCGGCTTCCGCAGGCGCTCGACTTCCGAATTCAGGCGGGCGACCGCAGCGTCGTACGACTGGTCGGGATCGTCACCGCCACGCGCATGCGTCACGACTTTCATGGTGTGCGTCAAATTGTCGAACACGCTCACCACGTCGCCGAACAGGAACACGGCGTCGGGAAGGTGGAGCTCGTCTCCGGCATTCTCAGGGAGATGCTCGAACCACCTCACCGCGTCATACGAAAGATAGCCCACCGCGCCGCCGCAGAAGCGCGGCAGCCCGGGCAGCGCCACGGCCTGATGGGCAGTGAGCAGCTTGCCGAGTTCTTCGGCTGGGGAACCCTTGAGCGCCGTGGTCTTGCCGTTCTGGAGAATCTCGCAGTTGCCCCCGCGGGCGATGAACACGAGCGACGGACGGCTGCCGAGGATCGAGTAGCGCCCCCACTTCTCGCCGCCTTCGACGCTCTCGAGCAGGAACCCGTAAGGGCCGTCGTCGATCTTCCGGAATGCCGAGACCGGCGTGTCGTGATCCGCGAACACCTCGCGATAGACGGGCACGAGCTTGCCGGTCTTGGCGAGGGCGTGGAATTCGGCGCGGGTCGGGACGAGCATGGGTTCTTGGACCACGCCTCCGGCGCGGTGCAGCGACTGGTGGATGGCCTGCTCGCACGCTGACGCGTTACGAGAAACTCACGCCTTGGCTGCCGGTGCGGCGAGCAGTTCGCGCGCCTGTCGCCGGGTGGTCTCCGTGACCCGCTCGCCCGCGAGCATACGCGCCAGCTCCTCGACGCGCTCGGCCCGCTCGAGCACCGAGACGTGGGCCGTTGTCCGACCGGCGGCGATCTGCTTGGACACCGCCAGGTGGTGACCGGCCAGGGCCGCGATCAGGGGCAGGTGGGTGACGCAGACGACCTGGCGGTGCTCCGCCAGGCCCCGGAGTCGCTCCCCGACCGCCTGGGCGACAGCACCACCGATGCCGGAATCTACTTCGTCGAAGACCAGAAGGTCAACGCGGTCACGGGCTTGCAGCGCGCACTTGAGCGCCAGCATGACCCGTGACAGCTCGCCCCCCGAGGCGATCTTCTCGAGCGGCCGCGGCGGCTCGCCGGGGTTGGCGGTGAACGCAAGCGTGACCTCGTCGAAGCCGTTCGGCGTGGGCCCGCCGTCGAGCTTGTGGGCTACTTCGAACGTGATCTTCGCGTGCGGGAATCCGAGCGGCTTGAGTTCGCGGGTGAGGGAGGCGGTCCACTCCTTGGCCGCGGCCTGGCGCTTCCGGCTGAGCACCTTCCCCGCGGCGAGGCACGCGCTTTCGGCCTTCGCGACGCGTGCCTCCGCACGCGCCAGCGCGCCCTCGGCGTCGTTGCCCTGGGCGAGTTCGGCCGCGAGCTCCACCCGCCACGAGAGCAGGCCCGCGACCGGGCGGCGGTACTTGCGTGACAGTCGCGCGTAGAGGTCACGGCGCGTCTCGACGATTTCGAGCCTTTCGGGATCCGCCTCCAGACGCCCGAGGTAGGCCGTCAACGTGTGCGCGGCCTCGTGCGTGGCGATGTAGGCGTCATTCAACTGCGCGAGCGCCTCGGCGAGCGAGCGATCCAGCGCGCTCGCCTGCTCGAGCGCGTGGCGCGCGGCGGCGATCGCCGCGACCGCGGCGACGTCCCCCTCGGACAACCGCTCCGACGCGAGCGTCGCCAGCTCGCGCAGGCGGTCGGCGTGCGCCAGGCGGCCCGCCTCGGCCTTGAGCTCGTCTTCTTCACCCTCACGAAGCCTTGCGTCGTCCAGCTCGGCCGCGGCGCTCGAGAGGTAATCGCGGCGCTCCGCGAACGTGGCGAGCGATTCGCGCAGGCGTTCGAGTTCGCCCTCGGCCTCGCGGAACGCGGCGAGCGTGTCCGCAAACTTCACACGGTCGGCCTCCAGTTGAGCGAGTCGGTCGAGCGTGGCGAGCGCCGCCCCGTCGCGAAGCAGGCTCTGGTGCTCGTGCTGGCCATGCAGGTCGAGCAGCTGCTCGCCGAGGCGCTTTAGGTTCGCGAGCGTGATGCTCGACTGGTTGATGCTGGCGCGGCTGCGGCCCTCGGCCGAGACTTCTCGCCGGACGATGAGCGTCTCGCCGTCGAACTCGAACCCCCACTCCTCGAACAGCTCCGCGACGCGGCGCGCGGCGTCCCCGGCAAGGCGGAACTCGGCCTCGACCACACACGACCGGGCGCCTTCGCGGACGATGTCGGCGTCTGCGCGCCCCCCGACGACGAGCGCCAGCGCATCCACCGTGAGCGACTTCCCCGCGCCGGTCTCGCCCGTGACGGCCGAGAGCCCGCGCCCGAACGCGATCTCGGCGCGCTCCACCAGGGCGAGGTCGCGAATCACGAGGCGTTCGAGCATGGGGTCCTTCCCCGGTTGCGAGTGCGGAGGCGAGCGCCGCTTCACGCCCGGGCCGGCCGCCGGAAAACCGCGGCGTGCGCGCTCGCGAAGCAAGCTAACGCGGTGGCGGCGGAGAGTCCAGTGGCGGGGTCTGTTTCGGAACGAGGTCGGCTACGAGCCGCATTGCCTCGCCAGGTGCAGGTCCCCGGGGAACGTGCCGGTGCTCATGCGGAAGTGTGCAGAGGAGTCTCCAGAGGGCGTTCGCGCCGGGGCGCGGTGTCGCAGTCGCCTGCAACTTCAGTAATTGATCCGGACCGACCCCGGCTCTCCTGCCTCGCTCCGACCCTGACATTCGCTGCTCTGCGACGAGCCTCCTCCCGCTTACTACCGATGAAATCGGCGCCGAATGCGCGCTCGGCCGCGAACTGATTATGCGCACGGCACAGCAGCCGGACGCCGGCCAGGGTGCTGCGGCCGCCGCGCGCCACCGGGTCCACGTGGTCGAACTCCAGTGACTCGCGTGCATCGCAACGCCTGCCACCGGTTCCCACGAACGTGCACCGGCCTTCGTCGCGCTTCCAGACCGCACGCTTGATCTCGCTCGG
>CAYSWZ010000096.1:0-12843 GCA_964434945.1 uncultured bacterium | reverse complement strand
CGCCCCGCCCAGATTCACGAGCCCGTTCTCGCACCAGTAGTTCGCGAACGGCTTCCCGCAGTAGGCCTCGCTCTGGGCGATCTCGTTCTCGTGGTGCGGGAAGATCAGGTCCTGGCCGCCGCCGTGGATGTCGAACGTCTCCCCCAGGTACTTCATGGCCATCGCCGAGCACTCGATGTGCCAGCCGGGACGGCCCGGTCCCCACGGGCTCTCCCATGCCGGCTCTCCCGGCTTCGCGCCCTTCCACAGCGCGAAGTCGAGCGCGTCGCGCTTCGCCTCGCCCGGCTCGATCCGGTAGCCCTCGCGCAGCTCGTCCACGCGGCGGCCGGACAGCTTGCCGTAGTCGGCCTTCCGGCGGACGTCGTAGTACACGTCTCCGCCCGCGGCGTACGCGTAACCCTTCTCGATCAGCCCGGCGATCATCCGGTGCATCTCGGGGATGTGCCGCGTCGCGCGCGGGTAGTGGGTGGCGCGCAGGATGTTGTGGAGGTCGGCGTAGCGCAGGTAGGCGTCGATGTTACGCTCGCTCACGCTCTGGTACTCGACGCCCTCCGTCGCGGCGATCTTGATGATCTTGTCGTCCACGTCGGTGAAGTTGTAGACGTAGGTCACCGTGTAGCCCTGCGACTCGAAGTAGCGGCGCATGACCTCGGCCGAGAGCGAGGCGCGGATGTGGCCGACGTGCGGCTTGTTCTGCACGGTCATGCCACACACGTACATTCCGACGTGCATCGGCTTCACGGGGACGAAGTCGCGCTTCTCGCGCGTGAGCGTGTCGTAGATGCGCAGCGGCAATGCAGCCTCCCTGGGGATTCCCGGTTCAGGCACCCGGCGCCGGCCCCGGGTCCAGGGCCGGACGCCCCGGCCGCAGTCCCAGCTCGGCCACGGTACGGATGCCCGCGTCGCTCCAACTCTGCAACAACCGCAGCCGAGCCTCGCGCGCGAGCCGCGCCGCGTCGCCGCCGGGGCGCGCACGCGCCACCAGGCGGAGCACCGCGCCCTCGGGGCCCGCCCGTTCGATGCCGAGCACCACGAACGGATCCACGAGCAGATCGTGCCAGGCGGTGTCGGCGTTGATCTCCCCGATCACGCGGTCGGTGACCCGCAACATCGCGCCCAGGTCCTGCCCCGGGGCGACGGGCAGGTCCACGATGGCGCGATTCCAGTCGCGGCTCCTGTTCACCACGATCCGCAGCTCGCCGTTCGGGACGTGGATCACGCTGCCGTTGAAATCCCGCAGCCGCGTGCTGCGCAGCGTCACGAGTTCGACGGTCGCGGGAACGCCGTTCACCTCGATCAACTCGCCCACCACGTACTGGTTCTCGATGAAGATGTACGTGCCGGCGATGAGGTCGCGGACGAGGTACTGCGCGCCGAACCCGAGCGCGGCGCCGACGATGCTGGCGCCCACGAGGAGCGGCTTCACGTCCCAGCCGAAGATCTCGAGCACGTGCACGACCAGCCAGCCGAGCAGCAGCGTCGTGACCGACTGGCGGAGGATCTGGCTCAGCGTGTGCGCCCGCTGCATCCCCTGCGGCGTCTCGCGCGCCGCCTTCTCCAGCCACTTCTCCCCGCGGGTGATGAACAGGAACAGCACCTGCCGGAGGAGCCATACGGCGAGGAGCGACAACGCGAGGCGCAGCAGGATGAGGCCGACGCGCTCCGGGTCGGGCGTGAGCCAAGCCGGCAGGTTCCACGGCTTGCGCACGGGCTCCGCGAGCAGGATCGCGATCATGCGGGGCCAGCGCTCAGATCAGGGACTCGACCGTCTTCTTGTCGAGCCGCTTCACCACCGCCACCAGGAGCTTGACGGTGGCCTCGTAGTCGCGACGGTCGATGATGCTGGCGTGGCTGTGGATGTAGCGCGCCGCCACCCCCATCGACAGGCTCGGCACGCCCTCCCCGGACAGGTGGATCCGCCCGGCGTCGGTCCCCCCCCGCTCCACCGCCTCGAACTGCAGCGGCACCTCGAGTTCCTCCGCGGTCTCGATCACCAGGTCGCGCAGGCGGCGATTCGGGATGCTGGAGGAATCGTAGATGACGACGAGCGGCCCGCCCCCCAGCTTCTCGTCGCCCTCGGTGCCGGGCGTGTCGTGCGCGATGCCCACGTCGAGCGCGATGCCGACGTCGGGCCGGATCTTGCTCGACGAGGTCTTCGCGCCGCGCAGCCCGACCTCCTCCTGCACCGTGGCCACGGCGTAGACGATGTTCGGGTGCTTCTGGCCGACCAGGCGGCGCGCCGTCTCCGCCGCGAGCGCGCAACCGATGCGGTTGTCCCACGCCTTCGCCAGCAGCAGGTTCGGGTTCGCCATCACCGTGAACGCGGAGTCCGGCACGATCGGGTCCCCGGGGCGGATGTCGAGCTTCTTCTTCACGTCCCAGTCGCCCGACGCCCCGACGTCGATGTACATGTCCTTGATCTCGAGGACCTTCTTCCGGTCCTCCTCGCGCAGCTCGTGAGGAGGCTTGCTGCCCACCACGCCGACCACGTCGCCCTTCCGCGTCTTGACGATCAGCCGCTGCCCGAGCACGACGTGCCCCCACCAGCCGCCGAGCGGCAGGAACTTGACGAAGCCCTCCTTCGTGACCGAGCGCACCAGGAAGCCGACCTCGTCGAGGTGCCCGGCGAGCATGACTTTCGGCCCCTTCGGATCGCCGACCTTCTCGCAGATGAAGCTGCCGAGCCGGTCCTGGCTGATCGTGCCCACGTCCTTCAGGTGCTTCCGCATGATCACGGCGACGTCGTCCTCGAAGCCGGGGACGCCGTGCGCATCGACGAGTTCCTTGAGGAAGTCCAGCGTGCGGTCCATGGGATCTCCGCCCCTGGCGGGGCTTCGGGGTGTGCTGGGTCAGTGTGCGGCGGCGCGTGCGATCTTGGCGTCGGCGCGGGCCATGTCCACCATCCGTGCCACGAGCTGGTCGTAGGTCATTCCCTTGGCCGCCGCGGCCATCGGCACGAGACTCGTGGGCGTCATGCCCGGCACGGTGTTCACTTCGAGCACGTACGGCTCGTCCTCCTCCGACAGCCGGAAGTCCACGCGCACGACGCCCAGACAGCCGAGCACGGCCGCGCACTCGACCGCCAGCTCACGCAGGTGCCGCCCCATCTCCTTGTCGAGCGGCGCCGGGCAGATGTACTCCGTCTTGCCCTTCGTGTACTTGGCCTCGTAGTCGTAGAAGCCGCTCTTCGGCTTGATCTCGACGATCGGGTAGGCCTCCTCGCCGACCACCGCGACCGTGAGCTCGCGGCCCTCGATGTACTGCTCGACGAGGATCTGGTGGTCGTGCTGGCCCGCCTTCTCGAGCGCCGCGTCCAGCTCGGAGGGGTGCTTGACGAGCGTCAGGCCCACGGTCGAGCCCTCGGCGTTCGGCTTCACGATGAGCGGATAGCCGCCGAGCAGGCTGGTGTCGATGCTGCGACCCGGCACCCCCGTCTCGAGAACGATCCAATGCGGCGTGGGGATCGCCTCGCGCTCGAACACGCGCTTGCTCATGGCCTTGTCCATGGCGATGGCGCTCGCCAGCACGCCCGAGCCCGTGTACGTCTTGCCCGCCAGCTCGAGCGCCGCCTGGATGATGCCGTCCTCGCCGTAGGTGCCGTGGAGCGCGATGAACACGACATCAGCCTCGCGCACCGCCGGGGACTGCACCGCCGCCAGCATCGCGCTCAACGGCAGCTTGAGCACGGTCTCGCGCTTGGGCGCAGTGGCCTCCTCCTTGCCTGCGTTGAGCACCGAGCCGTCGACCGCGTCCACCGAAGTCACGTCGTGACCGAGGTTGCGGAGCGCCTGCGCCACACCCTGCCCCGTGCGGAGCGAGATCTCGCGCTCGCTCGAGCGCCCTCCCATGAGCACCGCGACCTTCATGGTCCGTATCCTCCCTGTAATGGACTGCGCACGAGTTCCCGCGGCCGGAGAGCCCGGAGGGTCCGGAGGGCGGAGCGGTCGGAATCGCGAATCGGCTACGTCTTCACGCTGTCGTCTGCCGGCTGCCCGCGCGCTCGAGCCGCGCCACGCAGCGCTCGCGGCCGAGCAGCTCCGCGACCACCGGCAGCTCCGGGCCGTGCGTGCGCCCGGTGAGCGCAGCGCGGATCGGCTGGTAGAGCTCGCGGCCCTTCACTCCCAGGGCCGGAGCCAGCGCATGGAACACGGATTTAACCCCTTCCGCGCGCCAGTCCGCAAGCGCCGCCAGGCCCGCGGCCGCCGCCGCGCACACCACCGCGGCGCGCGGCGCGCCGAGCGCCTGCGCGGCCTCCGGTTCGACCGCGGGCGAGTCCTCGAGAAACGGCGCCAGCTCCCCCGGCAGCTCGGCGAGCGTGGCCAGGTTGCCGCGCACGGCGTCGAGCACGTGCTCGAGCGTCTCGCGCGGCCAAGCGCGCGCCGCGGCCGGCACGAATTCCGGTGCGTCCGCGCCCGCGTCCGCCGCCCAGTCCGCGATCGTGCCGCCGCTCGCGTGGTGCAGCCAGTGCGCGTTCATCCACTTGAGCTTCGCCGGATCGAACACCGAGCCGCTGCGCCCGAGGCGGTCGAGTGCGAACGCCGCCGTCATCTCGTCGCGCGGCAGCACCTCGCGATCATTGCCCGGATGGAATCCGAGCAGCGCGAGGTAGGCGAGCATCGCCTCGGGCACGTAGCCCGCGCGCCGCCAGTCGCCCACCGCCACCGCCGCCTCGCCCTCGCGCTTGCTCAACTTGGTCCGGTCGGCGTTGAGGATCAGCGCCACGTGCGCGAACACCGGCGCGCTCCAGCCGAACGCGTCGTAGAGCATGAGCTGGCGCGGCGTGTTCGCCAGGTGCTCCTCGGCGCGGAGCACGTGCGAGATGGCCATGAGCTGGTCGTCCACGACGCAGGCGAAGTTGTAGGTGGGCAGTCCGTTCGAGCGGAGGAGGACGAAGTCCCCCACCATGCCGGCGGGGAACAGCACGTCGCCCCGCACTTCGTCGCGGAGCAGCGTGTCGCTCGCGGGCACCACGAACCGGATGCTGTACGGCTCGCCCGCCGCGGCGCGCGCGTCCGAAGTGTCCGCCGCCAGTGCGTGGCAACGGCCGTCGTACTGCGGCGGGCGGCCGGCCGCGACCGCCGCGGCGCGCCGCGATTCGAGCTCGGCGTCGGTGCAGAAGCAGCGATACGCGTGACCGCTCGCGCGCAGGCGGTCGGCGTGCTCGTGGTAGAGCGAAAGCCGCTCGCTCTGGCGGTAGGGGCCGTACGCCCCGCCCACGTCCGGGCCCTCGTCCCAGGCGAGGCCCAGCCAGCGGAGGTCGTCGAGCACGCCGCGCTCGCTCGCGTCCGACGAGCGCTCGGCGTCGGTGTCCTCGATGCGCAGCACGAAAGCCCCGCCGTGCTTCCGGGCGAAGAGCCAGTTGAAGTACGCGGTCCGGGCGCCGCCCACGTGGAGCCAGCCGGTCGGGCTCGGGGCGAAGCGGACGCGGACGCGATCCGGGGTCGGGGTCATGTGGGGAGAAAGCTAACACGCGCCGGGAGGGCGAGTGGGTGCACGCCCGCCGCGCTCAGGCCACGTCCACCAGCGCCACCGCCATCGCGGCCAGGCCTTCGCGGCGGCCGATCGCGCCGAGCGCCTCGTTCGTGGTCGCCTTGACGCTCACGCGGCCCGGATCGATGCCCAGCGCGCGGGCGATGTTCGCGCACATCGCGGCGCGATGCGGCGCGAGCTTCGGCGCCTCGGCGATCAGCATCGCGTCCACGTTCGCGACGCTCGCCCCGCGCCCGCGCAGCAGCGTGGCGATGTGTGCGAGCAATTCGAGACTCGAGACATCCTTCCAGCGCGCCTCGCCGGGCGGAAAGTGTTCGCCCAGGTCGCCGAGGCCCGCCGCGCCCAGGAGCGCGTCGCCGATCGCGTGCAGCAGCACGTCGGCGTCCGAGTGGCCGTCCAGGCCCCAGTCGCTCTCGAGACGGACGCCGCCCAGGACGAGCGCGCGCCCGGCCTGCACGCGATGCACGTCGTAGCCGAGCCCCGCGCGCAGGCTCATGCGCGGCCCTCGAACCGCGCGGCGACGCCGGCGCGGTGCGTCAACCAGGCTTCCGCCAGCTCGAGGTCCGCGGGCGTGGTGATCTTGAAGTTGAGCCGCTCGCCGAGCGACAGCCGGACCGGGTGCCCGAGCCACTCGATCAGAGACGCATCGTCCGTGGCCACCTCCGTCGCCTCCAGGTGGGCCCGTTCCAGCCAGTCACGGCGGAAGACCTGGGGGGTCTGCGCGGCCCACAGGCCCGCGCGCGCCACCGTGCCGGTGACGAGCCCGAGCGTGCCCTGCTTCAACGTGTCCGCCTGCGGAATCGCGGCGATCGCGGCGCCGTGCTCGCGCGCTTCCGCGACCGCACGCGCGATGACCTCGGGACTCACCAGCGCACGCGCCGAATCGTGCACCGCCACCAGGTCGCAGCCCTCCGGGAGCACGTGCAGCCCGCGGCCGACCGAGTGCTGGCGCTGGTCCCCGCCCTCGGTGTACGCCACGACCTTCCGCGCGTCGCAGCCGCTCGCCGCGACCAGCTCCCGCAGCGTTCGCACCGGGCCCACGAGCACGATGCCGTCGATCGCCTCCGAGCGATGGAGCGCGTCGAGGCTCCACGTGAAGAGCGGCCGGCCGGCGAGCGGCGCGAGCGGCTTCGCGACGCCGGCGCCCAGCCGCTCGCCGCGACCGGCGCACAGCAGGATCGCGCACACCGTCATTCGGCCACCTCGACCACCCGGCCGTTCGTCATGCGCACGAGTTCCTCGCCGGTGAGCGCGAACACCGAGTTGGGATGCCCGGCCGCCGCCCACAGGCTTCCGAGCTGGAGGAGGTGCGCGTCCACGAGGGTGTCGAGCGTCCGCGCGTGCGCGATCGGCGGGATCCCGCCGATGGCGAACCCCGTCACCTCGCGCACGAACCGGGGCGGGCCCATGGCCACGGGCTCGCCGAGCAGCGCCGCGAGCCGCGCCTCGCTCACGCGGTGCGAGCCGCTCGCCACCACCAGCACCGGCACGCCGCTCACCGCGCCCTGGAACACCAGCGACTTGACGATCTGAGCCGGGGTGCAGCCGACCGCCTCGGCGGCCGCGGCCGCGGTCCGCACCGGAACGTCGAGTTCGAGCACCGTGTTCGTGAACCCGCCGGCGCGGAGCGCATCCTGCACGCGCCGCGCCGCCTCGCTCAGGGTGCGTGGCTCGGGAGGATTCACCGCTCCCCCTTCGCACGGGCCGCCGCAGCGGCCGCGATGCGCTCGATCGGGCGGGCCTCCTCGCGGGGGGCGGCCGCTTCGAGGCGCGGCGCGTCCACCTTGTCGCCGAGCAGCAGCTCGCACGCCTCGCGGAGCGTGGTGAGCGGCACGAGCTCGAGGCCGGAACCCTCCGCGTCCGCCGCTTGCGCGCGCGGGAAGCCGGCGCGCGCGAAGCCCATCTGCGCCGCCTCGCGGAGCCGGGCATCCAGGCGAGGGACGCGCCGCAGCTCGCCGGACAGGCTCACCTCGCCGAGCGCGAGCGTGCGCGACAGCACCGGGCGCGAGCGGAAGCTCGAGGCGATGGCAAGCGCCACGCCCAGGTCGGCGCCCGGGTCGTCCAGCTTGAAGCCGCCGGTCACGGTGACGAACACGTCGTGCTTCCCGAGCCGCAAGCCGACGCGGCGCTCGAGCACGGCCAGCAGCACCGCCAGGCGGCGCGGATCGTAGCCGCTCGTCACCCGCTGCGGCGTGCCGTAGAACGAGGTCGACACCAGCGCCTGCACCTCGACCAGGAGCGGCCGCGCGCCCTCGAGGCTCGCCACCACCGCCACGCCGGGGACGTCGCGCGTGCTCTCGGACAGGAACGCCTCGCTCGGGTTCGCCACCTCGCGCAGGCCGGAGTCGAGCATCTCGAACACGCCCAGCTCGTTGGTGCTGCCGAAGCGGTTCTTGGCCGCGCGCAGCACGCGGTAATGCTGGTAGCGCTCCCCCTCCAGGTAGAGGACCGCGTCCACCATGTGCTCGAGCACGCGCGGGCCCGCGACGGCGCCGTCCTTCGTGACGTGGCCGACGAGGAACACGGGCGTGCGGGACGCCTTGGCGTAGTGGAGCATGGCGAGCCCGCACTCGCGCACCTGCGTCACCGTGCCGGGGCCGCCCTCGAGGTCGGCGCGCGACAGGGTCTGGATCGAGTCGGCGATCAGCGCGTCCGGCTTCACCTGTATGGCGGTCTCGAGCACCGTCTCGAGATCGGTCTCGCACAGGAGCAGCAGGTTCGCGGGCACGCTGCCGAGCCGCGAGGCACGGAGGCGGATCTGCTGCTCGCTCTCCTCCCCGGAGACGTAGAGCACCTTGCGGCCGTCGAGCGCGAACGCGCGCGCGAGTTGCAGGAGGAGCGTGCTCTTGCCGATCCCCGGGTCGCCGCCGACGAGCAGCAGCGAGCCCGGCACGATGCCGCCTCCGAGCACGCGGTCCAACTCGCGCATGCCGGTGCGCGTCCGCTCGGTGGACTCCATGGTCACGTCGGCGAGCGCGACCGGCCCCGTTGCGCGCTGCCCGCCGGCCGGCACCCAGCGCTTGGCGGAGGTGAGCGCCTTCGACGCCTGCGGCGTCGCGGCGCGCGATGCGGGCGCCTCGCTCGCCGTGTTCCACTCGCCGCAGGCCGGGCAGTGCCCGAACCAGCGCGGCTGCTCGTTGCCGCAGGCCGTGCAGAAGAAACTCGACTTGGGTGCTTTCGGGGCCTTGCCGCTGGGCTTCATGGGAGATCTCGTGCGAGGGCGGGTGGTGTGGGCATGGGGAGGAGCATGTCCGGTCGCGCCGGCTCAGTCGATCAGAACACCTTCACGTTGACGTACTTCTTCGGGTTCTTCCGGATGTCCTCGATGAGCAGCCGGAGTTGCGTCACCGACTCGCGGGCGTCGTCGTAGAGCTTGGGGTCGTTGACGAGTTTGCCGAGCGTGCCGGTGCCGTGATCGATCTTGCTCGACGTCGACTGGAGCGTGGTGCGCAGGGAATCCAGCCGCGACGTGAGCCGTTCCATGCTCTCCGCGGAGCGCTCGATCGAGTCGAGCGTCTGCTTGAGATCCGCCTCGCGGTCGGTGGTGAGCGCCTTCGCCGTGCGCGAGGCTGCGTTGAGATTGGCGAGCGTCTGCTTCAGCACGGCGCGGTTCTCGGTCACCGCCAGCTTCAGTTCCTCGCTCGTCTTCCGGAAGTTCATCATCGTCTGGTTGAGGCTCCCGTCCTTGTCCATGACGTCCGCCATCTTCTTGAGCTGCGTGGCGAGGTCCGTGATCGCGTCGACGGTGGCGCCCATTCCCCCCACAACCTCCTCAACGCCGGGCTCGTACAGCCCGGGGATCGTGTCGCGTGCGGTATAGGCCTTGCCGCCCGTGTGCAGGTCCACGCCGATGACCCTCTCGCCCATCAGCCCGACGTTGCGGATGGCCACGCGGCACTCGCTCGTGAGTTGGATGTCGGAGGAGAGGGCCAGGTCCACCAGGACGTGGTCCCCGGCGAGCGCGACGTCGGACACGGTGCCCTTCCGCAGCCCGTTGACCTGCACCTCGTCGCTCGTGGACAGCCCGCCCGTCTGCGGAAACGTGACGTGCCAGACGCGATATTTCTTATTGAACGAAACTTCCTTGAGCCATGTGACGCCCCACAGCGTGATTCCGAGCGCCACCAGCACCGTGGCTCCGACCTGGATCTCCGTTCTCCGGCTCAAGCCGCGCTGCTCCTTGGGTGAAGGGGTGGTCGGATGAAAGAGTGGTCGCCTCGACTTCGCACGGCCGCGCAGTCTACACCGCGCCGGCCGCGTTCTCGCTGTTGCCCTCGATGAACTGCCGGACCCGCTCGTTGCTCGTCTCGTGAGCCTCCGCCGGCGTGCCGGTGAAGACCACGCGGCCGCCGTGGATCATCGCCAGCCGGTCGCCGACCGTCATCGCGCTGTGCAGGTCGTGCGTGACGACGATGGACGTGACGCCGATGCGCTTCTGCAGCGCGCGGATCAGCCGGTTGATGACGTCGGCCATGATCGGGTCGAGCCCGGTCGTCGGCTCGTCGTAGAGGATGTAGGCGGGGTCCATGGCGATCGCGCGCGCGAGCCCCACGCGCTTGCGCATGCCGCCCGACAGCGAAGAGGTCCGGTTGTTCTCGATCCCCTCCATGCCGACCCACTCCAGCCGCTCTCGGACGCGCTGGCTGATCTCGGCGGGGCTCATGTGCGTGTGCTCGCGCAACGGCAGCGCGATGTTCTCGCCCACCGACAGCGAGTCGAACAGCGCCGCGCTCTGGAACAGCATGCCGAAGCGCTTGCGGACCTCGTTCAGCTCGCGCTCGGGCAGGCCCGTCATGATCTTGCCGTCCACCTCGATCGTGCCCTCGTCCGGCTGCATGAGGCCGATCACGTGCTTCAGCAGCACGCTCTTCCCCGTGCCGCTGCGCCCGAGGATCACCATGGTGCAGCCGGTGGGGATGTCGAGGTCCACGCCATCGAGGACCTGCTTGTCGCCCAGCTTCTTGCGCAGGCCCCGGATGCGGATCATGACGCGAAGATGAACCGGAACAGGACGTTCGCGAGCACGTAGTCGCTGACCAGCACCAGCACGCACGCCGAGACCACCGCGCGCGTCGTGGCCACGCCGACGCCCTCGGCGCCGCCTTCGGTGCGGAAGCCGTAGTAGCACCCCATCCAGCCGATGATGGCGCCGAAGAACAGCGATTTGATGAGGCCCGACCACAGGTCCTTCATGTAGAAGAAGTCCTTCAAGGCCGTCACGTACGAGTGCGTGCTCACGCCGATGCTCGTGATCGAGACGACGTAGCCGCCGAAGACCGCGATGGCATTGGCGATCATGGTGAGGATCGGCAGCATGACGATGGCCGCGACGACGCGCGGCACCACCAGGTAGCGCACCGGGTTGATGGCCATGGCCTCGAGCGCGTCGATCTGCTCGGTGACGCGCATGGTGCCGAGTTCGGCGGCGATGGCTGCGCCCACGCGCCCGCCCACGATGAGCGCGGTGAGCACCGGCCCCAGCTCGATGACGACCGAGCGCAGGATCACCGATCCGATGTACTTGAGCGGCACCTGGCCCGCGAACTGGTAAGCCGCCTGCACCGCAGCGACGGCGCCGGTGAACAGGCTGACGATGAGCACGAGCATCAGCGACTGGACGCCGATCGCGTCCATCTGGTCCACGAGCAGGCCGAATGCGCGCATGCCGCGCCCGAGCGCGCGGAACGTGTCCCCCACCAGCATGGCGACGCGCCCGACCTCCGCCACCCAGTCGAACGCCCGGCGACGCAGGTAGACGAAGCCGCGCGCGGTGAGGTTGTCGCTGTTCATGCAGAGCTAGAAACCCGATTCCGTTTCGCCCGGCATGACCACGGCGTGATCCACGAACTTGGTCTGGTCGCGGAGGAACGTGAGCTTGACCGTGCCGGTGGGACCGTTGCGGTGCTTGCCGACGATGATCTCCGCTTTGCCCTGGACCGCGGGATCGTCCGGCTTGTAGTACTCCTCGCGGTACACGAACATCACCAGATCCGAGTCCTGCTCGATCGATCCCGAGTCGCGTAAGTCACTGAGCTGTGGACGCTTATCCGTTCCGCCGCGTTGCTCGGTGCCGCGCGAGAGCTGCGACAGCGCGATGATCGGGACGGCGAGCTCCTTCGCCATGGCCTTGAGCGCGCGCGTGATCTGGCTCACTTCCTGGACGCGGTTCTCGGCGCGCCCGACGGCCTGGATCATCTGCAGGTAGTCGATCACGACCAGCCCCAGGTTCGCCTCCGACTTGAGTCGCCGGCACTTCGCGCGCAGTTCCAGCACGGTCGGCGAGGCGGAGTCGTCGATCCAGATGGGAGCATCGCGCAGCAGTCCGCCGCCGGCCGTCAGCCGCGGCCAGTCCTCGTTGCCGAGGAAGCCGCTCCGCAGCTTGTGGAGCGCGACCTCGCTCTGGGAGCCGAGCATGCGCAGCATGAGCTGCGGGGCGCTCATCTCGAGCGAGAACAGGCCGACCGTGATCTTGTGCTTGATCGCCGCGTTCTCGGCGATGTTGACGGCGAAGCTCGATTTCCCCATCGCCGGACGCCCGGCGACGATGATCAGGTCGCCGGGCTGGAAGCCGAGCGTCACGCGATCGAGGTCCACGAACCCGCTCGGGACGCCGGTGATCCGCTGCTTGCGATCGAACAGCGCCTGGATCTCCTCGAACGACCCGGTCAGCATCTCCTTGATCGGGCGGAGCCCCTTGCGGACCTCCTTGTCGGAGATCTGGAAGATCCGCTCCTCGGAACGGTTGACAATCGACGCGACATCGTCGCCCGCGGCGTAGCACTCCTGCTGGATCTCCGTGGTGGCCTTGAGGAGCTGGCGGAGGAGCGACTTCTCCGCGACGATCCGGGCGTGCACTTCGAGGTTGGCGGCCGTGGTCGCCTCCTCGAACACGCCCGCGAGATAGGCCGCGCCGCCCACCGCCTCCAGGTCGCCCCGGCGCCGCAGCTCCTCGCTCACCGTGATCAAATCCGCGGGTTCGCTCCGATGGTAGAGCTGGACGATGGCATCGAAGATCTTCTGGTGCGAGATGCGGTAGAACGGCCGCTCGCCGATCGACTCGACGGCGCGGCCGATGCCCTCGTTGCCGAGCATCATGGCGGCCAGCACGGCGCGCTCGGCCTGGATCGCCTGCGGCGGCGTGAGGCCGGCGGCGGCGGAGGTGCGGGTCTCGGTTCCGAACTCTGTCATGGCGTTCCCTCCCTGTGGCGTGGTTCGGAGGCTTCCTAGTCCGTCAGGTATTCCTGCGCGAGCCGCTGCAGATCCTCCCACACCGGCCGCTTCGCGCTGGGGCTGCGCAGGCAGTAGGCGGGATGGTAGGTCACGATGAGCTTGGCGCCGCGCCAACGATACGTC